>JACKEB010000011.1:605000-907500 GCA_020633205.1 Polyangiaceae bacterium
ACCAGGTTGTCGGGTTCGACCTGGCGATCCCTTGCGTCGAGCTCCTCCAGCAGTTCTTCGCGCACGATGCCGCGTTCGATCTCGATGCTGTGCGGGTCGTCTTCCCCAAGGCGTGGGCGCTGAAAGACTTCGGCGAAGATCGGTATCAACGCCGCCAAGCTCTGGTTGGGTGCGGAGAGGCTCAACACGCCATGGTCCGCGTAGGTCATTGCGTCGAGATAGCCGCCCTGACGCTCGATTGCGCTGACGAGGGCGTGGGCGGTTGGATGAGCCTCGGTGCCTCGATACAGCATGTGTTCGAGGAAGTGCGAGAGCCCGTGGGTGCTTCGCGTCTCGAAGTGGGGGCCGACGTTCAGCTGCGCCGTCACCACCGCGCGCTGCACATGAGGCACCCGCACCGCGAACAGTCGCAGGCCATTCGCGAGCTCACGCGTCTGAACAGTGAGGCGCTTGAGTGCGGCGTCCATTGCAGGAGCCGTCCGGGGCTCAGCCCTCGTCCTTTTCGTCCTGCTTGTCCGAAGCGATCAGCGCCTTGTTCTCGTCGATCAGCCCCTCGGCGTTCTTCTTGAGGCGCTGGATGTAGATCCGCAGCGCCTCCTGCTCCTTGGCTTGTCGCATGCGCTCGCTGTACTCGAAGCGCTCCTTCTCCAAGTCTTCCTTGGTTGGCAGCGTCTTCTCTTTGAGTTGCAGCACCGCGAAGCCGCCCTGAAGTTTGATCAAGTTCGGGTGCACGGTGTCCGGCTTGTCGAGCTTGAAGGCGAGGTCTGCGATGTCTTCCGTGGCATCCCGCAGGGGGCGGCTGCCCTGGGCGAACGCGGCGGTGATGTTGAGCTTCGGGCGGTTCGGATCGGTCAGGGCCTTCGACTCCTCGCCTTCCTTCAGCTTCTTGTTGTCCAGCGCATACTCGGCCGCGATGCGATCTGCGGCTTCTCCGAGGGCCTCTCCGCCCTTGGCGGCCTCCAGCAGCTTGTCGGCGATTTCCTTGGTGCGCTTCTCGGTGACGTCCACCGCCATCAAGGCGCGAGCCAGCTCTCGCTTGCCCACCTTGACGACATCTGCTTCCGCGAGGCGACGGTCGAGCTTGATGACGACGTAGCCTTTGGGGGTCTCCAGCACCGGCGAGACATCGCCAGCCTTCATGCCCTCGACGGCGGCCAGCAGCACCTTCGAACCAGGGCCGTACTTCTCTGACAAGCAGCCGAGCAAGCCACCCACGGGCGCAGACGCACCCATGCTGTACTCCCGAGCGAGGTCGCTGAAGTTCGCGCCAGGCTGCTTCAGGTTCTCCAGCCAGCCTTCGAGTTGCGTCTTCGCAGTGGCTTTCTCGTCGTCGCTAGCGCCTTCGGGGAAGGCGCTCACGATTTCACGCACCACGGGGCACTTGGCGACCCACTCGCCCTTTGCCTGCTCCCACTTCTCGTCGACGGAGGCTTGGTTGTCCTTCATCCAGCCTTCAACGGCCTTGTCCGAGGTGTCGACGGCGAAGCGCGCCACCCAGGCTTTTTGCACGCTTACGGTGCGCGCGGTGGCGCGGGCTTTCTCGCGCTGGTACTCGAACCAGAGTTCTTCCGGGCTCACGCGCACGCGAGATTTGACCAGGTCGCGCACCCGATTCGCGCGCAGCTCGTCGAGCTGCATCTCGCGGAACTGCCCAGCGCTGCGACCCGCTACGTTGCGGATCATGCGCTCGTACTCCTTCATGTCGAACTCACCGGTCTTGCGGTTCTTTACCGGGAGGTAACGCACCATGTCCTCGCCGATGCCGATGTAGCGTGCGAGGTAGCCGTGTTGCTCGACGGGGACGGAGACGTGAATGCGTCCGTTTTTGAGCTCATCGTTCAGCGCGTCTTCGCTGACACGGATCCCCAAGCGATCGGCCTCGTTGAGCAACAGTTCGCGCTCCACCAGGCCATCCAGCGCAGCTTGCGGAATGCCGAGGCCCTTCGCCTTCTTGGGGGTCAGGTTCTGCGAGGCCATGATCAAGCCGTACGCAGCTTGGTAGTCTTTGACGGGCACGCTCTTGCCCCGCACCTTCACGGCGTACTCAACGGACAGGCTACCGCCCTGACTGCCGCTCATCGCGGGCACCATGAAGACAACGATGATTGCGACGACGATTCCTCCCATCAACCACTGGGAGACGCCGCCTGAGCGAAGCATTCTGAGCATGGGTCGTTCTTAGAGTCGCGCGCTCGCGCGGATGCGAAAGGTCCGCGGGGTGTCTCGAGCCAGCGCGGTACGAGTCTTCCCGGGGCGCCGCGCATACCACGCAGAGCAGAGGGGGTCACGCCCTGGACGGCGCGCGCGAGTGAGCGATTGCAAGCAGTGCTTCGGCCGCTACGTCGTTAACGGCGGATACCGCAAGCCGTTGCCAAGTGTGACGGCGGGATCCGGGTCGCTGTGGTCCCTCGCCCACAGGTTCGGGGGTGAGGTGCGCTGTTTCACCACCTGAGTTCACTTGCTACGTCGCCGTTGCGAAAACAGGCTGCGGCGCCGGGAGGAGCCTCACCCACCGGACGGTATTCGAACGTTTTCAGTGGTTTGCTTCCGCTGACATGAGGAGTTCGAGGCATGGAGTGACTGCCCTCTCCCCCAAACCCACGACAGCATCAGTGAAAAACCTGACCAGCCTGTCTCGATTTGTGGCAGAGGGGCACACCACTTGCAGAAGTGGAGGTTGCCGAGAGGTTTCCTATGGCGCAATTCAAGTCACCCACGTCGGACTCACAACGCGCTCGCGACGCTCGAGTTCGCGACTCGCACACCCGCCTGCGAGCGGTTCGCGAGGTGCTGATCAGCGAGCTCGAACCTGTAGATGCTCCTCCGCGTGCTGAGCTCCACCGCATTGCCAGCTGGATCGGAGACGCGCTCAAGACGAGTGCTGACGGAGCGGCCGGTCATTCTGCTATGGTTCGAGGCAACGTGAGCGACCCCACCGACGCTGATTCAGGAACTCACAAGGCTCGACGTTCGTCCGGCGGTGCTCGGCGAGAGGCCTCGGAGCGCGTGTTGCTGCGACGCGGCAATGAAGAGATCACGGGTTGGACTCTCAACGTGAGTCGCGGCGGCGTGCGCATCATCGTCGAGGACCCGTTGGCTGAAGGGGACGAGCTCGAAGTTCAGGTGGGTGACGAAGCGGAACCTTTGCATCCGGCGCGCGTGGTGTGGATCAAGGAACTGGCCGATGGACAAATCGTCGGTGTGCAGTTCCTCGACGTGGAGGGCTCGGTTCCGCCGAGTCAACCGCCGCCTGCGATGGAGTGACGCCTGGCGGCGGGGTGCGTTTGAGCTGCCCTCTGATTGAACTGCCCTGCGTCACCCGGAGCGGGTAAGTCTGCGTCGGTGAGTAGCCACCCCAACACCGGCTGGCCCGCTGCGGCGGAGTTGCTCGGCCCTGGCGGTCCGTTCGCGACGGCACTCGGATCGTACGAGTCGCGGAGCGGACAGCTGGAGATGGCCACAGCCGTCGAGCGCGCGCTCGCGGAAGACCGCGTGCTGCTGTGTGAAGCGGGGACGGGCACCGGGAAGACCTTGGCCTACTTGGTGCCCGCGCTGGCCAGCGGTCGCAAGGTGATCATCTCCACGGCGACGCGCGCGCTCCAGGATCAAATCGCCTACAAGGACGTGCCCCTCGTGGCGCGGGCGCTCGGCGTCCAGCCGCGCGTTTCCGTGATGAAAGGACTCGCGAACTACGTGTGCATGCGGCGCCTGCGCGAGTTCAAGGACTCTGCGGAAGGCTTGCGTCCCGGCTACGCTTTGGCGCTCAACAGCCTGCAGCGTTGGGTTCCCGACACCGAGACGGGCGACATCTCCGAGCTGGTTGCGCTGCAAGAGAGCGATCCGATCTGGCGCGAAGTCACCTCGTCGAGCGACACGCGGATCGGCGTCGGGTGCGAGCATTACGACGAATGCTTCGTGACTCGCATGAAGCGTGAGGCGGAATCGGCGCGCGTGGTGATCGTCAACCATCACCTGTTCTTCGCGGACCTTGCGCTGCGGGGGCCTCACCCGGGGCGCGTGTTGCCGGACTACGACGCGGTGATCTTCGACGAGGCGCACCAAATCGAGGACATTGCGACGAACTTCTTTGGGGTGAGCGTCTCGAGAGGGCGGGTCGACTCACTGCTGCGAGACGCCGAGCGCATGCTGGTTGCCACAGGTAGTGAGCTGCCGTTGCTCGCGCGCGGCGGCACCGGTGAGCACGCCAGGCGCCTCACGGATCGCCTGAGCGCGAGCTCAGAGAACTTCTTCTCCGAGCTCGTGCAGCGTTTCCGTGGAGAAGAAGGCCGCACCACAGTGGACCCAGACGTGTGGCGCGGCGAGCTCGAGCAGCGTTGGCATAGCCTGGACGCCTCCCTAGAAGCCTTCAGCGGCTTTGCAGAGGAGACCGGTGAGCAGGCCGAAGCTGGCGGCGCGAGCAACTGGGGACGCCTGGCGGACGCCTGTGAGGTGTTGTCTCGCAAGGGCCGTGGGCTACGTGAAGATCTGGCTTCGGTGATCGAAGGCGGCCCCGGCAGGGTGACCTGGGTGGATGTCAGCGCGAAGACTCCGCGGCTATCCGCGGCGCCGGTCGATGTCGCGCCGGTGCTCAAGCAGCGCATCTTCGAGTCTATCCCCGCGGTAATAATGACCAGCGCCACGTTGGCCAGCGTTGGCAGCTCGAAGAGTGGAAAAGGTGAAGGCGACCAGCGTAGCCCTGGCCTGCCTGAGCTCGCGTACTTGCGCTCGCGAGTGGGCCTTGGTGACGACTCGATTCAAGTCGATGAGCTGATCGTGCGGTCACCCTTCGACTTCGAGCGCATGGCGTTGCTCTACACCCCCAACGATTTGCCCGATCCTCGCGATCCAAGGTTTCTGCACCAAGTGGTGGAGCGGGTGCACGCGCTGTGCGAACTGACCGGCGGTGGAGCCTTCGTACTCACGACCTCGCTGCGCTCGATGCGCACGATCCACCGCGGGCTGCTGAGCCGCATTGGCGCTGGCCGCGTGATGCTCCAGGGCGAGGCGCCGAAGGCCAGCCTGCTCAGTCGTTTCAAGGCGGCGAAGAACCAAGTCCTGGTCGCCACCATGAGCTTCTGGGAGGGCGTGGATGTGCCGGGTGAAGCGCTGCGCTTGGTGGTCTTGGAAAAGATCCCGTTCGCCGTTCCGAGCGATCCCATCGTGCGTGCTCGCAGCAACGCCCTCGAAGCAGAGGGACGCAACAGCTTCATGGAACTCCACGTTCCCGGTGCAGCGATCACTCTCAAGCAAGGCTTCGGGCGCTTGATCCGCACGCGAACCGACCGCGGCATCGTTGCACTACTCGATGAGCGAGCGACGAAGAAAGGCTATGGCAGCAAGCTGCTCTCGGCGCTTCCTCCTGCCCGTCGCACCGGGGACTTGGATGAGGTGCGTCGGTTCTGGAACGACGCTGCGGCAGACTCCGGCGCCTGAGCTTGCCCTCGCCGTGGTGCGGGGTAATCGTGCGGCATGCTCAAGCCATTCAATCAGGCGCTGAAGGAGCTTGGAGTCGACAAGGAGCTCTCGATCCTCTCGGTGCCGAGCGGCTATCCGAGTCCGAAGATGATCAACCTGGTGCTGCGCCGGGTGGGCGGGCTGACGTTTCAGTTCGAGGCGAGCGCCTCGCGACCCGAGATCATCGAAGCCACCCAGGGCCTGCTGGCTGAGCGCGGGGTCAAGAAGCTAGACGCGCTGCTCGTAACGCATTGCCACGGGGATCACGCCGGGAGCGCAGGCGTGATCGCAGGCTTTGGTCGCGAGGCTGAGGATCGCGCACCGATCTACCTGCATTCTGCGGCTTTTCGCAGCCTGACTCACCCCACCCCGAGCTTCCTCCACGAGACGTACGAAATCTTCCTCTCGCGCTGCCACTGGGGGCTCCGCGAGTACAACACGCTGAGCGATCAGGAGATGATCGAGAACGCGCTGCGCAAGCGCTTTCGTGGTTACTTCACGCGCACGCCGAAGCGGGCGCTGCGCTTCGTCGACCATGGCGAGGTGCCTGATGGTATCCTCGCGGTACCGACTCCAGGGCACTCCCAGGACTGCGTGCTGTACTTCGACTCCGCGCTGGGCGTCGCCGTCCCTGGAGACACCATCATCTGCACTGGGCGACCCGAGGCGCCGGAGAGCTGGGACTTCGTGATCCCCATCTTCACCGTCGGGGGGCAAAGCTACAGCATGGCGTACGAACGCTACCTGCGCACCATCCGCCACCTGCGAGTGTTTTTCTCGCGGCACCGCGTCAGGGCCGTACTGCCACCTCATGGGCGCTTCGCCGTGACTGAGCCCCTGGCGTGGGTACAGTTTGCTGAGCGCTACTTCGAAGGCATCTACCGTGCCTTTCTTGATGATTTCCTGGCGGATAAATCGCGAGGGAGTCGCGAAGAGCCTTTCCGTGCTTGCGACTTGAACCCGTACATCCCCAGCGCTGGCGCACACCCCGTGTCCACGCCGAGCCATGTCTTTGGCATGTTGTGCACCCTGGCGGATGAGGGCTACCTGGAGCTCGATGAGGACATGCACACGCGGCAGATCCACTTCCGCTTGCTGGAGATGCCCCCTGAGAGCTACGTGCGCGATCTACTGCAAACGGACCCTGGTCCGGTGCCGTTGTTCCACGCCGGAATGAGCCCAACTTGACGTAGCGGAATGGCCCGCCGCACGCGCGCGCTCCGCCACCTTCGCGGGAGAGCCGGTTGGCACGAAATTGGAAGGGTTGCTGAGCGGAGCCGCGCCTCGGGTGTGCATATATTCGCGCCGGTCGCAGCCAACCGCTCGTTTCGCTCGTCGGGACACGAGGACACGCAACAATTAGGCGCGGAAAAGCGTTGGATGTTCCGAATCGGCCATCCGCACTCATACCTCGCGGAACCCATTCTCTGAGCGGCGTTCGCCTTTTGGGAAGGCTCCGAGCGTTAGCGATCTAACGCTATTCGCGTAGTTTTCGAAGCGCTGTGAAATCGCAGCGAGCACTGCCATAAGCAAGCGATGCGCATTCGTTGCCTGACCCTGCTCAGCACCGCCTTCTTGCTCGCCAGTCCCGCCCTCAGCGCCGCGCCAAAGCTCTCTAGCAAGCTGCCCCCTCAGGTGTTGCGCTCTCTCGAGCTCCGGCTGTCACCGGTGAGTCTGGGTGCCATTCGGCCGACCAGCGAAGCGCCGCAGCTGCTGGTTGAACTCGAACGCCCGCCGAGTTCTCGTGCGGAATTGTCTCGCGCCGTCTCAGAGCTCGAGGCCTCCGGCGTGCGCGTTGTGCGCGCCCAGGGAGAGCCGCTCACGTATCGCCAGTTCATCGTGGTAACGGCGGATGCCAAGGCGCTTGGCCACGTAGCGCGCCTCGACTCTGTTCGGCGTATCCTCCCGGCACTCCGTCCCGGCCTACCAAGCCTCGATCGCTCCGCGGCGCTGCTGGGCTTGGCGGGGGTGAGGGGGGCACGTCCGGCGGTGGGCGCGATGACCGGTAGCGGGATGGTGCTCGCAGATGTCGATACATTGGCTGACGTCTTCCATCCGGATTTTTTCCGTGGGGATGCGGGATACTACGACTGGATCGACGTGAATGAGAACGGCACGTTTGACGTCGGGGTCGATGCCGTCGACCTGAACCGGAACGGCGAAGCTGATGCGACAGAGGTCGCGCAGCCGCTGCGAGCGGCTCCAATCAACATCTCGTCGGGCAATGAAGCCGGAGGTGTACACATCGCTGGCTTCGACCCGAGCGTGGACTGGGTGTACCTGGATGAGAACGGAGACAAGGAGCGCAACCACGGTGCCGCCGCAGGTTTTGCCGAGGACGTTCCGGCGTTTGGTGAGCCACTCTTCGTGCCGGACGACGTGAACAGCGATGGCTCGATCGGCCTGGCGGAGCGCTTCGTGCGGCTGGGAACGAGCAAGTTTCGCAAGCTCTACGCAAAGGTTAACTACCAAGGCGTCCAGCACGACCATGTCTACGAGCGGGGCATAGACATGAGCCAGGCACCCATCGATCTGACTCACGGAGTGTATGGTTACGCGGACGCGCTGCACGCGACGGGCGTGCTCTCCATTGCAGCAGGGGGTGTGGCGCTGCCAAGTCGGCGCTGGGTTGGTGTGGCGCCTGACGCCGAGCTGGTCCTGGCCTTCGGGATCTCCAACTCCGTCACGGCCCCCGTGGTCTGGGCGCTGTCTCAAGAGCCCGACGTGTTGCTCCATGAGGCTTCTGTTTGGACGAGCATGGAAATGGACGGCAGTGACCCGTGGTCCAAGCTCATCGACACCTCCAGCGCCAGCGGCGTAGTCAATATTTGCCCCACCGGAAACATCGGCGGCGCGCGCAAGCATGCAGTGATCGAGGTTGCCGCGACAGCGACGGGGGAGATGAAGTTCAACGTCCCAACCGACACCCAGAGCGTCGATCTGACGATGCACGTTCGCGGCGGTAGCGACGTTGTGCTCAGCCTGCGCGAGCCCGGCGGAGCGGTCCACCCGCTGTCGGCCACTGCTAACCTGGACGGCGGAGGGAGGCTCTACTCATACGGGGACGACGTGTCCGACGCGGGCACCCGCGTGTTCTACAACTACCTGATCGGCCCCGGCGCTGGAGACTACGTGCTGGAGATCCAGGGCGATCCTGGGGCGACCGCCACGGTGCACGGCTTCGTGGCTGACGAGGCTGGCTTCTCCCTCAACACCGCCTGGGACCCGGCTATCGCAACGGACGCAAGCACCGCCGCGGTGCCCTCGGTTGCTTCCACCTGCGTCGGCGTGGGCGCCGTTCCCAGTCACCTGTCCAGTGAAGGCGACTGGGCGCGCGCCGGTGACGAGGCGCAAGGCGAAATCCGCGAGTACTCTGGGCGTGGTCCGCGTATCGACGGCGAACAGGTGCTCGATGTAGCAGCCCCTGACAACCCCTGGGTGGCAGCTCCCCAGGGCGACATCTTCCCTCAGTATCCTGGCTACTCGGTGATTCCGCACGGAGGTCAAATGATCTTCGGCGGTACCAGTGGTGCCGGCCCTCATGCTGCTGGGGTCGCGGTGCTACTCGCTCAGGCAGGGCAACCCGGCGCGGCGGCGATCGAAGCGCTGCGGAGCGGCGCAGAGGTAGATTCGTTGACGGGCAGCGTGCCAAACGCGGACTACGGCTTTGGGCGCCTGAGCGCTGCTGGGAGCTTCGGTATCCCGCTGGACGGAGCCACCCCCAAGATCGAGCTGAGCGCGGAGCCCGCGGGCGCTGCTCCAGGTGAGACGATCACCGTAACTCCCGTCGCCACGGGTGCTGGCATCACGTTGCGCTGGGACGAAGGCTACGACGGCACGTGGGATACCGCGCTCGGCGCCGCGGCCGCTCGCGAGTTCGTGCAAGCGAACGAGCCGCTGCGCCTAAAGGTGCAGGCCTGGAATGAGAGCGGTCGCATTGCGGAGGCGGTGCTGTTGGTTCCTCTCGAACCGATGAGCGGCGCCGGCGGTGCTGGAGGCAGCGGCGGCGAAGCGAGCGGCGGCGCAGCGGGCAATAGCAACGCCTCAGGCGGTGCCAGCGGCGGGGGCGACGACGGTGGCTGCGGCTGCGCGACACCAGGACAGAGCAACAGCCCCGGCGCCGCGTGGTTGGCCCTGGCGGGCCTCGCCTACTTGGCGCGGCGCCGGCGCAGGAACCAGAGCCCCAACGCGAAGTAGCCGAACGCGCTGAGGTCGCCTCGAGCGCCGCCTGTTACCGTGCGGCAACTGCAGCCTGCGCCCTCCTCGGTGCGCGTCACTGGGCGCGCGCCGTCGGTTCCGCCCGCGCCGCCCGTGGCGGCACCGCCCGCGCCGATGTCCCCGCCGGCGCCTCCGGAGCAGTCGACCGAGCCGCAGCCACCGGTGCCTCCCCCGCCGCTTCCGCCTTCTGCTTGCTTCAGCGTCACGCGGACGGCATCGGCGACGAGGCGCTGGGAGCCGTCCAAGGGCTCTCCGGTGTTGTCGTCGACTTGCAGTGTTCCCTCACCCCCGAAACTGAACTCGCCGAGGGATTGCCAGCCGTCTGCCGCGGTTTGGTCGAGGATCACGCTTTCGTAGCTGCCGTCGTGCTCCACGGTGTAGCGCGCCTCTTGAGAGTCGGCGAAGCCGGAGTCGGTGTAGACCTCGAGCTCGTACAGGCCGGGAGTATCGAAGTAGAAGAACCACTTGGCGTAGTTCGACACCTCGAGGTTGTCGGTGGTGTTCGTCCACAGGAGGTGATCGTCTGCGCCGGCAACTTCGTTGCGCCAGTACACTGGGTCGCCGCCCGCGCCGAAGCACCAGCCTTGCTCATCGAGCACCGTGGGGTCCGCGCCAATTGATTCGCACGCCGGCTGACGACCATACCAGAAGTCGACGCCCATTTCCGCGAGGAGACCTCTCCCGCCCTTGGAGTAGTTGGCGTAACGCTGATCGTATACGCTGCAGCTGCCTGGTACGCAGCCGTTGTAGTAGCGAGTCACGGTCTTGACCCAGGCGTCCCAGAGCTCGTTCCAAGGCCGGATCTGATTCATCACGCTGATGGCGTCGTCGTCGGTGTCCACCGTGAAGTAGACCGAGCGCTTGACCATGTTGATCACGAAGTCCACCGCTGCGTCGGTGTTCCCAGCGATGGTCAGGATGCGATCCCCCTCGCGCGCGAGGGTCTGGTCGTAAGTGCCAGCGTCGAACTGGAACATGCCGAGGCCACCCTGCTTGAGCGAGCACGGGCCATCGCCAGCACCAGCGACTACTGGACCACCACCACAATCTGGGCTGTTTGGACCCTCGCACGCCCAGGTGAGCTCCGAGTGACAGTGGGACATGCCGGTTTCGGTGTCCGCGATCCCCGCCAACAAGAGACCATTGTAGAGGCCCCGCGCTTCCGCTGCCGCGCGGATTTGGGCGGCGCGGTCTTTTCGCGCCTGCGGGCTGAGCGCCTGTCGTAGCTCATCGAGGTCCCCGCCAGGAGTCGGGCCGGAGCCACACCCACTTGCAAGCAACGGCGCGAGCGCTAGCGCGCTCGCCCCCAGCAAGGTCCGACGTAGAACGGGGCGCCGCGTACACCCCGACTGACTTGCCTGCGCCGTTGCGCTTGCGCCGCGACGCTGCCGACTACGTGTGTCCTCGTTCATCGAGGCGCTGCCCTTTCCCGTGTGTGAAGCGAGAGCAGCAGCGCCTGCTGCTTACTTCTTCGCTTTGCCCTTCCCGCCCTTTGCCTTGGCAGGTTTAGCAGCTTTCTTACTCGGAGCCTTGGTCGGGGATGCCTTGGCTGCCTTCTTGGCTGCCTTCTTTGCGGGCTTGGCTGCCTTCTTTGCCGCCTTCTTTGCGGGCTTGGCTGCCTTCTTGGCTGCCTTCTTGGCTGCCTTCTTTGCGGGCTTGGCTGCCTTCTTGGCTGCCTTCTTTGCAGGCTTGGCTGCCTTGGCCTTCTTGGCGGCTTTCTTCGCTGCCTTCGCCGGCTTCCCGGCGGGCGTCGCGGCTTCGGTCACTTGCTCCGCTGCCTTGGCTGCCACTTCCTTGGCGGCCTTCGCGACCTTCTTCGCTGCCTTGGCTGCCTTCTTCGCGACCTTCTTCGCTGCCTTGGCAGCCTTTGCGACCACACCCTCGGCTGCGGGTTCCGACGCCGCTTCGCTCGGAGCATCGTCGGCTGCTGACGCTTCGTCGAACAGCTTGCCCTGGTTCGGGCTCGCCTTCTTGGCGCGCTTCTTCGCGGGCTTCTTTGCTTCGGGCGCCGGTTCCGGTTCCGCGGGGGAACCCAAGCGAGCGCTGAGCGTCTCTTCGATGCGGTTCTGCAGGTCGTCGAACTCGAACGGCTTGTCGAGGTATGCGTCCGCTCCGTAGAGCGGCGACGTCATCTCATTGAGATTCTCCCCGATGCCGGTGAGCATGATCACGCCGGTGTGGTGCAGGCTCACCGCTTCTTTGATCTTGCGGCAAACTTCCCAGCCGCTCATGCCGGGCATCATCACGTCGAGGATCACCAAGTCGGGCAGCCGCTCGTGAGCCAGCTCCCAGGCTTGCGCGCCGTCGGACGCTTCGATGACTTGGAAGCCTTGGCTCCGCAAGTAACCGCCGACCATCGCCACCATGCCGGGCTCGTCGTCTGCAACCAGCACCAACTTGTCTGTGTAATCCGTCATCTGTTCCGCCTTTGCTCCGCGAACCGTCTGTCGTGGCGTATTCGAGTCCACGGCGGATGAGCGGTCAACCCCACAAAGTTGGCTGATGATGGCGTCGATGTCGGCGGCGAGGAGTCACACGAGTGTCGACGTGACTCCGTCGTGGTGGGTCAAGCCGTGCGGCGCTGACGCCGACGCCGTAGCCAGGCAAGCCCGATGCCCAGGCCGAGCCAACTCGCCGCGTTGCTTGGTGCGGAACTGTTCCGTGCGGTTCGACAGCTGCAGCCTCCGCCGCCAGGAGACACCGCGGGGACTTGGTTCGGGTCGCTGGCCTGGAGCTGTTCGATCGTGACGGAGTCGCTGATCGAGTCATCATCAGCGGAGGCACCGCAGCCTTCATCCGAGCCGATTTCGGCTGTGACAGTGCCTTCCGTCTCGCCTTCCAGAGCACGCAGCGTCAGGTCGATGGTGGCGCTCTCGCCGGGGGCGAGCTCCCCGAGATCGCAGGTGCGGGCGGCGGCGTTGCAGCTGCCAACGGAGGGCACGGCGTCGAGCAGTGATAGCCCGCTTACCCCCAACTTGAGGCTCACCTGGCGAGGTGTCGTGGAGCCGCCGGCCGCCACGTGGGCGATCGTGAGCTGACTCTGTACGTTGCTGCCGGCAGTCGCCTTCTCAACTGTGCTGCTGGTCAGCACCAGGTTGCTCTCGTCGGTTCCAGGAGCCGGGACGTCGATCACCTGGGCACGCTGCCCCTCGATGTTGTCGAAGTGGAGGATCAGCGCTTGGGCGGGTTGGTTGCGGTCCACGTCGGCGCGGATCACATCGTCTCCACTGAACAGCGGCCGGCCGTCGAGACCATAGGGACTGGCGTCTACCGCTGGGTGATTGGCGTCAAAGGTCGCCCAAGGCGTGGTGTCACCCTGGTTGATGATGCTGCCCGTGACCGAGCTGACTCGATACTGGAATTTCGCGTTCTCCGCCGTCAAGCCGAGGTCATCCAGGAACACCGGGAAGACCAGCACGCTGTTGAGGTAGGCGTTGGTGTTCAACACGTCCGCCGGGACGATGTTCAAGAACCGCCCACCGCCCTGCTGCCCCGTGCGGGACATCGAATAGCAGATCAACACGTCGTTGAATGACAGGGCGACGAGTTCGTAGTCGTAGCTGTTGTCCAAGTTGGTGTCGATTTGCACCACGTATCTGCCAGGCGATCCGGATGAGAACGTCTCGTAGCTGTTCGGCGCAGGCGTGGTCCACGTGCCGCGAATCGCCAAGGCGATGAACGCGGAGGCGTCCGCGAAATCTCGCGACTTCAGGTCCGTTGCCGCCCCAATCGCGATCACGTCATCGCTCGCATCGAGGGTGGTCTCGGGATCTTCGCTCAAGCCCAATTGAAACACTCCCGTGACCGGTGCGGGCGTCGTGTTCCCTCCCGCAGACTCGAGCGTCAGCGTGTTGCCCTCGCCGCAGGTTCCGAAGTCCAGGCTGCGTGAGCCGGCAGGACGCACCGCGCCGTTGAATGGCACGTGGAGGTCCGGTTGCCCCGTCGTCTTCGAGGTCAGGTTCACTTGCCCAGCGGCTTCCATCAGGAAGTGGCGCCCATACTCGGCGTCAGAGCCGAGTCGCACGGTGGTTGGGGTCGTCGGGTCCGGCGCCAGTGTGGTCACCTGGGTCGGGTCGAAGGTGAGCGCGACCTCGAGGTCAAAACTCTCACCCGCCGGGATGCTCACGCTGGATTGGCTTGCGGTGACACTGACGCCGGCTACGGGATACTGCAGCTCGGACGCGACGTCGAACTCGACGCTGCTGCTGCTCGTGTTCGTGATGCGGACGGTGCGAGCGCTCGTGGTGGGGCTCTCCGTGATCAAGAAGCCGAACGCGATGCCGGAGCCTTCCGAGGGCTCGGCTGCGGCCACTACCTGCGTATCGATCGCGGCGTCGACCTGCACGCGTCCACCGCCGACATGACTCACCGGTGCCTGCATGCCGCTTACGAACGCAGGCGCCGCGGTGTTGATCATCGCGGATTTTACTTCCGTGGGGAGCCACGTCGGATGCGCTTGCCGCACGAGCGCAGCCGCGCCGGCGGCCATGGGGGAGGCCATGGATGTACCCGAGTTGACCACGCCCTTGTAGCCGCTGCCTACGCCAGCGCTCCTGATGTCACCGCCTGGCGCGGCGATCTCTGGCTTGAACCCGCCGGTCGTCGACTCCGGTCCTCGGGAGCTGAAAGGCGAGAGCTGCGATTTACCTTCGACTGCCAAGAGGTCCGCTTCGACGTTGCTCGCGCCCTTCAGTAGTCCGCCGTCGGAGTTGCCAATCATTACCGCGGGGATGCCAACTGGGTTGTCGCCACCCATGGGGAACGGCGGCTCCGCCGGGCTGTTTTGCACCACGACTGCCGCGACGGCGCCCGCGGCGGCTGCACGGCTCAGCTTCTCCTCGAAGGTGCAGCTCCCGCGGTCGATCAGCGCGATGTTACCGGATATCGCCGCAGCATTGCTGTAGTCGGCGCAGCCGTTGCTCGGCTGGGTGCGTACCAGCTTGCCGCTGATGGGTGTATCCGTGGGGATAGGTGCTGAGATGCCGCCCGAGACCGCGGCGTAGCTTCCAGCGACGCTCGCAGGAGACGTGACCTTGAGCTCAGGGAGGGCGGACTCGCTCGTCGCTGCGACGCTCAGGGCTTGATCGACGCCTGCGGGTTGGCCGGCGATGAAGTATGAACTCCCCGCGTTTCCGGCGGCGGCCACGAAGACGGTCCCGCCGCGCACCAGGTTCTTGATCAAGGCCGCGTTGCTACCGCCGAGGCCGAAGTCGCTGCCGAGCGAAGCGTTCAAGACATCCAGTCGGTCGCTGGGGTCGTCGTCCCCATTCGGGTCGATCGCGTAGTCGTAGGCGTTTGCCGTGAGCGTTGTGCCGCCGTCGCAGCCGAAGATGCGGATGGCGTGGAGCGACGCCTTGGGAGCCACGCCCGGGTACACCTCGAAGGCGTTGGGATCGAGGCTCGCGTTGTACGGACCGGTGTAGGGGCTTCCGTCTTTGAGCACACCATTGCCCGCGGCGATGCCGGCCACGTGGGTGCCGTGTCCACCTGAGATGCGGCCGCCGACCTGGCGCGCGCAGTCAAGAGGATCCGGATCAGGCTTCGGCGACGTGCTGCCGTCATATGCGTCACCGGCGAAGTCCTTTCCACCGACGACCCTTGCCGTGGGGAAACTGTTGGCTTCGATGACCGCCGAGTCGTTGGCGTTGTAGGCGGCGCTGGTTCCCGTGCCGCCAAAGTCCGCGTGGGTGTAGTCGATGCCGGAGTCCATCACGCCGATGGTGATTCCATCGCCATCCAGCGGGGAGATGCGTTCCCAGACCTTCGGTGCGCCAATTGCTGGCACTGCAGAAGCGAGGTTTCGGCTGTAGTAAGGTACGGGCGCGATGCCGACGACCTCGGCGACACGCTGCAGGTCGCGCACTTTACTTGCGGCGATGCGTACGTGAACGCGGTTTCCAACCTTGCCGATGCGCGCAATGATCTCCGCGCCATAGCTTTGTAGCTGGGGCACCACGCGGTCTTGTTGCGCCCTCACCGTCGCGGCCTGGCGCATGAAGCTCTGCTTGGAGCGCTGGGCGTTGAAGCTATTCGACTTGAGGTCGATGCCTCGCGGAATCGATGCGGCTGGGGCAGGCTCGCTCAGCAGCACGTACACCTGCACCATCCGATTCGGGTCGGGCTCACTATGACCGAGCAAGAAGGGCGCGTGGGTTAGGTCTCGAGGCGGTGCCGCGGGGAGCCACTCAAGGTTTGCGCTCTGAGTGCCATGCGTGCGGTGCTCGGCGCCGGCGGCACTACAGCCGTTGTTTGTGGTCGCCGCGAGCGCTGCGACACCTCCCAGCAACAGCCAGCGAGGTGCGAGGGGGCGGGAATGGGCATTCAGGATACGGCGCATCGGATCTCTTCGTTGAGCTGCGGATTTCGTCGGGTGCGCGCATCGCGAACGCGTGCGGCGCGTTACCCGACCCAAGTTCGGGCCCGGGTTTCCCATCGGTTTGCGGTGCATACAAAGGCTTTTTCGACGTGGGTTCCCCATCCTCACGCCGCTGAGACACGTTGAGGCACCAGCCACGCTGGACAATCGCGGCGAGGCGCGAATTTGGGGGGGAGGTGTGTTGGTCAGTCGACCTAGGGAGTTTTCCACAGGGGAAAAGTTGCCTGGGTCGGCCACGGGGTGCGCTCGGTTGGCTGCGGCGCTCCTCACCCCCCGAACCCGCGCATCGCGCCAAGTCGTGGGCATCACCGCTCGCATGAGCAGTGGGGGCTGACGTCGGGCTGAGACCGCTTGGTGGTTGCGAATTCCCGCGCGTAGGCTGGGGTCGCCTGAGGATTGGGCTTCGGCGTGGCCTTTTGGAGCCGCGGAAGAACCGATGAGTGCTGCCAGGCTCGCGAAATATCAAATGAAAATGCTTAGGTCCGGGTCTGCTGCTAGAGTTCGAGCCAGATGCAGCCCGTGAGGGCAGGGGGACCGCAAGACGTGGGCCGAGCGTCATAAGCGAAAGCTGCCGGAACTTTCGAGCGTTAGGACCGTCACTGCGTAGACCCGCGCGAGCTACTGGCTCGCTTCAACGGCATCGCAACCTCAATAGCTAGATCTCGCCTCCAACCAGTAGGTCGACCTTGTCTCGAGAAGCAGAACTGAAGCGCCTGGCCCAAGCCGCGAATCGCACCGGCTTTCGCATGCGCTTCGATCACGCGCTGCACCGCACGCTGCTCCTGTTTCCTCCCGTGCTGCTCTACGGCTTGGGGACGCTGATCTGGATCAAGGTCTGGCAGCCAAGCGGCGCACGGATCTCCCAGGTGCTGGCGATCGGGTCGATTACCGTCATCGTTTGGCTCGCTGGCACCCTGCACGCGTGGCTGAAGCCACGTCCAAACTACGCCGGTGCGATGCGCCTCGATCAGCACCACGGGCTTCACGATCGCATCTCCAGCGCTCTCGAGTTCATGAAGGTGCCCAAGGAGCAGCGCTCTCCCTTCATGGAAGCGGCGATTGAAGACGCCGTGGTCACCGCCAAGGATTTGCAGCCTGCGGGTGCCGCGCCGATTCACCTCTATGCCCTCGAGCTGGTGATCATCGTCTGGCTGCTGCTGAGCTTCTTCCTGGTCTATGCGCTGTATGTCCCGAAATACATCGTGATCGAAGACAAGGCACCGCAGATCAACCCGCTGATCCTCAGCCCGGACGATGTGGATCTGTTCCGCAACATCGGCGAGCAGCTGAAGCAGGAGAACAAGGACCCTGAGACCCTGGCCGCGGTGAACAAGTTCAACCAGCTGGTGGAGGACATCGCGGAGCGTCGTCTCGACCGCCAGGAGGTATTTCGTAGGCTGGAGGAGCTGGAGCGTGACCTGATGAAGGGCGCTGAAGCAGACAAAGAGGCCCTCGATGAGGGACTCAAGGCGATGGCTCAGGAGCTAAAGAAGAGCGACCTCAGCAAGCCTGTCGCCAAGGAGCTGGAAGAAAAGAAGCTCGCAGACGCCGAGAAGGCCATGCGCAAGCTGGCGGAGCGGCTGAAGGACAAGAAGAACCCGCCCAACAAGGCCGAGCTGGAGAAGCTACGCAAGGCCATGCAGAAGGCGAGCGAAGCAAACGCCAGCCGCTCCAAGGCGCTTGATGCCGCGCGGAAAGACGCCGAAGAAGAAAAGAAGCGCCTGCTGAAGAAGAAGAAGGACGAGGGCAAGCTCGCCAGCAAGGACAAGAGCCTGCTGAAGAAGAAGGAGCGCGAGCTCGAGCGCTTGAACCGCGAGAAGGACAAAGCGGAACGCGCGAAGCGTCAGCTGTCACGACTAGACCGTGAGCTGGCGAAGGCCGCGCAGGACCTGCTGAAGGAGATGGGGGCCAGCGCCAAGGATCTGGAAGAGGCGGCGCAGGACATCAACCGCATGGCCAAGCAGGAGATGAGCGACAAGGAGAAGGAAGAGCTCCGTAAGCGCCTGCAGGAGATGCGCGAGCTACTCCGCCAACAAGGCAAAGGCGACAAAAAGCAGCTGCAGCGGCTGTTGCGCTTCGGCCAGAAGGCGCGGGGCGGCAAGCCCGGTAAGCCCGGTGAAGGCGGCGACCAGCCCGGCGGGCAAGGCGGCAAGATGCGGCCTGGCAAGGGCGGCTCCCAACCTGGCGACGGCCCCGGCGGCATCAGCTTGGGCAAAGGCCAGGGCGGCAAGAGCATTCCGATCCCTGGGGGCGGGCAAGGCCAAGGCCAGGGTCAGGGCCAAGGCCAAGGAGCCGGCCAAGGCCAAGGTCAAGGCATGGCCGAGGGCGGCTCGGGCAAGGGCCAAGGTGAAGGCTGGGGCACCGGTCACGATCCCAACGTGAAGGGCGACAAGTCCGAGATCAAAGGCTCCACCAAAGACGTGACCGCCGTGGCCAACGACACTGGGCAAGGCACCGCGTCGAGCCAGGTGATCTCTGGAGCAGCCCAGCGCGGCTTCGTTGGCCGTGGGTACAAGCAGGTCTACACCGACTACCAGACGGTGGCGGAAGACGTCATGAATCGCGACGACATTCCGCCCGGATACAAGTTCTATGTCCGGCGCTACTTCCAACTGATTCGGCCTCGGGATTGAAGCCGTTGGGAGCCACACGCCCGCCTCGCGTGTCACCTCCGCGTGACGTGCATGGCGATCCAAGTTGTACGATGATGCGCCTTTCGTAGGCGAATTTGGGAGCGAACGCATGAGTGAAGCAGAGGCAGCCCGCGAGGAAGTTGAGGACTTTCAGAAGCAAGTCGGCAAGCTGCGCGAGGAGATCGGTCGAGTCATCGTCGGTAACCGAGAGGTAGTCGACGGCGTGCTCACCTGCATGCTCGCCGGCTCCCACGCCTTGCTAGAAGGCGTGCCCGGGCTGGGCAAGACGATGCTGGTGCGTACCCTCGCGGAAGCGGTCAATCTGGAGTTCTCGCGCATCCAGTTCACCCCGGACCTGATGCCTGCGGACATCATCGGCACGACCGTGATGGAAGAGAAGGAAGGCGGCGGCCATGTGTTCGAGTTCCGCAAGGGGCCAGTCTTCGCCAACATCGTGCTCGCCGACGAGGTGAACCGCGCGACGCCGAAGACGCAGTCCGCGCTGCTCGAAGCCATGCAGGAACATCGCGTGACGGTGGGTCGCACCACTCACGTCATTCCCGAGCCCTACTTCGTGCTCGCGACCCAGAACCCGCTGGAGATGGAAGGCACCTACCCGCTGCCCGAAGCCCAGCTCGACCGCTTTTTCTTCAAGCTCCACGTGCCGTTCCCGAACCGCGAGGAGCTCCACACCATCATTGACCGCACGACGACCGGTTACCATGCGGAAGTAAAGCCGGTGGTGGACGCGGAAGAGATCGTGAAGATGCAGGAGCTGGTGCGCAAGGTACCAGTCGCGCGTCACGTTCAGGACTACGCAATCCGCGTCTTGCAGGCGACACATCCCGATCGTGAAGAGGCGACGGACAAAGTGAAGCGCTACGTACGCAGCGGCGGCTCGCCTCGCGGTGTCCAAGCGATCCTTCTGGCGAGCAAGATCCGTGCGCTCTTCGATGGGCGCTTCGCCGCCAGCATCGACGACGTGAAGGCGAGCGCGCTGCCCGCGCTGCGCCACCGTGTGCTCCTGAGCTTCGAAGGTGAGGCCGAGGGCGTGGCGCCGGATACGGTGCTGCAAGAGATCCTGACCAAGCTCCCCGAGGGCAAGGCCTAAGAGCGACCACAGGCCATCCGGCAATGGGGATTTTCGATATCTTCAAGCGGGCAACGGCGCCAGTTTCGCGCCGCTTCGTGCCCAACGTGCGCGCCAAGGAGGACCTGTTCGACGAGGAGTTCCAGCGCAAGCTGGAGATGCTCGCGATGGTCAGCCGCAAGGTGTTCGCCGGGCGGCTGAAGGCCGAGCGGCGCACGAAGAAGAAGGGCAGCGGCGTCGAGTTCGCTGACCACCGCGACTACACGGCTGGTGATGATTTCCGCGCGGTAGACTGGAACGTCTACCAGCGCTTCGGCAGGCTGTTGGTGCGCCTGTACGAAGAGGAAGAAGATCTCAGCATCTACTTCATCATCGACTGCTCGACGTCGATGGGCTTCTCCACGACTCAAGGCGCCGCGGCGCGCAAGTTCGATTACGCGCGCAAGCTCGCCGCGGCGTTGGCCTACGTCGGCCTAGCCAACTTGGATCGCGTCACCGTGGTAGCCATCAGCGACGCAGTGGTCGCGCGCATGCCGACGACGCGTGGCAAGGGTCGCATCTTCCGAGTTTTCAACTTCTTGCGTGACCTCGAGCCGAGCGGCGTGACGGACCTCGGTGAAGGCATGAAGACCTTCGTTGCGCAGCACAAGCGCCGCGGCCTCGCGGTGCTGATCAGCGACTTGTACGACCACGCTGGCTTCGAGCGCGGCATCAACGTCCTGCGCTACAACAAGTTCGAGCCGTTCGTCTTGCACGTTCTCGATCCGCAAGAGGCGCGACCAGACTTGAAGGGCGACATTCGCCTCTACGACTGCGAGACGGGGGACGAACGCGAGGTCACCGTTACGCCGAAGCTCTTGGAGCGGATGCAGTCCGCCTGGAGAGAGTACCAGACGGAGATCGAGCGCTTCTGTGCGAGCCGCCAGGTGACATACTTCCCTGCGGATATAAACGTCGAGTTCGATGAACTGATCCTGAAGGTCTTCCGCCGCGGAGGCTTTCTTCGGTGATCTTCTCCGGGCTGCCTTTCGCGACGTTGATGACCATCGCCGGTGTGGTGGGTGGTCTGACGGTCGTGTTCTACATCCTCAAGCTGCGGCGGCGCCCCATCGCAGTGCCGTTCAGCCATATCTGGGAGCGCATCCTGCGCGACAAGGAGGCCACGAGCTGGTTCTCTCAGCTGAAGCGGCTGCTCTCGCTGTTGTTTCAGCTTGCCCTGCTCACGCTGCTGATCATGGCGCTCGGCGATCCCCGGTTGAGCCAAAACCTCGTGGAGGGGCGCAACGTGTTGGTGCTCATCGACACCAGCGCGTCGATGAAGGCGACGGATGGGGGCGACGAGCAAGCGCCCACGCGCCTGGACGCTGCCCGCAAGGAAGTCGCCACGCTGGTGCGTGGCCTCGGCGGCACGGATCGCATGCTGATCGCGAGCATGGACTCTGGCGTGAGTCCCCTCACCACCATGACCGGTGAGACAACGGACCTCCAGGCCGCGCTCAAGCAGCTCAAGGCGACCGATACTCGCGCCGACCTGCGCCGTGGTCTCAACTTCGCTCTCGACTCCCTGCGTGGCTTGAACAAGACGGAAATCGTGCTGGTCAGCGACGGCGCGTTTGGTGACGTCGAGGACATCACGAAAGGCATCGATCTGGGAGAGACGAAGCTCTCCTACGTGCCTGTCGGCAGCAAGAATCGCAACGTTGCGATCACGCAGTTTTCCGTGCGGAGATATCCGTTGGACAAGTCACGCTACGAGGTGATGCTCGAGGTGACGAACACCAACGAGGAGCCCACCGACGTGGAGCTGACGCTGCTTGGAGACGGCCAAGTCGTGGACGTCACGAAGCTGCACCTGGGGCCAAACGAGCGGCTGCCGCGCTTCTACAAGGATCTGGCCGGCGCCAGCCGCACCCTCGAGGCGGTGATCAAGCTTGGAGACGGCGAGCCCGACAGTTTGCCTGCGGACGACCACGCCTATGCCCTGATGCCCGAGCGCAGGCGCTCCAAGGTGCTCATGGTCACCAAGACCAACACGTATCTCGAGGCCGCACTGCTCCTGGATGAGTACCTGGAGGTCACGAACGTCGAGCCGAAGGCGTACCCGCCTCAGGGTACGTTCGACGTGACGATTTTCGACGGCGTGGCGCCGCCCCTGGCAGATGGCTCTGGTGCCGCCCTGTATCTGAATCCGCCGGATACCAAGGAGGCACCAGTGCCTCGCGGAAAGAAGCTGAAGATGTTTGGCTTCGATACCTGGGACAAGAAGCATCCCATCGTGCGCTGGATGGAACTCGGCGACATTCAGGTGGCCGAGGGCTTCAGCTTCAAGCCGGAGAAGGCGGATCGCATCGTGGGCGCGTCGTTCAAGGGGCCGATCCTGGTGGAGGGGCGGCGCAGCGGGCGGCGCTTCATGGCGCTCGGCTTCGACCCCCGAGACAGCGACTTCGTGATGCGCGTGGCGTGGCCGTTGTTCGTGCTGAACACGATCAACTACTTCGTCGAAGAGGACACGGGGTACATCTCGTCGTTCCGCACCGGCGAGGTGTGGCGCATCCCCGCGCCGAGCGGTGTCGAGGTGGCCGAGCTCGAGCTGCCCGATGGGACAAAGCGCCAGGTCCCGATCAAACAGGGGCGCGCGGTGTATCAGGGCGACCAAGCCGGCTTCTACACCTTGCGCGTAAAGGCTGAAGGCGACTCCGCCGCCAAGGACGGCGAGACAGAGGCCCAAGAGACGATGTTCGCCGCCAACCTCGTAGACCTCGACGAGAGCCGCATCGAACCCAGTCCGAAGCTCGAGATCGGCAAGACCGAGGCGACCGCGGTGACGAACTTCAGCGCAGGCGTGCGCCGGGAGATCTGGCTCTACTTGCTCATCGCGGCGATCATTGCGTCCACCGTGGAGTGGTTCACGTATCACCGGAGGCTCACCGTATGAGGTGGCAGCGCATCGTCTGGTGGCTGTTCGTCTTGATGGTGGGTCTGGGCCTCGCCTACGCCTACAACCGCTTCATCATCCACGCGCCGGAGCCCACCTTCAAATGGGTGAAGGACGGTACGAACTACGAGCTGCTCGAGCCGCGCACCCTGGGTCTGGTGCTGCTGACGCCATTGATCTTGGCGATCATTGGCTGGAGCCTGGCGGATCTTCCATGGCAGCAACGCATCCTCGCGGTGCTCCTGAGAGTTGGCTTCATCGCCTTGCTCGCGGCATCCCTGGCGCGGCTCGCCAAGACGGCGGAGACCCAGAAGCTGGCTGCGGTGTTCGTCGTGGACGTCAGCGACTCGGTGCCCGACGCGGCGCTGAATGACGCCCGCGAGGTGATCGAAAAAGCCATCGCAGAAAAGCCCAAAGATGACGTGATCCGCATCGTGACCTTCGCGAAGCGGCCGAAGCTCATCGAGCTGAAGGAAGAAGAGGGCAAGCCGCCAGAGGTCCCGTCCGTCGCCGACCTGCGCCACAAGTCAGAGGACGTGAAGCTGGAGAAGCCGGGTGCCGGCACCGACGTCCAGTCGGCGCTCCAGCTGGCGTACGGCGTATTTCCTCCGGGATACTTGAAGCGCGCCGTGCTCTTCACCGACGGGGTAGAGACGGAGGGCGACCTGCTCGCCGAAGCGAACCGCGCCAGTGGCTTTGGCATCAAGCTCTTCACGGTGCCCTATCGGCGTCCCGCGCCCGGCGAGGTCGCGCTCAAGGAGCTGCGCGCGCCGGACAAGGTCGAGATTGGGCAGCCCTTCAACCTGACTGCGTACATCTACTCGAGCCGCGCTACGAAGGCGCGCGCCCGGCTCTATCAAGGAGAGACCTTGAATGGCCTGGATGGCGCACGGGAGCTCGACCTGGTTCCTGGGGAGAACGAGATCAAGTTCAAGAGCGTGGTGCGCATCGGTGGAGAGGTGACCTACGCGCTCAAGCTCGACCAGATCACCCACGACCGCTTCAAGGAGAACAACAGCTACTCCGTCACCATCGACGTGCCCGGGCGACCCGCGGTGCTCTACATCGAGGGGCAGCCTGCCCGCGCCAACTACTTGATGAGCGCCCTGCAGGCGCAGCAGTTCGAGGTCGACGTGCGCAATCCGACGGCGTTCCCGGGCTCCATCAAGGAGCTCGAGCGCTACGCCTTCGTGATCCTCTCGGATGTGCCGAAGGAGAAGGTCAGCATCTCTTCTCAGGATTTGATCGAGAGGTATGTGCGCGACTTGGGCGGCGGCTTCTTGATGGCAGGCGGCGAGAGCGGCTTTGGCCTTGGCGGCTGGGCGCACACCACCCTCGAGCGCATCTTGCCGGTGCGCATGGACGTGGAGCGGCGCAAGGACAACCCCGGCGTCGCCATGGTGCTGGTGATCGACCGCTCCGGGTCCATGACGGGGTTGCCGCTCGAGATGGCGAAGGCCGCCTGCAAGGCCACCGTGAGCACGCTCCAGGGCGACGACTTGATCGAGATCATCGCCTTCGATGACACGCCGATCCGCTACGTGAAGATGCAGCCGGCCCGCTACCGGAGCCGCATCCAGAACGAAGTGCTGCGCATTCAACCGGGCGGTGGCACCGCGATCTTCCCGGCGCTGGACCAGGCCTATCAGGACGTATCCGTGGCTCAGGCCCGCAAGAAGCACGTGATCCTGCTCACCGACGGTCGCGCGCCGACGGGCGGCATCAAGGATCTGGTGCAGGCGATGATCGCCGAGAGCATCACCGTGACCACCGTGGGCCTTGGAGAAGGCGCGGATGGTGACTTGCTGCGCATGATCGCGGACACCGGTGGCGGTCGCTACCACTCGGTCCCCGACCCAAACAGCTTGCCCAAGATCTTCACCCGGGAAACCGAGATGATCGCGCGTCAGGCTGCGGTTGAAGAGTGGTTCCCCGTGGAACAAGTCGGGAACGCAGACTTCCTCAAGGGCTTGTCCGTCAGCTCGGCTCCGCTGCTGCATGGCTACGTGGCGACGCAGATGAAGGGCCCGCCTTCTCAGGAGATCCTCACGAGCGACATCGGCGAACCCATCCTGGCGCGTTCGCGGCTTGGCCTCGGCTGGACCCTGGCGTGGACCAGCGACGTGAAGAACCTGTGGGCCGTCGACTGGCTGCGCTGGAGAGGCTACTCCCAGTTCTGGGGGCAGCTGATCCGCGAGCACATGCGCAAGAAGCACCGGCGCGAGCTGGACATGAAGACGGAGTCCAGCGGCGGCCAAGTCAAGGCGGTGGTCGACGCCTTCACCTTCGACGAGCGCTTCGAGAACGACATGAGCAGCAAGCTGTTCGTGATCGGCCCCGAGCCGGGCGGCAAGCGCCGCGAGCTCGACATGAAGCAAACAGCGCCAGGTCGCTACGAGGCAAACTTCGAGCTGGATGAGTACGGCTCCTTCCGTCTCCAAGCGGAGCACTCTCAAGAGGGCCCCGACGGCGAGCTAGACCGCGTCGGCGTGAGCTACGGCCATATCTCGAACCCGTATCCGCGCGAATACGCGAGCTTCGAACCAGACATCGAGCGTCTCGAGCGCGCGGCTGTCGCCGGAGGCGGCAAGGTAGACCCCACCCCCGCGCAGCTCTACGACCCCGGCGACGAAAAGATCACCTACTACGAGCAGCTGTGGCGGAACTTCATCTACGCCGCGCTCGTCGTCTTCTTGCTCGACTTGCTGGTCCGCCGCGTGCGCTTCTTCGACCGCAAGTTCCTGCCCAAGCGACGCCGCAAGCAGACCGCCTAGTCTCGTCGTTCAGTCTCTCCCCGCCCTTTTCGGCGGGTTTGGGGGTGAGGAAGCGCTCGTCCTAACGAGCCGCTATGGCGTGTGGGCCTTCGCCCTCGCAATCATTCTCTCCACATCGGGCGCCGTGTTGATCGGAACGATCTCGATGTCGGGGTGTTCGTTTTGGAAGACTCGGAAGACTTGGTCCGCGAATGCCTGACCAATTGCTTCGATATTCGAGAAGTCCATCAGGACGGTTTTGAACCTATCTACACCGGCTAGCAGGCGCTTGGCTTCGGCTCGTGACACCGGGTCGTCGCGACCGGTTACGCGAACTCTCACGAGCGTTTGGTCAGATTCTTCGCGCGTGGCCATCAGGCATTCTTGCTGGGTTTGCGTTGCGCTCAAGCTTTACTTGCCGCTGCCGTTCACGGGTTACGTGAGGATCGCAAACGCCTATTCTTCGGCTCTGGCTGGTGCCAATCGTGCCCAAAACCGCGTCATCGAAGCGGGGTCACGCCTCGCTCAGGGTGGCGTCGAAGGCGCTGTCGGCGGGCCAGCGGATGTGGCTGGCGATGTCGTGGAGCTGTCCCAGGGCGCGATTGAGCTGGCGGCGAACGTCGCCGTGGTCAAGGCGCTGGACGAGTCTCAGGCGGAGCTCTTGAAGGCGCTGCCTTGATTCTACCTTGAATCCGTGGGGATCACTTCGGAGGCGCGACTTCCGTCTTGCAGCCGAGCTGGATGTCGACCTTGGCGTTCGCGTCGTCGCGGACGCGGTCGCAGAGAGCGCCGCAGAGGATGATCTTGGTCTGATCGGCGTTCCACTGCCAGCCATCGACGCACGGGTTGTTTGGATCCTGGAGCACTTGCTCGGGAGTGCCGGTGCCGTTGGGGGTGTAGGTGACGTTGACCTTCGTCGGGTCGAGTTCTTCGCCCTGGGGCGGTACAGGCGTGTACTCGCAGCTCAGGCGGTCCACGATGCCATTGGCGATGTCGTTGAAGATCGCTGACCAGTCGTTGTCGCAGATGCTTGCGGTGATGCCGCCGGTCGCGTCGGACAGCGCCTTGTACTGCTTGCCTGGGCTGGCAGCGGCGTTGCCTGTCATCGTGTTGGGGTCGTAGTCCGGGCTGACGCAAGTCTCGTCGCTGGCGTTCGGATCGTAACCGATGATCGAGTGCCAGATGTACTTGCGGTCGCCCTGGGTGCCGAAGTAGCCCGGGGCCGGTGTTCCGGGAGGATCCGACTGATCGGTCAGCCAGTAGTCGAAATCTTGAGCCGCGGTAGCGATGATGGGCTCGTCGTCCGTGACCTCGACGAAGACCTTCGTGGAGTTGAAGCGCAGGTGGTTGTACCAGGGCGTGGCGCCAGCACAGAAGAGCGGGTTGGCGATGCCCGTGTAGTTGTTGCGGAGCAAATTGAAGGAGTTCGTGCTGCCGACTTCGCAGTTGGTGGTGAAGAAGCGGGGCGCGTTGTCCCCGCAGCTGGCGCCACCAAGGGGCGGGTCGACGCACACGGAGAGATCTCCAGTGCCGCGCTTGGTGAACATGACGACGCGCCAGTCGATGGGGGACGCTTGAATCGTGGGCACGAAGCTCCCGTTCACATTGCTTCGGATCTTGTCGATCTCGTCGCCCATGGAGCACGAGTTGTCGATCACCCAGACGATGTCGACGGCGCTCAACGCTTGGGCCGTGGTCGTGCTGCAGGCGGCGTCTTCGTCGAGGCCGCCAGTGCCACCGCTGCCGCCGCCGTCGATGAAGCTGCTGCCGCCGTCCCCGCCAGTGCCACCAAAGCTCGTATTGCCCGAGCCCCCGCTGGCGGCGCTCCCACCGCTGGCGGCGCTCCCACCGCTGGCTCCGTTGCCTCCAGTGACCTTGCTCGGGTCGTTACCCGAAGCAGAACAGGCGGCGGCGAGTGCGATCCCGATCAGAGCGGAAAGGCTGGAGAGAGTCAGTTCCTTCAAGCGCATGGCGACCTCCAAGCAAGCACCGCAGCTTGCAGTGCGGTGGCTCAGTCAAAGCAGCAGCGACGACCAACTGCTTGGAGGAGTGTAAGTTACTTCAAGCCTAAACAGAACTACCGAGCCAGACGCCTCGGTTGGTTTCTTCCGCCCTGTGACTGCAGTTGTCCGCCGAACCTAGAAAGCGAACTGCACAAGCAGCGGAAAAGACTGGAGTCGCGTTCAGTTCTGGAGGCCACTCCCCGGGTCTTGCCTGGCGCTCCCCGGCGGTGCTTGGGGTGCCTTGCGGAGCGGTGCCGCCTCCCCCCCAACAGAAAGACGAGCGGTGCGTGTAATTACCGTGCGGTAATTGTATTGCGCGGCGTCCTCTCAGCTGGAGGCGTCGGAGTGTTCCACCGGAGAAGCGTGGCAAGGCAGCTTGCCTGGCTGGCTTAGTGCTTCGATGATTGGGCAGTCGCCGTCCTCGCAGCCGCCTTCGCAGTCCTTCACCAGTTGGCGAAGCGCTTCGCGGATCCCCTCGAGCTCGGCGAGCTTGGACTCGATGGTCTCCAGCTTGGTTTCCGCGATGCGGCGCACCCGCTGACGCTGACGACCCTTGGCCGGCCGCAGGCTCATCAATTCCTCGATTTCCTCGAGGCTAAACCCCAGGCCTTGGGCGCGCTTGATGAAGCGGATGCGATCGAGGGCCGCGGCGGTGTAGACGCGGTAGCCGTTGGGCGCCCGCTCAGGAGGTGGCAACAGGCCTCGGCGCTCGTAGTAGCGCAGAGTTTCAATGTTTACGCCCGCTTCGCGAGCCAGTTCTCCGGTACGCACTTGGTAAGCTTAGGGTGTGACCTAAGTCCAGGGTCAACGGGGCGAGATCTTAAACGTGTTACGTTCACGTCACCGGAATTCGCTGATAGCAAACTCACTCGCAGGTATGAGCGACGCTTCCTGCTCGCGAATCGTGCGCAAAATTGCAAAGTTCCGACGCGAACGTGAAGCGTACTGCGGGTTGATTCCCCACGCCTTTGCCACTAGCTCCCTGCCATGACTCTGCGTCGGGGTATTGGTCTGGTCACTTCGTTGTTCACTGCTGCGCTCCTCGCCAGCGCTTGTGGCGGGCCCACGATGGAGCCGGATACGCCGCCGCCTCCGGTGTCCGCGCCCATCAACGAAAACATCATCGAAGACGGTCAAGCCACGGCTACGCCGGAAGAAGCCCGCAAGTTCGTGGAGCAGGTCGACAAGGACCTGCGGCAGCTCATGGGCAACGCCGAGCGCGTCGCCTGGGTGAAAATGACCTACATCACCCACGACACCGAGATCTTGGAGGCCAACGCCCAAGAGCAGGTGATGGAGTACCTGTCGCGCAAGATCAAGGAGGCGCGCAAGTTCGAGGGGCTCGACTTGCCACCAGACGTCGCACGGCAGCTCTACTTGCTAAAATTCTCTGCGGAATTGCCAGCACCGGATGACGAGGCCAAGCGCAAGGAGTTCGCCGGGATCGTCACCAAGCTAGACAGCATCTACGGCAAGGGCGAGTACTGCTCCAAGAAGCTGATCGGTCACGCGCTGCCCAAGGGCAAAGACAAGAAGAAGGATGACGGCTGCCGTTCCCTGGAGGAGCTGTCGCAAATCATCGCGGAGAGCCGTGACTACGACCTCCTGCTCGAGGCGTGGAAGGGCTGGCGCACCATCAGCAAGCCGATGCGCCCCATGTATCAGCGCTTCGTCGAGCTTGGGAATGAGGGCGCGAAGGAGATCGGCTACTCCGATATGGGAGCGATCTGGAAGGGCCACTACGACATGTCCGACAAGGACTTCGTGGCGGAAATGGATCGCCTCTACGCTCAAGTGAAGCCGCTCTACGAGCAGCTGCATTGCTACGTCCGCGCCAAGCTCTCCGAGAAGTACGGCAAAGACAAAGTCTCGCCCACGGGGGGCATTCCGGCGCACCTGCTGGGCAACATGTGGGCGCAGGAGTGGGAGGCGCTCTACAAGGACCTCGAGCCTTACCCCGGGAAGGGCCAGCCGGATCTGACGGCTGCGATGAAGAAGCAAAAGTACGATCACATCAAGATGGTCAAGCTGGCAGAAGGCTTCTTCACCAGCCTCGGCATGAAGCCGCTACCGCAGACCTTCTGGGAACGCAGCTTGTTCCTCAAGCCTGCGGATCGCGACGTGGTTTGCCACGCCAGCGCCTGGGATGTGGGCATGAGCGGTGACTTGCGCATCAAGATGTGCATCAAGGTCGACTACGAGGATCTGGTGACGATTCATCACGAGCTCGGCCACGACTACTACTTCATGTACTACCACGATCAGCCCGCGCTATTTCAGCAGGGAGCCAACGATGGTTTCCATGAGGGAATTGGCGACACCCTGGCGCTTGGTGTGACGCCCGCGTACTTGAAGCAGGTTGGCCTCATCGACAAGGTTCAAGAGAGCAAGGAAGCGGACATCAATCTCTTGATGAGTCGCGCGCTCGAGGGCGTCGCCTTCTTGCCGTTCGGAAAGATGATCGACCAGTGGCGCTGGGACGTGTTCAGCGGGAAGGTGCCGCCGAGCCAGTACAACGCCTACTGGTGGAAGCTGCGCAAGGACTTCCAGGGGATCGTGCCGCCAGTGGAGCGCACCGAAGAGGACTTCGACCCCGGCGCGAAGTACCACATCCCGGGCAACACGCCCTACATCCGCTACTACATCGCGCGCATCCTGCAGTATCAGTTCCTGCGGGCGCTGTGTCGTGAGGCGGGCTTCCAAGGACCGCTCTACCAGTGCACGTTCTACGGAAACAAAGCCGCCGGCGAGAAGATGATGGCGATGCTCAAGCTCGGGGCGAGCAAGCCCTGGCCGGAGGCCCTCGCAGCGATCAGTGGTGAGACCAAAATGGATGCCTCAGCCATCCTCGATTACTACGCGCCCCTGATGGAGTGGCTGAAAGAGAAGAACCAAGGGCAAAAGTGCGGCTGGTAGTCGACCAGTCGTCGCCCTGGGCCCTTCAGAGGCTGCTCTAGCTGGTCGTTGTGCCTACCGCTTGGTAAGTTCTTCTTCCCAGCTGCGGCCTCTGTCGCAGGCCTCACCCCGATGAGTTTCGCAGACCTCCAGCACCGTCTGATGTCTGGTCGTCCACTCGTGTTGGACGCGGACACCGGCGCTTGCTTCCGCTCCCGTGGGCGTGCGCTCACGCGCGCTGGGGCGCTCGGCAAGCTGCTCCGGGAGAACCCCGACGCGATCATCGAGCACTACTTGGCGGAGGTGAATAGCCGGGTGGACGTGCTGTGCGCGCTGACCAGCGACACCACGCCTCGAGCGTTGGCGGAGGTCGGCATGGAGCACCGCGCGGCGATGCTCACTGGGCTAAGCGTCGACCTCGCCCTCGAAGTGGCGCAGGCCGCGGAGCGTCCCGTCGGCGTAGCCGGCGTGCTTGGCTCCGACATGGTGGCTGCGATGCGCAGCGATCGCCTGGTGGCCGAGCTAGACGAGCACGCGGAGCGCTTGGCGGTTGCCGGTTGTGAGCTCTTCTTGGCGCGTGGCCTCGGCTCTCACTTCGAGCTGATGGCAGCGGTCCACGCCGGTAATGCGCGTGGGCTGCCCGTCTGGGCGGTGCTCGAAGCCAGCGTCGACGGCCAGCTGGTGACGGGAGATTCCATCGAGCAGTCGGTGACGGAGCTGCGCGGCGCCGGGGTTAGCGCGGTGCTCTTCGAGATCAGCGGCGTGGCCGCGGCGGAGCGAATTCTCGAGTCGGCACGCGAGGTTGCTCCGGCGACGCCGGAGTGCGTGTACGGCGTGCTGGTAGCTGGCGGGGTGGGCAGCGTGCGCGGCTTCCCCGACGACGACACCCGGCCTGGTGAGTGGGCGAACGGTGCCTCGCGCCTCGATGCGGCCGGGGCCCGAGTGATTGGTGGGGGAGCAGGCACAACGGAATCGCACACGGCGGCACTTGCGCATGCCCTGGGCGCTCTCCATCCTTCCATCCCAGTCCCGGCCCCAATCTAGCGCCGAGCGACCCGACCACGCGCTGTAACCAGGCGCGTCCCTTCCGAAAGAACTCGAGCGCACAACAGATGGCGACAGCCGAATTGGGTGATCCGGCTCAGGCACCGATCCAGTCCTTTGACGACTTGCTGCAGATTTTCCACGAATCCCAGCAACCGGTAGAGCGCTGGCTGATCGGAGCAGAGGCGGAGAAGTTTGGGGTCGACGCACGCACCGGCGAGCCGATCAGCTACGACGGCGAACGCGGGGTGCTGCGTGTGCTGGACGCGCTGGCTACGGAGTTCGACTACACCGCTGGGCGCGAGTCTGCGGACGGTCCGATCATCAGTCTGACTCGGGGTTCCGCCTCGGTGACTCTGGAGCCGGGGGCGCAGCTCGAGCTCTCTGGCTCACCGCTCGCTGACGTTCACGCCGTGTGCGCGGAGGTGCGAGGGCACCTCTCAGAGCTTGCGCGTATCTCCGCGGATATGAATCTGGTGTGGCTCGGACTCGGCTTTCACCCCTTCGCGCGCCAGGCGGATCTGCCTTGGGTGCCGAAGCAGCGCTACGCGATCATGCGCGAGTACTTGCCCACGCGGGGTCGCCGTGGTGTGGACATGATGCGGCGCACCGCCACCGTGCAGGCAAACTTCGACTACTCCGACGAGCAAGATGCCATGCGGAAACTCGGGGTGAGCTTGCGCATCGGGCCCATCGTCAACGCGCTCTTCGCCAACTCGCCGTTCTTCGAGGGCAAGCTCGCCGGTAAAGTAAGCGAGCGCGGCGCCGTTTGGCTCGAGATGGATCCGGAGCGGTCCGGCATGATCCTGGATCTCGCGAAGAAACCGCGGGCCACGTACGCCGACTATGCGGAGTGGGCGCTCGATGCTGGCATGTTCTTCTTCAAGCGGAACGGTCAGATCGTCCCCAACACCGGTCAGACCTTCCGCAGCTTCATGCGGGACGGCTTTCAAGGGGAGCGCGCGACGCTGGGCGACTGGCAGTTCCACCTGAACACGCTGTTTCCTGACGCGCGCCTCAAGCGCACCCTCGAGGTTCGCACCTGCGACTCGCTGCCGACGCGCTTTGTCACCGGCGTGCCTGCGTTGTTCACCGGGCTCCTGTATGACGAGCAAGCGCTGGCGGAGGCAGAAGACTTGAGCTTCTCGTTCGACCTGGAAGCGCTCATGCACGCGCGGGTTGACCTGGTCACTCACGGTATCCGTGCGGAAGTGGGCGGGCGCCCCGTCCGCGCGCTGGCAGAGCAACTCGTTGAAATCGCGCGCGGCGGGCTCTCGCGTCGGCACAAGCTGGACGACCAGGGTCGCGACGAGACAATCCACCTGCAGCCCATCTCGGAGCTCCTGGAGCGTGGCTTGATGCCCGCCGACTTGCTCACCGAAGGCCTGAGTTCGGCGACCCCTGCGGAGCTGATGGCCGCAGTGCTCGAGCGCGGCAGGGTCTGAGGCTACTCGCAGTGCTTGCCCAGGTCGGTTAGATCGTCCGCGCCGAACGCGTCCCACTCCACGGCTGGATCGAACACATCACCCGAGTTCGTGTCGCCCTGGGTGATGGAGCACTTGCGGCGCAGCGTGTGATCTTGAGTGGTGTTTGGAGGCGTGCCCCAGTAGTTGGCTGGCGCCGTTCCCAGCTGACCGATCACGTCCATGACGTTTGCGCCGCACTTCAGCACCTGGGCGTCGTTGCCGTTGAAGCTCATGCTGCTGGGTGATTGCTGGCAGGTCGTTGCCGAAGCCGTGGCGCTCGAGCAGAGCACATAAGTTGAGCCGGGCTGGAGCGTCGTGGCGAGGGGGAAGTCGGAGAAGAAGCTTCCGTCGCCGTACGCGGACACGTAGCAGGCGCTGAGGTCAACGGGCGCGCTGCCCGCGTTGTAGACCTCGAGCGCCGTGTAGTTGTGCCCTTCCACGTACTCGCTGAAGATCAAGCCGCCGGTTTCAGTGCCCCCGGTACCCGCGCTCCCTGCGACGCCTCCGTCGCCGGAAGCGCCGCCGTCGCCAGACGTTCCAGCGTCCCCTGAGCTAGCCCCGGTGCCTCCGGCGCCGTTGCCACCCATCGCGCCGGTTCCACCCATTGCACCTGCGCCGCCTCTCGCGCCCGTGCCGCCCATCGCGCCAGTGCCTCCGGTCGCGCCGCTAGCGCTCGTTGCGCCGCTACCGCCGCCAGACAAACCGGCGACGTTGCCAGTTCCGGCATCGCCACCCGCGCCGCTGCCAGCTGCGCCTTCAAAGGTCGGGTGGAAATCGTCCAGTCCGAGCAGCTTGGAACAACCGGGGAGTGCCGTTGCAGCTAGCAGTAACAGGACCCGGAGCCGCATCCGCTGTGTGTTAGCCCACTGCGCGGAGAAGACCAACCCAGCGCGGCCGCGAACCAGCGCTTTAGCGGCGAAAGCATGCTGCCCACGCGCCTGCGTCTCCTCTTGGCTACTGCCTAGGGGGCGCGTACACGTTCTCCGAGGTCGGCGCCTGCCCGTGGGCGAGGCCGGTACCCAGGGGCTGATCGACGTAGCCTTGGTTTGGCGCTTGGAGCCAGTGCGCGTAGGCGTCGTAGTGCGTGGAGTGGGTGTAGCCCGAGTGCAGGTACTGGTACCTGAGCTCCAGCAGCTGTTGTAGTTCCGCGGGGCAAGGCTTCCAGTCAGGTGCCTCGCCGACTTCAGATATCGGTAGAGAGCTGTCCCCATCGACCGTGTTGGGGGTGAGGAGCTCTTGCCTCAAAGCGTACCACGCGTGGTCGCTCAGTCGGAGACTCCAGCGCTGTGAGTCTTGGCGCCACATATGAAACTCGATCCAGACGTTGCTCTGGTTCGCCAGGCGCCAGATGCGCGCGGTGGAGAAGTCCACCTTCCACATCACGCCCTCTGCCAGTAGGTCGAAGCTCACCGAGTGAGGATGCGGGTTGACCCCGTAGTAGCTCGGCTTCTGGTTGTACGCGAAGTACACCAGCACGATCACGACCACGAGGATGATCAGCATGAGACTCGTGAGCTTGAGTGAGCGACGCTCAGCCGTCAACTGCCGACAGCGAACGGCGCGCCGGAGCGCTGCGGGCGACTGGCGCGGTGAGCGTTGCCGTGCGGTCTCTGCTGCCGTTCCCCGCTGCCGTCCTCACTGCCGTTCCCCGCTGCCGTCCTCACTGGAGGCTGCCGTCCCTGAGGGCATCGGGCAGCCGACGCGCGCTACTGACAGTGCTTGCCGAGGTCAGAGAGGTCGTCCGCGGTGAAGCTGTCCCACTCGATCGCAGGGTCGAACGCTGCGGTGGTGTTCGGGTCACCGGACTGGATACTGCACTTCCGCCGCAAGGTGTGATCGGCGGTGGTGTAGGGCTCGGTACCCCAATAGCCGTTCTGCGGATCCAGGCCGTATTGCCCGATGTGATCGACGATCTTCGTGTCGCAGCGCAGGATCAACGCGTCGTCCCCGTTGAACTGGATTTCCGTCGAAGTGAGATCGCAGTTCAGAGCGCCGCCAGTGGTGTCCGAGCAGATCACGTAGGTGCCGCCTTGAGCCAGGGTACCGCTCAGCTGGATCGTGGCGAACACGTTCGCCGCGTCGGCGTAGGCCGTGACGCTGCACTTGTCGAGGTCGACAGTTGGACCCGCGTTGTACAGCTCCAGGGCTTTGTTGGCCTGGCCTTCGACGTACTCGCTGAAGAATAGCCCACCAGCGGAGCCGCCGGAGCTGCTGCCGCCCGCGCTGCTGCCTCCAGCGCTGCTACCTCCAGACGTGCTGCCGCCAACTCCGTTGCCGCCGCTGCTCGAACCGCCGGTGGTCCCTGAGCCGCCGCTGGTGCTAGAGCCGCCGCTGCTTTGCCCCGCGGAACCGCCCGAGCTGCTCGTGCCTCCCGCGCTGCTGCCTCCCACGCCGCTGCTGCCTCCCACGCCGCATTCACAAGCGGTGTAGTGGCCGCTGGTGTCGCAGCTCTGGGTGCCTTTGCAGTCGTCCGGCGTGAGGCAAGCGCGCACCTCACCTTCCGTACACTGGGTGCCGACCGTCTTACTGGAGCTGGAACAGGCGCCGGCTCCGAGGAGCAACGCGAGGGCGAAGAGCAGAGGTGCGCGAGGGAACACCAACACTAAATAGCAGCCCAGCCGGGGGCAGCCACGGCATTCTGCTTGAGCCTTTGCTTGCTCGGTGCGGATGCGTGCGGAAACGCTGTGTTCAGTTGCCGCCGTTGCCGCAGTGCAAGCCGAGGTCGCTTACATCTACCGGATTTGCAGGGGGACCTACGACGAAGCCGTCCCACGTGTCAGCGATCACGAAGACATCTGCGAGGTTCGTGTCTCCTTGGGTGACGCTGCACTTTCTCCGAAGGATGGCGTCTTCGGAGTTGAGAGTTCCCGTTCCCCAGTGGCCGCCCGAGAGCGTCTGGGCTGGGAGCTCGCCGAATGTGTCCTCGACCTCGCTTCCGCACGAGAGACTGTAGGCGTCGTCTCCGTTGTGCTGGAGCTTGTCCGTCTTGTAGTCGCAGGATCCAGGAGGAATTGTATTCCCAGAGTTGTCGTAGCAAATCACCCAGACCTCGCCGGGGGCCAGGATCTTGCCTGGGGCGGCCATTGGCACGACGGCCGTCGTAGAGCCTGACCCGACGTTGATGTAGCGAGTCAACACGCAGGCGCTGATATCGATTGGGTTTGCTCCGGCGTTGTAGAGCTCGAGCGCCTTGTTGTTACCGCTCTCGATGTACTCACTAATAAGCAGCCCGTTCGTCGTGCCCGAGCCACCCGTGCCGCCGGTGCCTGCAGCGGCGCCGGTTCCAGCGCTGCCGCCGGTTCCGCCCGCGGTGTTCCCTGCGGAACCGCCCATGCCGCCTGCGGTCGTGGCGCCCGTGCCGCCTTCGCCGGAGGCGCCGCCAGCACCCGCGGCGCCGGTGCCAGCCGTACCGGCGACTCCACCCTCACCCCCAACCCCGGCTGCGCCGGAAGTGCCGCCGGAGGTGATACCGCCGTTGCCGCCGATGGCTCCTGTGGCGCCGTTTCCGCCGCTAGCAGCGGTTCCGCCCGAGCCGGAGCTGCCTCCCGCGGCCTTCATCTTGTCAAACTCGTCGGCGGGGATGAAGGTGCGCTCGGGGAACGAGCACGCGACCACGCTCAGCGTCGCGCCAAGGTAGAACGCGCGCCGCAACTCAGCGGAGCGAACGAGGGTAAGCAGAGAAAAGGGCCCGCGATCACGACTTGGGGAACGCATGGTGAGCGCTTCAATGTACCACTCGGCGACCGTTGGCCAGCAAGTCTCTCGGAAAATACGCGGCGCTGTAGCAGCTCTGGCCACATGGCTTCGCCTCGTCGAGACGCGTGAAGGCGGCGGCCATCGGGGGGTTGCAAGTCTGAAAGGTCAGAGCAACGGCAAGGAGTCCATGGAGCTTCGCGATCTCGGGCGTATGGCGGGCGGGTCAGCGAAACGTCGCTGTCACACTGAGAGCACCTCGGTTCGTCTCGCTTACCGGTTCGGATTTTCGATCTGGAAAACCGACCGAGTGGTCGTCCGCGTCACGGCCTGCGCGCGATCCGGCCCGTTCCAACCAAGTTGGTGGCGGATTTGATTCGGCGTTGTGGCGAATGGGTTAAACAACGCTGCATGAACTCCGAGTCGCGAGATGCTGGCCGTCCGCTCAGGCTTGGCCCTCGTAGCCAGTTTCGGCTGGCGGTGGAACTCGTTGGAGGACCAAACAGGGGACTGAGTGCCGAACCGCGCTCGAGCGGAAGCCTGCAAATCGGCCGAGCCACCGACAACGAGCTCCAGCTGAAAGGTGAGGGGATGGCGGCGTATCACCTCGAGCTCACCGCCCACGAAGGGGGCGCTCACGTCGAGGATCTGGGCTCAGCCTCGGGGACCTGGTTCGATGAGCTGCGGATCGAACGCGCCATGGTTCCTTACGGAAGTGAGCTGCGGGTCGGCGAACATCGCCTGCGAGTCGACGGCGCCACCACCGTTGAGCTCGAGCGCGAGGAGCTGCCGAGCTTGTCGATTCCGACGGTCGCGTTTGCTCGGCGCTATCGCGAGGCGTTAGCTTTGGGCGCGCGCTTCGCGTCGGGTCGGGTTCCAGTGCTTTTGCAAGGGGAGCCCGGAGCGGGGAAGCGCTTCCTTGCTCGGGTGATCCACGAGTGGTCCGGACGCGAGGGACCGTGGGTGGAGTGTAGCGCAGCGGGGGACGCAACGGCTGTTGCCGCTCGGATCTTCGGCCACACGCCAGGTAGTCACCGCGGGGCCTCGGCGGGTGGGGAAGGCGCGATCCAACGGGCCAAAGCAGGCACGCTCTACGTGAGCGACGTGGATCGCATGCCGCCGGAGACGCAAGGCATGCTCGCCCGAGCGTTGCGCGACGGGGCGACCGCGCCCCTGGGGAGCAACCAAGCGTTCCCCGTCGACGCGCGCTGGGTCTTTGGCTGTAGTCAGGATCTGCGGCGTGCTGTCAACCAAGGCTATTTCCTTGAGGAACTCTATTTCCGCATTGCAGCAGCGCGAGTGACGGCACCGCCCCTCAGGGACCGGCTCGAAGATCTGGAGCTCTTGGTGCGGCACTTCGAAGGTTTGCTCAACATCACGGAGCCCCTGGGCCCCGGCCAGATAGAGCGGATGAAGCGTCGGTATTTCCAGGGGAATCTCCGAGAGCTCTGCGAGCTCGTGCGGGCCGCGCGGGACTCCTGGGAGCCCTGAGTGGCCTCGCTAGTCCTCCTCGGGTTTGCTAGATCTGCGGTGTGAACAGGGGCTGGCTGGCGCTCGCGGCGCTCGGGGTGTTGGGCGGTTGCAGCGACTCGGGAACCGCCATTGGCGGTGTTGCCGGGTTTGGCGGTGACGCTGGCGCGGGCGGTGCCGCTGGCGGGGGTGCTGCGTCTGGCGGCGTGACGTCTGGTGGCAGCGCGGGCACAGCAGCGGGCGGCGCTGGCGGAACAGCGGGCATGGGCGGACTGGGCGGCGGCTTTGGCGGCGTAGGGGCTGCGTCAGGCGCCGGCGGAGTTGGGGGTGAGGTGCCCTGGATGTGCGACGAGACCAGCATGCCGCTCCCGAATCAGGGACTGATGGAGCCCGCCGGGCTCGATGGCTGCCCTGACGGCATGGCGCGCATCGACCAGCAAGTCTGCATGGACCGCTGGGAGGCATTTCTGGTCGAAGTGAGCGGCGCCTCGGAGCAGTCGTGGTCGCCCTACTTCAACCCGAGCGGCGTCACGGTGGCGGCGCGCAGCGCGCCGGGCGCGGTACCCCAAGGGTACATCAGCGGCGCCCAAGCGCAGCAGGCCTGCATGGAAGCCGGCAAACGCCTGTGCACTCGAGACGAGTGGGAGCTTGGCTGTCGTGGTAGCGAAGCACGAGTATATCCGTATGGATTCATGCGAGTCGCGGGCGCGTGCAACGACTACCGTGCCGTGCACCCCGTCGTGGAGCTGTTTGGCACCACCGACAGCTGGATCTGGAACGAGCTCGACAATCCATGCATCAGCCAGCAGCCAGAGACCCTCGCGCTGACAGGGAGCTTCGACCAGTGCCAAACGCCGGAAGGGATCTTCGACCTGGTCGGGAACCTCCACGAGTGGATCTCCGACTCGGCGGGCACCTTCAAGGGCGGCTTCTACGTTGACGCGACGACGAACGGCGCTGGCTGCGGGTACACCACCACGGCGCACGCCTTCAGCTACGGCGACTATTCGACTGGCTTCCGCTGCTGTTCCGACGACTGAGCGACCGCTGAAGGTCGCGGACAACTGAGGGCACCTTCCGGCCCGAGCGCCTACTGGTAGTCGGCGCAGCGCTCGAACTGTCGCTCCAGGTCCTCTTCACTGGAGCTGGCCCGCAGCTTGGAATAGCAAAGCGCTTCGCGGGCGCTGACCCCTTCCGCGAGGCAACGCTTTACGTCACGCTCGACGGCAGCCTTGGCGTTGGCGGAGTTGGCTGCGTCGCGGATCTGCTTCGCTTTGACAGGATCCTTCTCAGCGCGAGCGGCGTTTTCAGCACCGATGCGCTGAATGTGGGTGAAGGCCTTACGGCACTCCGCCTCATTGGCTTCGCGGTCCAAGGGGTCCGGCGCGCCGGGTTTGGTGCCTTGGGTACCGTCTTGCCCGTCGTAGTAGAGGTCCTCCCCAAGGATGTCTCGGGGGTCTTCTGCCTGACCGGGGCCGCCACAGGCGCTTGTCAGACCTGCTGCCGTGAGGAGCAGCACTCGAGCTGCGGCGCCCCTCTCCCCCCAAAAATCGCGGAACCAAGACGCTTTCTGCGTGGAGGACAGCATGAGTCAGAGGGGTACCACCCCTCGCCCGTGGCGGGAAGCCAGCAGCTCCGTTGCCCGGAGACAGACGTGTGGCCGGGTGCGGCGTGCGCGATGTTGCGCGCTGCATCAGCGCTGTATCAGGGGTGCACCTGGCCTGAGGGAGCTGCTTTGGTGAGAGCGAGCCGCGCAGCGCCTCCTACAGCGTTAGATCCGTGGGGCAAAGCATGCGCCGGCGCGTGTGAAGCGCGTTTCGGTATCTCGAGTGTCTCAGCTTGGGAGCCGTAGATTTATGGGCCCAGAAGATTGCGCGGGGGAGACGCTTCGCTAGTCTTGTGGATGCGACGCGCCCCCTCGCGTCCCGCTTCGTTCGCGATCTCGCCGTTGGTGTTCTGACGCCCGCCGACGCGCTCCTCTGATTGGTCTCCGACACCCCTGTCGGAAGGCAACATCTGGGTCTGCGCATACGCCTGGGACAGACTCTGAGGTCAGTCCAGAACTTGGGCTGCGATTGCGTACGGAAACCGCGACCTTGCCCTTTCCCACACGGAGTTCCATGTCCCTACAACCTCTGCTCGAGCGCGCCATTGACCAGATCCCTGAGTGCCAGGCCGCGGCCGTGATGGACCTGGCGACTGGCATGGTGCTGGCGTCACACACACTGGACCCGGAAGCTGCGGAGCACCTCGATGCGCTCCTCCCAGCGAGCGGCGAGCTCTTTCAGGAGCGCAGCTTGGCGCAGGTAGACCGCGCACTGACGGCGTCCGACAGGGAAGCCGCGCCCGCGTCTCGGGAGGTGCTGCTTGTTGGGAATCGGCGCATTCAGTTATTTCTGCGAGGAAAACAAAATCAGGACATTGTGCTGGTGACGCTCGTGGACAGCCGCGTTGGGGTGAGCGAGGTTCTGCCTGAGGCACGGCGCGTCCTGGGCGCCGTCGAGGGGGCGCTCTGAGGCGCACCTGCCCTACCCGGTTGTCCCTTCGGGCCGTGTCCCGAGCTTGAACTAGCACTTCGCTCGCAGGAATCGGATTCCAGCTCGCTGAACGTTGCGTAGGCAAACGTTTCGTGTACGAATCATTCCAGGTCGCCACGGTGGTTTAAGCCGTCGAGCCCGCACCTGGGCAGGGGAGTCGTGGCGACGCCAGCTCGCGCCTTACACAACGGCGCGTGAACAGGAGTGCCGAGCCATGTGGAATCCCTTCACCGAGGAACACGAAGCCTTCCGAAAGACCGTACGTCAGTTCGCTGAGAAGGAAGTCGCCCCGTACGCTGACCAGTGGGAGGAGGCTGGCTCCTTCCCCCGTGAGATCTTCACCAAAGCGGGCGAGCTTGGGATCCACGGCGCCCACTATCCGGAGGAACACGGCGGCGCGGGTGGAGACTACTGGTTCAGTGTCGCCAAAGCGGAGGAGCTGCCCCGGTGCAACACCAGCGGCGTTTCACTGTCGCTGCTGGTTCAGGGCGACATGGCGACGCCCGTGATCAGCGAAATCGGTACCCCGGAACAGATCGACGAGTTCCTTCGCCCCGCGCTCACTGGCGAGAAGATCGGCGCCATCGGTGTGTCCGAACCCGGCGCGGGGAGTGACGTCGCCGGTATCCGTACGGCAGCGCGCAAGGACGGCGACGACTACGTGATCAGCGGTCAAAAGACCTTCATCACCAACGGCACCCGCGCTGACTTCATCACCATGCTGGTGAAGACGGACCCCGACGCCGGCGCCCACGGCTGTAGCTTCATCCTCGTTCCCACGAACACCAAGGGCTTCCAGGTCTCGAAGAAGCTGAAGAAGCTCGGCCACTACGCGTCTGACACCGCGGAGCTCTTCCTCGACGAGGTGCGCGTGCCGCAGCGCTACCGCCTGGGTGAAGAAGGCATGGGGTTCATGTACCTGATGCAGAACTTCCAGAGCGAGCGGTTGATCGGCGCAGTGAACGCTGTTGCCGCCTGTGAGCAAGCCATCGAGTTCAGCCGCAAGTACGGCGAAGGGCGTCACGCGTTCGGCAAGCCGATCATCAAGCGCGAGCTGTGGCAGCACAAGTTCGTCGACATGATCACCAAGACGGAGATGTGCAAGGCGCTCGTCTACAAGACCGTCGACGCCTTCAACACCGAGCGCTACGTCAACAAGGCGCCGATTTCGATGGAGACGGTGAAGCTCGTCAGCATGTGCAAGATCGCGGCGGGCGATTTGGTGACCGAGGTGATGGACAGCTGCCTGCAGTTCCACGGCGGCTGGGGCTACATCGAGGAGTACCCCATCGCTCGCGCCTGGCGCGACTCCCGCCTGATCCGCATCGGCGGCGGCAGCACCGAAACCATGCGCTACTACCTCGCGAAGATGATGGGGCTGTAGCCCCTTCGCCTCGCCTCGAATGGCCCTCGCGAATGTCCGCACCGGCAACGAAAGAGCCCCGTACGCATTGTCGGCTTGCCACAGGTCAGAAACCAGAGAGACGCGAGCGTTCCGGTACTTTTCAGTGCTTGCGGTTGGGGAGGAGACTCTGTTTCCGAGCGGCAGCGAGGTAAACAGAGGAGGGGTCTGCCGCCAGACCCCTCAGAGAAAGGCCATAGAGCCGAGCAACGAGCGGCCCGCTCAAGCGAATGACCGCCCTCACCCGAAGGGGGCGGTCATTCGCCAGGGCCATTCGAGGCGAGGCGATTATGGACACGCGCCGTCGGAGACCCAGGTGCTGCCGTCGCAGTAGAGCACGCTCCAGGTGACGCCGTCGGTGCAGTAGTAGCCGCACTCGCCGTCATTCGGCGTGCAGGGAGTGTCGCCGTCGGGGCGCAGCGCGGGACAAGTGGGCTGGGGGTTCACGCCGGTCCAGTAGCTCCAGTAGCCCTGGTTGCAGCTGATCGGGATGCCTTCACAGCGTTCGGCTTGGAGGTCGCACGCCTTTTCCTCGAGGATCCAATGGCCAGTCGTACCGCAGGTGAATGTAAAGGCCGGGTGTGACCCGCTGGCGCAGAGCGCACCGTAGGTGCAGCCCTCTGGGTTGACGTCTTGGCTACATTCCTCGTAGCTCTGGGGCACGCGATCCGGACACTGGTTCATTCCAGCGCTACCCCCAGTGCCCCCGGAGCCGCCGCTTCCAGCGCTACCACCGGTACCGGCGGCGCCCGAAGTTCCGGCGCTACCCGCGCTACCCGCACTTCCTGCGCTGCCGCCAGAGTCGCTGGTTTCACCGCAGCCCGCTCCGAGTGTGACGGTAAGCAAGCCAGTGGCGAGGAATGTGAACGTTGAGGAGAAGCGGGTCATGGTCAGTACGAAGCAAACTATGTGCCCGCTGTTTTGTGCCAGCGTGAGCCGTCAAGTCGGCGTCTCGACGTCGTCCCAGTCAGCGTCCTGGAAACGGGTGAGCCAGTTCAAGGCGTAGTGACGCTCGAAGACGACGCCGGGATCCAGATCCGCGTCGAGCTCCGTGCCTCGGACCCGCGCGTCGGTGGTGGCCCAGTGCAGGCGATAGTGCAGGTCCAACGCGTCGAGGATCTGCGCCGCGGGGCGCAGACGTTGCGGCGGCTTCGAACCCTTCAGCGCGCGCACACAGCCGGGGACATCACAAATTCCTTCAGGAAAATGTAGATCCTCGAAGGCTCCCGTGGCCCAGAGCAGCACGTACAGGCCTTCGTAGCGCCACAAGAACTGCGTGGCATCGTGTTGGCTCGGCTGCTGCGTCTCGACGAAGGCGCGCTCGTTTGGGGTCAGCGCCTGTTCGCTACCGGGCACCATCTCGAACAGCTCCGCGGCTTGAACCAATGGCGGTGAGCTTAGCGCTGTCTCCGCGCGGATAGCGACTGCGGCCAGGCCCATGCAACGTTCGTGGACCGCTGCGGGTTCTCTCAGCAACACCTCGCACTCGCCGATCACCGGGGGCAAGCTCGCCGGGACTCGGATCTGAAGCTCTGACAGTTGTTGATGGCTTCGCTGGTAGCGCTTGCCGGCATCTTCGGGGTACGGCTCGCGAGCCTCCTCGTCGAACTTTCCGTTTGCGCCGAGCAGCACGCGGCCGTCCGGCGCGAGGATGGCTCCGTCGGTGGAAAACAAGATCGCGTTGGCTTCGGCGGCCCACGCCGCGACCGCGTCCAGCGCGGCCTCCTCGACCTCGAACGCGAACTGATGCTGCACCCGCTGGACGTGTTGGATCAGATGGAACTTGCGCTGATCCATCTGCTCCTTTCCGCGACTGAAGATGTAGCCACAGAAGCCGTGCAGGTGCTCCCCAAGCTCGGCACGCATCGCGCTACTCACGAGCTGATGGGGGAAGCTGAGCGGGGGCGGGGTGCGATGGGTGGCGTAGGCGTTCAGCAGCATGGCGCGGAACACTACCAAACTGCGATAGACGGAACCCAGGTGACGCGGCGCTCGCTTTCGGCGCACTATTCTCCCATGGGTAAACGCGCCGCCGTCCGCGGCTCTCGGCTGACTCGAACGCTCGCTGCAACATCCCTTGGGCTAGCCGCAGCGTTGAGCGTGCCGGCGTGCTCCAGTGACGAGAGCTCTCCCCCCCAAGAACAAACTCCCGATTGGGACGCGAAGGCGACGGAGCTATTGAGCGGGCCGAACTGGTATCGCCACGCGGTGTTCTATGAAGTCTACGTGCGCTCATTCCAAGACTCCGATGGCGACGGCATCGGTGATTTCAAGGGCCTGACGTCCAAGCTCGATTACCTCAAGGAACTGGGCGTCGATGGGATTTGGCTGATGCCCATCATGCCGTCGCCGTTCGTGGACTCGGGGTATGACGTCGCGGATTATCGCGGCATCAACCCGGACTACGGCACGATGGATGACTTCGACGCCTTCCTGAAGGCGGCGCACGACAAGGGCATTCGGGTGATCATCGACTTGGTGTTGAACCACACGTCGGACCAGCATGCTTGGTTCACCGAGTCGCGCTCGAGCAAGGACAACCCCAAGGCGGACTGGTACGTCTGGTCTGACACCGAGGGTACGCCGAACAACGGTTGCGGGACGCATCAAGCCGTGTTCGGAGATTCTGCGTGGCAATTTGATGAGACGCGGCAGCAATACTACTTTCATCGCTTCTATCCGGGGCAGCCGGACCTGAACTACGAAAACCCCGAGGTGGTGAAGGAGACGTTGGATATCGCGCGTTTCTGGCTTGAAAAGGGCGTGGACGGCTTCCGCTGCGATGTCATCAGCCTGCTCTACGAGTCGGCGACCGACTGCGGCTTTTTGGATGAGACCAAGGACTACATCAAGCAGCTACGCGGCGTCGTCGACGAGTACCCTGACGCTGTTCTCCTCGCGGAACCGACCGACTTGACCAACTCGACGGAGTACTTCGGGAGTGGTCAGGACATGTTCCACATGACCTTCAACTTCGGCTACGGCTACTTCTGGAATTTTCATTTTGGGGGAGGGTTGGCGCAACCCATCAGCGATGTGTTCCAACGTACCCTCGACGAGTATCCGGCGGGGGCGCAAGACGCGCTGGTGATTGGCAGCCACGATGTCTCGCGCGCTTGGGTGAATGCCGGCAGCAGTGAGGAGCGCTACAAGCTGGCAGCCCTGGTGCAGCTCACCATGAAAGGCTCGCCTTTCATCTACTACGGAGAAGAAGTGGCGATTCGTCCGAGTGACGACAGCATCATCGACTTCCGTGACGAAGCCCGCTCGCCGCTGCCTTGGAATGACCAAGCGCCAGGTTATGGGTTCACTACGGGGACGCCGTGGTTGGCCTTCGGACCAGACCTTGCGGAAACGAACATCGCGGCTCAGCAGGCCAGTTCGAGTTCGATGTACGCCTTCTATCGCTCGATTCTGGATCTAAGACGCGGCCGCGCAGTGTGGGGCAACGGCGAGCTCCGGCTGCTCACTCCCTCCGACCCCGCGGTGCTGGCTTACCTGCGGTACGACGCAGATTTGCGCTACCTGGTCGTGCTGAACTTGGGCTTCGTGGAGAGCCAGACCAACCTGAGCGCTGCTGAGCTTGGCGCAACCCAGGGTGAGGGGGTGCTGGGCAACACCAGCCTGAGCTTCGAGACAGACAGTGCGAGCCTCAGCATTCCGCCCCAGGGCTACGGCATCTTCGAGTTGCGCTGATGCGCCGTCCCGGTTTGCTGGTGCTCGGTGTTGGGCTGGTGATTGGCGGGCTTGGCGTCAGCGTGTACGTCGGGAAGGCTCGGCTCGATCAAAAGCATATCCGTAAGGAAGCAGACTCGGTGACGTGGCAGCTGGCGATGAAGGTCGCGTCCTGCGGTGAGCCGTTGCCCATCAGTAGTCGTCCCGTACCGAGCGCTGTGCCTGGCCCCGATGGGTACGAGAGCACGGGGGACGACTGGCTTCAGCCGGCGTTCGACTGCAACCGGTCGCCGGTCTTGCTACCGAAGCGCTTCCATTCTTCGTACCAGTGGGTCCGAGACTCCTCGACGAGTGGTCGCGTCGTCGCCGCCGCGGATTTCGATGGCGACGGAGGACTCGACCGCGTGGAGTCCGCGGTGACTTGCGTCGCAGGGAGCTGCAGCGCGGACCCTCCGATGCTCATGCCGTGAGGGGCTTGGGCTTGCCAGCCCGCTCGCACACCCGGTCGAAGCAAGCCCGCGCTAGCAGGACGTCGTAGTCTCGGAAGTTCTTTGGGTTCCGCCAGAACTCCTCCAGGCGGCCGCGCTGTTGGGACTCGTAGACGAGCACCTTGATCATCATCTGCAGTTTGTCCGCTGCGCGGACGATACGTGCTTCGAGGGTTTCGGCGCGCTCCAGCTCTTCGTGCAGGGCATGCCACGCGGGGGGCAAGAGGCTGTGAAAGAGCGACGACTCGAGCTTGGTCAGCTCGGCGTCGAGCTCTGGCGTCTTCGAGGGCATCGGGATGTCGCCGGTGCGGGCCTCTGGCGCGTCATGGGAAAGCGCCAAGCGCAGCACGCGCTCCCCGTCTACCGTTGCTCCCTCGGCTCTGAGTCCATCGACTAACAGCGCGGAAACAACCGCAACGCCGTAGCTGTGGTCCGCCAGCGATTCGCAGGGCCGAATCCCTCGGAGCAGCCAACCGGTGCGCGGCAGCTCCGACAGCGGATCCAGCTTCATGCAGGTGTCGATGAGCAGGTCAGGGGTCATGGCGGCCCACCGTAGCTGCTCTGCCCCTTGTCGCCAGCACAATGCTACTGTGCGGCCCGTGAGCTACGTTGATCAGCCTCCGCCTCAGGGCGCCTACCCACCAGGTCCTGGCGGCCCACCACCCAAGTCCTCGTCGACGGCTACGATCCTCATCGTGCTCGCGGTCGTTGGGGTGCTGGTTGTCGTCATTGTGGGTGTCCTCGCTGCGCTCGGTATCTACGGCGTGCGCTCGTACACCGTGAAGGCGAAGGCCGCGGAGGGGCTGAGCGGCGCCTCCGTGTTGGCTCGCGGGATCGCCGCTTGCGGTGAGAAGCAAAGCGGCAAGCTCCCAGAAACGAGCGTCGCCGTTCCGTCGACGCCACCCGCGGGTGTGAAGTACATGAGCACGTCGAGCGACTGGACGGACCCTGCGTTCACGTGTGCCTACTTCGCGATGAGCACGCCGCAGTACTTCTCGTACCAGTGGGTGAAGGAGTCGGACACTCGTGGGCGCGCAGTCGCCCTCGCGGACATGGATGCGGACGGCACGGCTGAGCAACGCGTCGAGGTGGTAGTGGAGTGTGTGGGTAGCACGTGTACCGCGAAGCCGGCGACCACTGGGCCCTGATACGGTGATTACCGTAAGGTAATTATCCGTGGCGCCCTCTGCCAACAGCTCCAGTCGCACCACGCTGTGGATCGTGCTCGGTGTCGGCGGGTTGTTTGTATTCGGCCTGGTCTCTCTGCTGGTGCTCGGCGGTTACCTCTACGTCAAGGATCAGCGTCTGCTCGAGGAGGCGGAGAAAGACACCGCGCGCCTCGCCAAGCGGGTGGCGGCGTGCGGAGCTCCGCTTCCGGAGTCCACCGAAGCGGTGCCGAAGGATGTCCCTTCGAAGCCCTTCGACAGCGCTCCAGGTGACTGGGCTGCGCCGGCCTTCACCTGCGAAGGAGGCACGTTCACGCCATCGCGCCCTCAGCTCTATCGCTTCCGTTGGTTGAAGGAGAGCGATCAAAAGGGGCGAGTGATTGGCGAGGGTGACGCGAACTTCGACGGTAAAGTCGATACGACCATCGAGTCCGAAGTCGACTGTACCTCTGGCAGCTGTGAGGTGATCACGCCGCACGTCAAGAGTCACTTTTGAGCAGACGGCCGCTGCCGCGCGGCAGCTGTCGGTGGCCCTTGCAGCTGAGGTTGGGGTGGTCCACACTCGGGCTTGTGAGTTACGTGGATGAGCCCCAAGACGGGAGTCAGGTGCAACCCCAAGGCCGGCCAGGCATGTCTCGTGGCGCAAAGATTGCCATCGGCATTGGCGTTGCGTTCTTCCTGCTGTGGTTCGTCGTTCCCTTCTTCTACGGGATGTACACCTACACGCAACACGCGAAGGAGCTTCGCGAGGCTCCGGCGAACGCGGCGACTCGTTGAACTGGAACGCCTCGTTCGTAGCGATCACATGGGTTGCTGTGCGGAAATGTTCGTGGAGGCGGTGTGTACGTCGACGATGAGCCTGAACCTCCAGCGCCACCCAGGGATCCGCACGTCGAGGCAGAGTCGGCTGAGTCGTTTCTAGATCGCCGGGGGCCGCGACTCTTGATGTTGGCCTTCGCGCTAGCGACGCTTCTGGTGTGCGCGAGCGTGCTCGGCTACGAGCACATCGACCGAAGCGTGCAGACAGCGAGGTGCGAGCAAGACATGCTCGCCGCGGAGGAGTGGCAGCGATTGATCGAGAGCTGCGGAGCGCCCCTTCCACCTAGCTCCGCGCCCGTGCCGCCAGACGTGCCGCGCGGGGTTAGCGTGACCACTTCACCTTCAGACTGGAAGCAGCCAGCGACCCGGTGCGGCGCTCGAGAGTTCAGCGTGTCAGGGCCCCAGCTGCATTCGTTCCGCTGGGAGCGAATCTCGAGTCTGGCAGATGGGGGAGAGGTCATCATCGAGGCCGACCTTGATGGCGACGGGGCGGTGGATCACAAGGCGCGCTTCGCCGTGATCTGTGACCACCGCGGCTGCCTGGTCGGGGACGCCATGGAGGACGGCTACTGCGATCCCGCGCCAGATTGACGACAACTCCCGGCGTCGCGCGCAGCTTGTGGTACCACTCGCCGCGCTGCGCCGTGGAGGGCGCTGCGCTGGACCTCACCCCCAACCCTTGAAGCACCCGCTGCGGTCGAGACGACTTGCGGCAAAGGAGAGCTGAGCTGTGGCGAAGACGAACCCCGGTAACTTCTTCGAAGACTTTCAGACCGGCAGCGAGCTGGTGCATGCCGTGCCGCGCACCGTGACCGAAGGGGATCAAGCGCTCTACATCGGCCTGACCGGGGACCGCTATCCTTTGCACTGCTCTGCGGAGTTTGCGAGGAGCCTCGGCTACCAGCGCGAGACGGTTAACGACCTACTTACTTTCCATATGGTATTTGGGAAGACGGTCAACGACGTGTCGCTGAATGCAGTCGCGAACCTGGGCTACGCGGGCCTTCGCTTCCTTCAGCCGGTTTACCCTGGGGATACGCTCCGCTCGGTGTCGACGGTGATCGGCAAGAAGGAGAACACCAGCGGCAAGAACGGCATCGTCTGGGTCAAGACCCTCGGCACCAATCAGCGCGGGGAGGCGGTGCTCGAATACTACCGCTGGGTGATGGTGAACAAGCGCGACCCGGGCACGCCGACCGGCGCTGCGGATAAGCCGAGCATGCCCGCCCTGGTGGAGCCGAAGGACTTGGTGGTGCCGAGCTGCCTGAGCCTGGAGAAGTACGAGCCGTGGCCCGCCGGCGGCAGCTACTGGGAAGACTACGAAAAAGGCGAAAAGATCGACCACGTCGACGGCATGACGATCGAAGAGAGCGAACATGCAATTGCCACGCGGCTATATCAAAACACGGCTAAGGTGCATTTCGATGGCCACAACGCCGCGAAGACTCGCTTCAAGAAGCGCCTGATGTACGGTGGCCACGTGATCAGCGTTGCCCGCGCGCTGTCGTTCAACGGCATGGAGCGCGCCCTGGGCATCCTGGCGTTCAACGCTGGCGCCCACGCGAACCCGACGTTCGCCGGAGACACCATCTTCGCCTACAGCGAGGTGCTCGACAAAGCCGACCTCGGGCGGCCTGATGTTGGCGCGCTGCGGGTGCGCGTGGTTGCGAGCAAGAACGTCGACCAGCCTTCCAGTGAGCTACCGCTCAAGGTCGAGCAAGACGGCAAGAGCGTCTACAACTCGAGCGTCGTGCTCGACTTGGACTACTGGCTATTGCTGCCGAAGGCGCGCTGAGCAAGGCATCGCAGGAGACTCGTGGCCAAAGCTCAACAAGTCAGCGCGGGCATCTTGCTCTGGCGTCCGTCCCTTCTTTTTGGGGGAGGCGATCCGCAAGGAAACCAGGAGGCAGCTTACGAGTTCCTCCTGGCTCACCCGGGCGGCCCCTACTTCAAAAACAAGGACGAAGGCGCCTGGAGCATCCCCAAGGGCCTGCTCGAGTCGGGAGAGGACGCTGAAGCCGCTGCGTTGCGAGAGTTCCGGGAGGAGACCGGGCTCGACATCGAACTTTCGCTGGTCAGCCTGGGCGAGGTGAAGCTGAAGAGCGGCAAGCGTGTGTTGGGCTTTGCGGCGCAGGGAGACTGCGACGCTGCGAGCTTGCAGAGCAACACCTTCGAGGTGGAGTGGCCGCCTCGATCCGGGAGGAAACAAAGCTTCCCGGAGATCGACTGCTTCGAGTGGTTTGGCCCCCAGGCGGCCAAGGTGAAGCTCAACCCCGCTCAGGCGCTGTTCGTCGATCGCGCCCTGGAACACATCACCGCTGAGTAGTCGCGCTGTCAGGCAGGCGGCGTCAGCGCGGCGGGCCGCAGTCCTCGGGGATGCCTCCCTCTGGGCTGACGTCGATGCCATCGCTGCAGATGTGCTCAGGCGCCTGGTCGTAGTGGGCTTCGTAGAAGTTCAGGAATGTTTCTTCGTCGAAGCAGTCGGCGTTGAGTGACCACTGCCACGCCGCGGCGGCCCACTTCGACTTGAGCCCCGGATCCGGCGTCAGGATCACGCGCTGGCGGTCGACGCCTTGCGCCGCGCAGAACACATCACCGGGCAGCTGCTCGTCGATCAACTTCTGGGCACGCGCGACCTCGTCGGCGCAGCCGCTCGGGCAGTTGTAGGAGAAGACCACCGCTCCGTGCTCCATGCCGTGGACCATGAATCCGTACGGTAGCGGGTCGGCGTAGGTCTTGAACTGGGGCCAGCTGCCATAGTGGTTGCCCGAGGTTGGCGGGCTGGATGGGTAGCTGACGTCCGAACAGATCTCGACGTGGGTCTGGCCGAAGTTGGGCCAATGCTGTGCGAGGGCGTTGCACGCGCCTGCTTCGACGGGCGGCTCAGCGTCGATCACCACGTCGGAGCCCGCGTCGCTGGAGGTGCCGCCGGTTCCGCCGGTGTCCGACGTGGACTCCCCGCAAGCGGCGGAAAGCAGCGCTAGCGCTACTAACGTAAGGGATCGAGTAAGCATCCTCGAAGCTGACCCCGGAGTCGACGGTCGGTCAAGCGCACCGCGATGACGGGCTTCAGCTGGCGAGGCGGATCTTCTCGCTCTGACCCACGCGATAGAAGTGGCGGAAGCTCTGCCTTCTTGCGTGGGGAGCATGTCCCAGATGCCGATGTACGAAGCGAGCGGCCAGTGAGTTTGCCAAGCGATATCGCGCTCCAGCTTCGCTGCCTTCCGCGTGGATGAAGCGCACCTGTTCGTACAACCGGGTGTGCAACTTGCGTGCATGGGCGTCACTGGCCTGCGACAGGATCACGAACTTGTCGACCTCTGCCTGGAGCTCTAGCTCGAGCTGAGTCGTGGGACGGTCGACGCGAGCGCGCTCGACCACCAGGAGAAAGTGACTCACGCCCTCAACTACCTGCATGAAGTGGTCGGCGTCGTCAGTCTCAGTGGCTTCTTGAGGCGGCAACACGAGGCAGAGTTCGAGGTCTTCCGCGCGTTGCCGCAGCACCAATGTCTCCCGGCTGCCAGGCTCGCCTTCGCGCACGAAGTCGCGAATATCGAGCGCGTGATCCATTCGGTAGTACTCGCGCAGCGCCTGAGCGACGCGACTGACCGTGCGCTCGAGCGGCGATTCGCTCACGCGTGCTCCCGGTGTAAGCGGCTGAGTTCAGTGGATGGTGCCATTGCCCACCACCGGGGTCAGTCCTTGTCGCGCGAGCTCTTCAGCTAACCGCGCGGAACCTGTCTTGGTCCAGCGTTCGTACAGCTTGAGCACATCGCTGGGCGTTGCCGTCTGGCTCGCGCGTAGCTTCTCCGCCACGTCGCTCAAGAGCGCGGTGAACATCTCGAACTTGTGAGAGAGCTCACCGAAGACGTCCAAGCCAGATTGGTCCCGCCCCATCATGACGGAGGCGGACTCGTAGGCGCTTGCACCGACTTGGTAGATGTAGTGGACCTCGACTCCGCGTCGCTCCAGGTGCTCGCGGAAGAAGCTCGAGATGTACAGCACGCCGTCTCCTAGGGTGCGTAAGCGCTCGAAGCGCTCGTAGCCTTTGGCCTGCTTGGCTTCGTTGAGCAGCAACGTCACCGGGCGGGCGAGCGTCTCTTGGTTGAGCTGGCCAGGCTTCGCGTAGTCCGCGAGCAACGCGCCAACGTAGCTCACAGTCGCCTCTGAAGCTTCGTAGCCACCGCGCTCCAGGGTCTCGTCCACCGCTTCTCGGAAGAACCCGCCAACGTCTGTACCCAGCTCGATGGCGGGACTGCATGTGTGTTCAGCCATCCCGCTTGTTCCTTTGCACTGTTGAGGTTCCGTCGAGGGCCGGGCGCAGCCCGACCCCACGGCGATTTCGCCGCCGGAGCCGTGCACTGAGGTGAGACTTGCCCGTCCCTCGCGTTGGCGAGGTCGACTGGGCTGGGGTCCGGCACCGCTCGTGCACTGCTAATCAGTGTGTACGGCAGAGCCTCAACTCGGCATAACTAACGAGCTGAAAACACCGAGATTTTTAGCAGTGTCGGGGCCTGGCTGCTAATTCGGCTCGGCGGAATCCCGTGGTGACGTCCCTGAAACGTCGGCGACGCGGAGGGGTCGGGGACTAAAAAGCGCGGCTCAGGGTTGACTCCCCACGACAGGTGGCTAGTTTCCGCCGCGCCGCTTAGCACTCGTCCGAATCGACTGCTAACAGCGGAACTGATTCCTAAACTAATTCGGGGTGTTACCGGTTCCCTGCGGGCTTGTTCAGTGAGTCCGTCCAGCGGGACCTAGCCGGTTTCTACCCTTGAACCCATCAACGGCCCTCTCGGGCCTTGGACGTCAGAGGAGAGCAAACGACATGAACATCCGACCGCTGCAAGACCGCGTCATCGTGAAGCGCGTGCAGGAAGAGGAAAAGACCAAGGGCGGCATCATCATCCCCGATAGCGCCAAAGAGAAGCCGATCGAGGGCAAGGTGATCGCTGTTGGTAACGGCAAGGTCCTCGAGGACGGCACCGTGCGCGCGCTCGACGTGAAGAAGGGCGACCACGTCCTCTTCGGCAAGTACGCCGGCACCGAGGTGAAGCTCGACGGCGAAGAGCACCTGATCCTGCGCGAGGACGACATCCTCGGCGTCATCGAGAAGTGAATCAGAGGAGGAACTGAACAATGGCTGCCAAAGAGATTGCCTACCAAGAAACCGCGCGGAACCTGATCCTCAACGGCGTGAACGCGCTGGCTGACGCGGTCAAGGTCACCCTCGGGCCCAAGGGCCGCAACGTCGTGCTCGAGAAGAGCTTCGGCTCCCCCACGATCACCAAGGACGGCGTGACCGTCGCCAAGGAGATCGAGCTCGAGAACAAGTTCGAGAACATGGGCGCCCAGATGGTGCGCGAAGTTGCCAGCAAGACCAGCGACGTCGCTGGCGACGGCACCACCACCGCCACCGTGCTGGCCCAAGCGATCTTCCGCGAGGGTTCCAAGCTCGTTGCCGCGGGGCACAACCCCATGGACATCAAGCGCGGCATCGACACCGCGGTTGAGACCATCACGGAGTCCCTGAAGAAGCTCTCCAAGTCCACCAAGGACGCGAACGAGATCGCTCAGGTCGGCACCATCAGCGCCAACGGCGACACCACCATCGGCAAGCTCCTCAGCGAGGCGATGGAGAAGGTCGGCAAGGAAGGCGTCATCACCGTCGAAGAGGCGAAGAGCGCGGACACCACCCTGGACGTCGTCGAGGGCATGCAGTTCGACCGTGGCTACCTCAGCCCCTACTTCGTCACCGACCCCGAGCGCATGGAAGCGGTCCTCAACGACTGCTACATCCTGCTCAGCGAGAAGAAGATCGCCAACATGAAGGATCTTCTCCCGGTGCTCGAGGCGATTGCTCGTCAGCAGAAGCCCCTGCTGATCATCGCCGAGGACATCGAGGGTGAGGCTCTGGCGACCCTCGTCGTGAACAAGCTGCGTGGCACGCTCGCGACCGCCGCCGTCAAGGCGCCCGGCTTTGGCGATCGCCGCAAGGAAATGCTGAAGGACATCGCGACCCTGACCGGCGGTCAGGTGATCGCTGAGGAGCTTGGCCTCAAGCTCGAGAACGTCACCATCAGCGACCTCGGCCAAGCCAAGACCGTCAAGATCGACAAGGACAACACCACGATCGTCGACGGCGCTGGCAAGAAGGACAAGATCAAGGCCCGTCAGGCTGAGATCCGCGGCCAGATCGAGAACACCACCAGCGACTACGACCGCGAGAAGCTCCAGGAACGTCTGGCGAAGCTCGTCGGCGGCGTTGCCGTCATCAAGGTCGGTGCCGCCACCGAGACCGAGATGAAGGAGAAGAAGGCTCGCGTCGAAGACGCGCTGCACGCGACCCGCGCAGCTGTCGAAGAGGGCATCGTCCCCGGCGGTGGCGTCGCGCTGATCCGCTCTCAGAAGGGCCTCGACAAGCTCGAGGTTCCCCACGAGCAGCAGCCCGGCGTGGACATCATCCGTCGCGCCATCGAGTACCCCCTGCGCCAGATCGTCGCGAACGCTGGTGAAGAGGGCTCGATCGTCGTGCAGAAGGTCAAGGAAGCGAAGGGAGCCAACGGCTACAACGCTCAGACCGGCGAGTACGGCGACATGCTGGCGATGGGCGTCATCGACCCCACGAAGGTCGTGCGCTCGGCGCTGCAGAACGCGGCTAGCGTCGCTGGCCTGCTGCTCACCACCGAGGCTCTCGTCGCCGAGAAGCCGAAGGAGGAGAAGGCAGCTGCTGGTGGCCACAGCCACGGCCCCGAGTTCTAGGCCGACCGCCTAGCTCGCAAAGATTCGCGCCGTCAGGCGTGAAATCAAGCCCGAAGCGGAGCCAGTTCCCATGTGGAATTGGCTCCGTCGGCTTTTGTGCTCAGGGGATCTCTGGCGGCGCGGGACCGTAGAACGGAGTTCGATGGGACGACTCCGGATGCTCGTGTGTGGCCTTGCACTGGTGGGGTGCGGCGCCGGGAACACGGATCAGCTTCAGCGCCTGCAAGCGGATCAGGCGCAGCTGCGCGTGCGTCAGGATCGGTTGGCCCGTGAACTCGAGGAGGCCCGCGCGCAGCTCCAGTCTCAGTCCACCCTTCGGGAGGATCTGCAGCGTACGGAGCGTGAGCTTGCCCAGAAGTCGAGCGAGCTGGCTGAGCAGAGTCGTCGGCTGGACGAGCTCTCGCAGCCCGTCGCCCAGCCGCAGGCGCTTTTGGCGAGTCTCGCCGACAACGCGGATGAGGCCTGGAGCTGTGCAGTCGTCTGCCTCGAAAGCATCGACTGCAAGCGGGACACTGCCGCGGGCAAGACGACCGCGCATTCCAAGCGCACCGTGCATCGTGCGATGGGAACGGGGAAGACTGCTGGCAAAGCCTATATCCGGGCTCTCGACGCTTGCCGCGATGGAGCAACCCCGTACCACTCCATCGAGTGTCGAAACGGCCGAATCCAGAGCGCGGACGCGACGTTGGACAACTCCTGTATCCGCAACTAAGTCCCCTTCTGAGCATCAGATAGCTCAGCGGAGGGTGTGCTCGGCTCGCTCATGGAAACTCCAGCGAACGACTTGCGAGTCGCGCAAACGTGCCGTATGTGCCCCAGGTTCTAGTGCGACCTATTAGCTTCGTCTCTGGTTTGTTGCGTAGCCCTGCCCTGCTTGGGTGCCTGGCGTGGGCCGCTTTGTCTGGATGTTCGGCAGACACGGATCCACCTCGCAACGAGTGTCCTGGGCCTCAGGCGACGTTTGACGTGCGGATATTCGCTGCCGACGGGCCACTGCCTGGTGACACCACCGTGGACGTGATGTTCAGCTCGGGGGAAGAGGTTTATCAGCTGGACCAGCCGGAAGTGCCCCTCGAGGCGGTGCGCTGTTCACGGGAGCTGAATGGCGAGAGCGCCGTTGCCCTGGACTGCGCGCTGTGGACCAACGGGCCTGCGACCGTGACCATCACCGCGACTGGCTACCCAGAGCTCAAAGAGGAGCTGGTCCACGAGCACGACGATTGCGGGATCAAGACGGTGAACGCCGACCTTGAGTTGATGCTGCCCCCCATCGAGTAAGGCCGCGATCTGAGGTTCGCTCAGCTTGCTGGGCAGCAAACCGTGAGCGACACGTTTTTGGTTTCGTGTCAGTCCGCGTGGCCGGTGCGTGTGGCAGACTCCCGCGCATGAGGACTTGGGTTGCCGCGCCGCTACTTGGCTTGCTCGCTTTGGGTTGTGGAAGTGATGAACCTGCCAGCAAGGGTCCCGTCGGGCCTCCCGAGCTGGTGAGCGACGACGCTCGAGTGCTGATTCACCTCGACCCGTTCTCGGTCGAGATCTTCCGGCCGGACGGCAGCTTGGTGCTGCGCACCCTGGAGGGTGGGGGGAACGACGCATACGGCGCGCCCTCAGCGACTGTGGACGATCCGCTAGCTTTGGCGCGTCCGCTCCCCGGCTGGGACGGCTACCTGGCTCAAGAGGGCGCGTGGCGACACGGGGTCACCGCGGAGGTGATTTCACGCGGAAACGACCGGGTGGAGCTGGCCCTGAGCGGCGAGAACTTCCATGCGGATTTTGCCGTGGGCCTGACCGACGCTCGGGTGCGCTTCGAGTTCAAGGCGCGTGAACAGGCAGACAGCGCCGCGGAGAACCCGCTAAACAAGTCAACCATCGCTTTCGAGAGCGCGACGGACGAGCACTTCTTCGGCATGGGTGAGCGCTTCGGAACGACGGACCACCGCGGGTGGTCGCTCTACAGCTGGCCCGAGGAGGGCGCGCTGGGGCGGGGCGAGAACGCAGCAGTCGAGGAGCAGAACCCGTTCCCCAACGGTCCTTCGATGACCTACTTCCCGGTGCCGTTTTTCCTGTCGACCCATGGCTACGGGATGCACCTCGACACGACTTTCCGCTCGGAAGTGCACTTCGCCAGCGAGCGTGAAGATGCCTATCGCGTCGCGGTGAATCAGCAGGCGTTCAACACGACTATCTACGTCCACGACGATCCGCTGCTCAGCCTGAGGGACTACACGGAGGACACGGGCAAGCCGATCATTCCTGCGGACTGGGTGTTCGGGCCACGACGTCGCGTGGGCTCTGGGTCCATGGTGAACGGCGTTCCGGAGATCCAAGCGATGCGTGATGCGGACATCGCCATCACGGGCGTCGACGACTCGGTGCACTTCCTGCCTGCGTTGTCACACTTGGGCCGCGAAGACGAGCTCGCCGCCTGGACAAAGGCTGGTCACGCCGCGGGATACAAGGTGATGGCCTATAACAACCCGTACGTCGCCGAGTCCGATGAGAACGCGGCCGCCGACTACGCTTACGGGGTGGAGCACGGATTGTTCGTCAAGACGCCGGACCAGAATCCTTTCCTTACGGAATTCATCTCGGGAAAGAATCTGCAGCTGGCGACCATCGACCTGACGAACCCCGAGGCGGTGAAATGGTTCCAGAGCCTGCTGCAGCGCACCCTCGACCTTGGCTACGACGGCTGGATGCACGACTTCGGCGAATACATCCCGCGCGATGCCGTGATGTTCGACGGGCGCCGGGGCGACGAGGTGCACAACGAGTTCCCCGTGCTCAGCGCCAAAGCAGCGTATGAGCTGATGGAGAAGCAGCGCCCGGGGGACTACCTGTACTTCGTGCGCTCTGGTGGCAGTGGCACTCAGGCCTTCACCCCGGCGGTTTGGGGGGGTGACGCGGAAGCGACCTTTGATGAGACCCAAGGCTTGCCGTCAGCGGTGCGCGGCGGCCTGAACCTGTCCATGTCGGGCGTGCCGTACTGGGGCAGCGACATGACGGGCTTCAAGTGTCTGACGAATTTTCCGCACGACAAAGAAGTGTACCTGCGCTGGGTGCAGTTCGGCGCTGTCTCCCCGATCATGATGGAGCAAAACGCCTGTTCCAATCCCACCGCCTCCACCAAGCCGACGAAGTGGAACCTGTGGAATGACCAAGAGACGATCGACGTCTACTCGAAGATGGCGCGGCTCCACACCCGGTTGATGCCGTACTTCACGGCGTTGGCGCGTCTCGCCAGTGAGCAGGGCACGCCGATCACGATGCACCCGTGGCTGCTGAACCCAACAGCGCCCGAGGCCTTCGCAATCGAAGACGCCTTCTATGTCGGTCGCTCGCTGTACGCCTTGCCCATCGTTCGCCGCGGGGAAACGCAGCGTGTCACGTGGCTCCCGCCCGGGCGCTTCGTCGATGTGGACGACTTCACGGTGTACAGCGGTGGTGCGCAGGTGACCATTCCAGCGCCTCTGGACAAGCTCCCGCTGCTACAGGTGCAGGACACCATCGTCCCCTTGCTTGACCCGACCATCGACACCCTTGCGCCCGCTGAAGACCCAACGGTGGTGACACCAACCGACGTCGCGGATCGCCTGGATGTGCTCGTCGTGCTGTCTCCCGGAGGAAGCGCGAGCTTCACGTTGGCGGACGGCACGCTGCTCGAAGCCACCCGCCTTGGTAGCGACGCCGGCGCTGGAGGGCTCAGCCAGGTCAGCGAAGGCGAGATCAGTGACTGTGCGAGTTGCTTCGTGTCCTCCAGCGAGGGCGACGTGGAGCGCCTGCGAGCGAACTCCGGCATGACCGCCGAGAGCGACCTGAGCGTTGCTGACGTGCAGCTGAAGGTCAGTGGTGGCAGCGTCGCGCGGCGTATCCGCTGGGATATACGTCGGCTGAAGTAGGTGTGACTGCCTAACGCAGGCCCTCACCCCCGAAAACCTTGGAGAAGGTGACGGGGGTGATTGCTGCTGACGTGAATTTTGGGGGGAGAGGGGCGCCAGGTGCCTACTTTGCCCGCCGCCGGCGCCGCAGCACGATCGCTCCGAGTGCGACGAGCAAGCCAGCCAAGCCGCCAGGTGCCTTCTGACCTGGCGTCGAACAACCGCAGCCGCCACCCTCCACCGACTCGGCACTCGCGCCGTTCGTGCCAGCTGCGCCGGCGCTGCCACCAGAAGTCAGACCCGCAGTCCCGCCGCTGCTGTTTCCGCCGGTTGCGCTGCCGCCGTTGGCGCTACCAGCCACGGAGCTCCCGGCGCTGCCAGCTGTGCCACCCGTAGCGGTCCCGCCGGAGCCAGCGGCTCCACCCGAGCTCGTCCCGGCTGCAGCAGCAGTTCCGCCGCTGCCAGCAACGCTCCCGCCTGTGCCACCCGCGCTGGTTCCGGCGCTTCCACCGCTGCTCATGCCCGCGGCGCCACCGCTCGTCGCACCAGCCGTGCCAGCGCTGCCACCCGCGCTGGTTCCGGCGCTTCCACCGCTGCTCATGCCCGCGGCGCCGCCGCTGCTGGTTCCAGCGCTGCCGCCGGTTCCTCCAGCGCTGGTTCCGCCGGTTCCTCCGGCGCTGGTGCCGCCTGTGCCACCCGCGCTGGTGCCACCGGCTCCGCCGGTCCCGCAGCCGTTGTCGAGGGCGCCGTCACAGTCCTCATCCACTGTGTTCCCGCACACCTCGGTGGTTGCGGTTCCCGGTACCGCGTCGCACTCAACGCCGGAGAGCGTGCCGTCGCACACGATGAAGCCGGAGGCCATGCACGCTCCGACGCCATCGCTGCAGGCGTCCCCGAGGGTGCTGAAGTCTTCGTCGGTGCTGTTGTCGCAGTCGTTGTCCTTGCCGTCACATAGCTCCGTTGCCCCAGGGAAACGCGTGGCGTCAGTGTCGTCGCAGTCGACGTTGCTCGGGTCCGTCTCCCCGGTGTCCAGACAGTCGCCGTCGTTGTTCGTGTCCCGGCCGATCTCGCAGAAGCCGTCCCCGTCGTCGTCGATGCGATCCCCACAGTCGCCGCTGGGCACCCCGAGGCCTGAGATCTCGTAGACCTTGTTGGTCCCGCTGACGTACAGCGAAAAGCCGCTGCCGGACGAGGACGGGCCGATGCCGAGGTCGGAAGCTTCGTTGCTTGCGAAACCGCTCGCTACCAGCTGCTGTTCGCTCGCGTCGTCGATGCGCTGATTGCCGTTGGTGTCGGTGAGGCGGTAGATCTGCCCGGTGTTGTAGGAGGCCACGTAGTAGACGCCAGCCGCGAAATCGTAGGCGCCCGAGTAAAGCTGCGTGCCGCTGATCTCCGCGTACTTGGTGATCTGACCATCCGCTGCCATGCGCCAGATCGTGTCCTGATCCGCTGTTCTGGCCGAGCCATCGGAGATGAAGAACACGTTGTTGCCAGCGGCCTCGATTTCATCGACGTCTTGAAAGGCGAACGGAGTGGAGTTGACCAGGGAGACCACGCCTGCCGGGGTGACTCGGGACAGACTCGTCGAGGTGTCCGAGGCGAACAGGTTGCCCTGGCAGTCGAAGTCGAGACCCGCCGCGTTTGCGTCTGCTCCGTCGTTCAGCGTGGCCAAGTTCGCTTGGGCCGTGCCGTCGAAGGCAAAGCGCTGAACGGGAGCCGGGTTCGCTCCGGTGCTAATGGCGTAGAGCAAGCCATCAGGCCCGATGCGAAGATCCGAAAGCACGCCGTTGAAGGTGCCCACGCCCTGGGCGATGCGACTGAACGAGTCATCCGTGTTCAGCACGTAGATATCTGTGCCGCCGCCGCCAATGACGAAGACGCGACCGTCAGCGGCAACATCCAGGCCGTGGAGGGTGCTCGCGCCGGTGAGGGTTACGGTTCGCGCGATGCTGAGGTCGCTCACCACCGTGGCTTGGGCGTGTGCGAGGTGAGTGATGCCAAGCAAGCTCAAGCTCGCGAGGGCGGAGTGAGTGAGTGTTCGTAGGTTCTTCATCGCGTGCCTCCAAAGCCAACAAGCTGCAACCGTTGCACAGTATACGGGGTGGGCGCCGGTTGCCGAACCGGAACCTGACAGCGCTACGGCGCGGGACTAATACGGGCGTGTCGGCGCTCTCCGACCAGGGGACGGCAGTGAAACCTTGGTTTCGGGTGAGTGGAGCGGCAGCAGGATGGAGGAAGCATGATTGAACGCACCGGATACATGAGCGATGTCAGCGGACTCGAACGACTCGAGTGTTTCGACGCTGCTTGGCAGGTGTCTGGCCACGGGCCCAAGCTGAAGGCGGTGCGCAAGGCGGCGTTCGGGCTGCGTGAACGCTTTGCGACGGGACCGCGGGTCGTCGCGGTGCGCACCCTGCCGGTGGCGACGTTGGCCTACCCCACCAAGTACGCGTTCTGGTCCGCACCGCTGCTTCCGTTTCCGTACGTAATCATGAAGCACCAATGCCTGCTCGTGCAGTTCTTGCAGCGAGGGGAGTTGAAGAACCTCCTCTTCAACCCGACGGACGATATCGCCTCCCGCGAGACGCCGTTCTTCAAGCGCATGATCGAGCAAGTGGGCGAGTACGTGGCGTTCAACGTGCTCCAGCAGAAGTTCGACAGCCTCGAGTCTCAGCTGTCGGCCCTCGGTCTGGACGGCTCGGACATCGACTATGTCGCTTTCGATCACTTTCACACGCAGGACTTGCGCGCACTACTCGGGACCTCGGGCCGCTCCGCCCGCTTCCCGAACGCCGTGTTGCTCGCCCCCGCCCGAGAGTGGGACGACTGGGATGACCTTCACCCGATGCAAAAAGCGTGGTTCGTGGCGGACGGAAAACGTGATGTGAACACCCAGCGGGTGTTGCTCACGGACGCAGACTACGCTTTGGGTGACGGCGTGATGTTGCTCCGCACACCAGGTCATACCTCGGGGAATCAAACGCTTTTCGTCAATACCCAGAACGGGGTTTGGGGCTGCAGTGAAAATGGCACCTGCGCCGACAACTGGAGTCCGCTGGACAGCAAAATACCTGGGCTTGCGCGGCTTTGTCGGCAACAGGACCTAGACGTGGTGATCAACGCTAATACCCCTGAGCTTGGGGCGACGCAGTACACCTCAATGGTCCTCGAGCGCACTTTGGTGGACCGCGTGGAGTATGCCCCGGCATTCGTTCAGATGTTCGCGTCGAGCGAGGTTCAGAGCTCGCCGCTGGCACCGGGCTTGAAGCCCACCGTCGCTTTCAAAAAGCTGCATTTCGGCCAGGTCACGCGTCCCAGGCGGCGTGTGCCGCACCCCGAGCAACGCGCAACGGTCTAGCCGACACGTCAAAGCGCCGTTCACGCGCTGAGGCACTCCCCAAGGCTGCGGCGGCAAGGGTGTCCTAGTGGCCGTTTCGGACACCCCGTGGGGTGAGGTTGACCCGTGTGCCGCGGCCCCGTTGCTCATGCGCGCAGGCACTTCCGCTTCCCGGCGGATTTAGAGTTCCGGGGTGCGAAACGGACTCCGTTTAAGGTCGCTCTTCAGCCGTTGGCGCAGGGCGGAAGAAGCTGAGCGCTTCCGAGAGGTTTGTGTCCCTCGGAAGCTTGAATCTCGAGGTTGTGTGGTTTTTCTAGCTATGAATCTCGTCGCCTAGGAGTGGCCAGCGGTGGACGATGCGCGGTAGGCTCACACAACGTTGCGACACTATTTCACCACCCACGAAGTAGCCCGCCTGGCACATGTGAGTCCGTCGACGGTCCTAAACTGGATCGATCGCGGCCTTTTGCCCGCACATCGCACGCCTGGTGGTCACCGACGTGTGCAGCGGGACCAGCTGATCGAGTTCCTGCGCAGCCACAACATGCCGCTGCCCGCGCAGCTGAGCGAAGTCCACAAGCTGTTGATCGTCGACAGCGACGCCTCGACGCTGCGAAGAGCAATTGACGCGTTGAAACAGTGTGCGCCTCAGGTTGAGGTCGAAGGCTTCGCAAACCCGATCGATGGCTTGCTGGCGTGCGGCGCAAGTCCCCCCGACGTGCTGTTGCTGGATGCCGCGATGGGGCATCTCGACGCGCTGGAAGCCTGCCGCAGGCTGAGCAGTGGTTGGGACCATCCAGTGCGAGTGATCATCACCAGCCGCACCCCTTCAGACTCCCAGCGCGCCGCGTATTTGCGCGCCGGCGCCCAAGGTTACCTGGAGTCACCCATCGACCCGAGCGAGCTCTTGCGGCTGCTTGGGCTGATGGAAGAAATTGCCGCGCGGCAATGACTAGTTGGTTTCGGGCAACGGTTCGTCGCCCAAACTATTGATGTCGACGCGCTTGTTGAAGGAGCGCAACACCGCTCGTTCTTCAACGAGCTCGTTGCCTTCTTGAGTCATGATGTCGATGCGGGTGATGCCAACGTCTGGGCAGTACAAGGTCGTGACTCGGCTCTGAGCCTCGGCGCCGCCGGCCTCCTCTTGAGTTTCCAAGCAACCCTTGAAGCTCCCCGCGGCGGTCTCGATTGCGACGTCCATCTGGGTGATGCGCACACGACCGTTCTTTCCCGCAAACTCGGCGCCCACCTTTAGAGGCGCCTTCAGCACCCAGCCCCCGCCAATGTCCCTCACCCCCTCTCGGGCGAGCTCGAGATGAGTGACCCGGCTGCCAATCTTGAGGTCCACGCGCTCATCTCGCACGTGGCTCACTTGGATCCAGAGGCTGCCAATCCGCTGGCCGTCACTGTACGTGTCGTAAGTGTAGACGAAGTCGTTGGGTAACGGGAGGTAGCGAGCAACCTCCGTGTCGGCAACTTCGGCCTTTGGTGGCACTGGTGGAGCAGGCTCAGCGCCACCACACCCCGCCAGCACCAATCCTAGGAGCAACGTTCCAGTCGCTTCGACGAGCCCGGGCGCGAATTGCCGCGCGGATAAGCGTCTGGAGCTGGACTCCTGGCGATCGCTGGCAATTGCGATTGTTCGCGCCTCCCGGGCGCGAATTGCTGACCGGGGCTCAGTGGGCGTGGGCACCGTGGCGCGCATACGCGTACCAGACTAGCGCACCGAGCAGCAGCAAGGTGGCGAGAAGCAGGTATTTCAACAGCGGATCCGGCTCGATCCGACGCCTGAGCTCCCTCGCTGCGCTGCGCACCTCGGGCGACTTGCCGTGTTCAATCAGGTTGGGGGCGAGCTCGCGTACCTGATGATAGTTGCCTAGTTCAAACGCCTCGATCAGGCGCTCGAGCTCCGGATCTTCCGGGAAGTCCAAAAGAAAGCGGGGCCGTTCACGCCCGCCAGCGTCCAGCTCTGCACGCCTCAGCCCTTGTTTGGCTGCAGCGCGCTTGCGCTTCTTGCGGCGCCGCTTCGGCGTATCGCCATCGACCTCGGGTGCCTCCATGGTCTCGTCCGAGGCGTCGCTCATGCTGCGGAACCTACATCGAGCCAGGCACTCAGTCGATGGAATCGACCCGCTGCAGGCCCTTGCGACTCACGACGACTCGCAGGCGGTGCCACGGGGTGGATTGATCGGCATAGCGCAGGCGGTACACCACCGCGATGTTGTAGACCCTGGGCGCCTTGTAGGAGCGGATGCTCTCGGTTTCGCGATCGGCCACCACCACGGTCTGCTTCGGGTCATCGGTGTGGGTCAGCCAGCGGTGCAGGTCCAAGCGGAAGATCTCGGCCAACCCATCGAAGTCCGGGCCCAGCGCGGCGAGGTGCTCATTGTCGAGCACGAACGACTTCTTGTGGCAGAGCACCGTCTCTGGCCGTGCGACCTCTTCGATGGCGTGCACCCGGGTGCGGCGACGCGCGGCGAGCACGTCTGGCTGCACACTCTGGAAAGGCACGAACCCTGAGTGCTCGTCTACGATCGCGATACGCTTCCCAGCGCGGTCGGTGATGTCCCAACGTCGATCCGGGAAGTGCCGTGCGACCACGTTGCTGAAGGTCTCCTGCAGGATCGCCTTCAGGCGATCCTTCACGGCGTACGCAATCACGGCAGCGAAGAGCCACGGCACCATCTGTTCGTTTGGCGCGACGCCGTTCCACAGCGCCGCGGCCACCGCGAAGGACATCGCGGCTCCTGCAGCAATCGCGTACAGCGCGTGACGGATCCAGCGGCCTGGTTCGCGAACCCGCGTCTGAAGCCACAGCACGCTGGAGGTGAAGCGTTTCAGCACATGGCGCTGGAACTCGAAGTGTTCGACCCGTTCCGGTCGCAGTGGCCCCGAGAGCTCCAAGTCGAGGCTGCAGTTTTGTCGAGCTTCGACCGCATCCAGGGCGCAACGGGTCAGTGCATCGACCAGCTCCTTCGGGCCGCCGCTGGTCTTCAGCTTCCGCGCGACGCGCCCGAAGAAGGCCTCGAACATCAGCGAGATTTCGGCCTTCACCCAGTCTGCTGCGGTGAGCGTCGTTTCGTCCATGTCGGCGCGAGCGCTGAGCTCCGTGTCGATGGCGCTTCGGAGTCCAGTTAGCACCTGCGGGCCGGTCTTGATTGCCCCGCGGATTTGCAAGTCGAGGCTGCGGGTCAAGCTCAGCGCCTTGCCCTTGCCAGGCTTCCTGACGATACCTGAGGCGTCGCGCCCGCGCGCCTGGCGTCTTGCTTCGGCTTCCACGCAACCCGATAGTTCACTCACGATGTGGCGCTCGGCGTTGGCCAGAGCGTCACGCAGGAGGCAGGAGATCAAGCGCAGGCCGTCCAGCGCCTCGGTGCGATCGCCCCTGAGCGCCTGGATGAGTCGGGTCAAGGGCTCCTGTAGTAGGTCGCGAAGTGGTTCCTCTCGGGGCGCCAGGCGCACGTAGCTCTTCAAGTCCGCGTAGATGTCGTCTTGACGGTACGTCTGACTATCCAAGCGGAAACTATCCGGCACGAAGAAGTACACCTCCCACTCGAAGCGCTCGAACAGCTTGAAGCGGTCCAGCAGGTTCCGCGCGCGGTACACCAGTGAGCACTGCAAATGGGTGCGGTCGTGGATGCTCCAGCGAACGCCCTGGTCCCGGCCGGGCGCTGTGGACTGCAGCGGAGGCGGTCTTAGGGACCACGGAGCGGCCGGGTCTAGGGAGTCCCGTCCGTGCTCTGGATCGTCGCGCAGCTCGGAGTCCAGCGCCGGCTCGAGTGGTCCAGACCGACCTGGGGACGCTTTCGAAGCCGCCGCCCGAGACCCGGGGCGCGACAGATAGAACATCCTGTTACGATACCGTTACGTTTGCGTCGCGCAACTGCCATGAACGCAAGCATTGCGGTAACTGCCCCAAAGCGCGCCCACAGTGCTGCGGCTTGGGGTGAAACCCCGCAGAATCTGGGTGATCAGAACTGGAAGTAGACGAACGGCACTGCCTGGGCGCTGACCATTTCGCGCACCCACAGCAGGAGGGCGAGCAGGATCGCGCCTTGGGTGAACGCCGGCGCCCGCTTGAACGTCTCCCGCGCCCACACGAACAGGCGTTCCGGGACGTAATGGCTCAGCAAGCCGAGGCTCAGCACCGCCAGCACCTTCGCCGGCAAGTTCGGATGGAAATGGGTCAGCTGTCCCAGCTGGGAGAACATCAGCCAGGCCTTCTGAAAATTATCCGCGCGGAAAAAAATCCAGCACGCGCACACGAAATGGAAGGTCACCAGCACACCGATCAGTGTGCCCCACCAAGTGCGAGGCGGGCTCCAGCCCTTGCCCGGGAGGCGCTTCTTCGACTCCCCGTCCTCCCACACCCAGTAGGCGTGGCGCTCCCGAGCGGCGTTCACAAAGGCTTTCTGGACGGGTGATGAATGCCAGGCGCGATGGACTGCCAATGCGCCACCGTGCAACCCGCCCCACACGACGAATGTCCAAGCGGCCCCGTGCCACAGGCCACCGAGCAGCATCGTGAGCATCAGGTTGATGTACGTCCGGGCCTCGCCCTTACGATTGCCGCCCAGAGGGATGTACAGGTAGTCGCGCAACCACGTGGACAGGGAGATATGCCAGCGCCGCCAGAAATCTTGGATGTCCGGCGCCTTGTAGGGCGAGTCGAAGTTCAGGGGGAAGCGCACACCCAAGAGCAGCGCGGAGCCGATCGCCATGTCGGTGTACCCCGAGAAGTCGCAGTAGATTTGCACCGCATATCCCAGAACGCCTGCGTAGCACTCGAGGCTCGAGTAATGCATCGGTGCGTCGAACACGCGGTCTACCAAGTTGAGCGCTAGGTAGTCGCCGATGCAGACCTTCTTCACCAGACCGACGCCGATCAGGAACAAGCCCTCTGAGCCTTCGAGGGCGCTCCAGCGCGGCTGATTGGCGAGCTGCGGCAGCAAGTCGCGTGGGCGCACGATGGGTCCGGCGACCAGATGGGGGAAAAAGGCCACGAACGCGAGGTACTCGAGGTAGCTCTTCTGTGGCTTGATGTCCCCCCGGTACACGTCGATGACGTAGCTCATCGACTCGAAGGTGAAGAAGCTGATGCCGACGGGCAGTGCGATGCGCAGCGCGATGGGAGACGGGTGCATCCCCAGGGATTCGAGCAGCGCACGCGCTGTGTCGATCCCGAAGTTGAAGTACTTGAACACGCCAAGCACACCCAAGTTGACGGCCGCTGTGAGCACCAGCCACCGCTTCTTTTTCCCTGGATCTTGCTCCTTGTAGATGGCGTGGCCCAGCAGCCAGTCGATGGAGGAGGAGAAGAAGATGAGCGGCAAGAAGCGCCAGTCCCAGTGCGCGTAAAAGACGTAGCTCGCGAGCAGGATGAAGATCAGGCGGATCTTACGCGCGCGCACCAAGAGCAGGAGCAGCGCGAACCCGACAAGTGCGCCGACGATGCTTGGTACGGTGCCGTGCGGTAACGGAAGCTTCAGTGCCGTCAGGCCGAGGCCAAGCGGGTCGCGAGCAGCGTGGCGGTAGCTAAGCCAGCCAAGGGCGATGAAGTTCAGCGCTACGGCGGCGAGGGCAGCAGGCAGCGGCGGCGTTTCCCCGGTGTGCTTCTGGTGGCACAGGCGGAGAGACAGCAAGCCGGCGACGACGGTGATGCCGCCGTTGGTCAGTGTGGCGGGTAGGCTGAGCGAGTAGCCCGCCAGCAAGAACCACGGCAACAACAGCGCCCAGCGTCGACGCGCGAGCACCCAGGACACGACGAAGACGAAAGCGAGGAATCTGGCGTAGTCGAGGGTGTTGAACAGCACGAGTCGGACCGCTCGGTGGCCTCGCTGAGCGCGGCGAGCCACCATTTTTGTTGTTCGCGCCAGGGCCCGAGAAGGCAGACCCGAAAATGCAGAGGACGGGCGTAGAGGACAAAGGTCGCGGCGCCAACCCCTGGGCGCGCATTGCGGTGCGTTCGTGCCCCGTCGCGCTCCTTCTGCGTCGACGAGCGCGAAATCGTTCATGGGCTGAAATACGGAGCCCCTCTCCCCCGAACCCTTAGATAAGCCTGGGTTCCCTGCTCCGGCGGCGGCGTCCGACGTGGCGTTCGGGACTCAACACAACTTCACACTGGCCTTGGTTGACGACACCCAGATTGAGGCCAACGCTTCCCCCTGCATCATGGTCGGTCGTTTCATCCTGGGTTTGATCAAAGGCGTCTTGGTTGGCGCTGCCGTTGCGGCCGTATTGGTCAAGGGCCTAGGCATCGTGACCTGGGGCGCGCCCATTGCTTACGTGGCCGCGGTAGTGACCGGCTTGCTCACCGCGTTGGTCAGCGGCAAGGCGATTTGGGTGCGGGACGCTGGGGTCGAGAACGCCATCAAAGCCGTCGCCGCGGTGCTGATCGGGACCGTTGGCATGTACGCCGTACGAAAGTGGCTGCCCTACACCGTGGACCTCAGCATGCTTCAGGCGGGCGCTGGGAAGCTGGGGGATCTCCCGGCCGCTGCGCTGCCGATGGTTGGGACGCTGCTCGCCCTGATGTTCGAGATCGACAACACCGGCGAGTCCGCCAAGGAAGCAGGCCGCGAACAGGCGCGGGCGCGCATTGCCGAGGGAGCGAGTCACAAGCGGCTGGAAGACGTGGACGTGAGCGATGAGCTCGCTGCTGAGACGCCTGCTCGCCGACGCGCCCGTCACTAGCTCGCGAAGTGTGGCCGCCGATGCGTTGCCTGGCGCTAAGCTCCCGGCTGACTCCATGCCGCCTTCCCGCATCCTGCTCGTCGTGGCCACCTTGGGTGGTATCGCGCTGATGGTGCGCTCTGTTTGGGGGGAGCCGATTCCCCTCGAGTACGCCATTGCGGCTTTCATCGCGTACACGGCCCTGGCGACCGCAGGTGTGTTGTTTCCGCAGCTCGAGATGTTCGGTGATGTCCTGTGGCGAGGTGAGGCGGATCAAGGTGTCGTGCTCACCTTCGACGACGGCCCGCACCCTGAGCACACCCCGAGGATCTTGGATATCCTCGAGGAAAATAACGTCCGCGCGACGTTCTTCCTCGTGGGGCGCAAGGTGCGGCTACACCCGGAGGTGGTGAAGCAAATCGTAGAGCGTGGTCACGGCATTGGCCTCCACGGCTATCAGCACGATCGGCTCTTCTCTTGGAAGACGCCAAAGTACGTCGAGGAAGACATCGCCCGCACTCAGAAGGCGATTGAAGAAGCCTGCGGGCAGCGCCCAACGCTGTTTCGGCCTCCCATTGGTCATGTGTCGACGCGCACCGCTGCGGGTGCGAAGAAGGCGGGAGTGACCCTGGTCGCTTGGAGCGCGAAGGGCCGAGACGGCCTGAAGAACGCCGACCCCGACAAAGTCCTCGAACGCTTGCAGGCGGGCCTGAAGCCTGGCGCCATCCTGCTCCTCCACGACGCCGCGGAGCGTGACGACTTCACTCCGGTCGCGATCGAAGTGCTACCGAAGCTGCTCCAAGCGATCAAGGCGCAAGAGCTGCCCATCGTACCCTTGGAGAGTTTCCTCGAGGAAGTAAAGGCGCCTGCTTAGCGCGTCGGTGTCAGGCGTCGATACCGCTCCGGGCAAGCCCCAGCCAGACCTTCCGCGGTGCGTTGAGTTTCATGGGGGAGGGTAACGCTCAAAGTTCGCGGCGCGGAGGAAACACGGCGTTGGCCATCAACAGGCCACCGACCAGCGTCGCAGCCACCAAGAACATCCGGAAGACACCTTCCGTCCCGGTCAAAACATCTCGCTCCAAGAAGGAGCTCAGGCTGCGGAAACCAATCGAGCCAGGCACCAACAGCATGATGCCCGGAACCAACGTGATGCTCGCCGGGCGCTTTTTCAGGCGGGCAATCCAGTTGGAGATCGCTGCCACGACGAACGCACCAACGAACGCGCCGAGCTCTGGGCCCAACAGATGTGCACCGGCGCGTGCTCCCATGAAGCCGAGCACACTGGTCAACGCGATCAGCGGGATGTCCCGGCGCCGCGCGCGGAACAGCACTGCGAAAGCAAAGGGCGCGAGCACCAACGCCGTGAGCTCAGCGAAGCCCGGCAACGGTGCACTTGTGAACGTCGGAGGTGTCGACCCGAGCAGGCGATGCACCAGCTCGCGCCCTAGCCCCACGCCCAGGCCCATCTGCAAGAACGTCACCGCCGCGGCGGCGAAGCGCGCGGTGCCGCTCATCAAATGCGCCGTTGCGAGCTCACTCATGGCGACCGTGAGCGTCAGCCCGGGCACCAGCACGATCAGCGCACTCACGGTGATCACGCTCGGGCTGACGGCCATGTGATTGCCGAGGGCGAGCGCGACGGCTGCTGCCAAGCAGCTCGCCAGTGCCGGGTAGATGCGTCGGGTTGCCGTGCCTCGATCCATCCACAGGGTGAGCGCGCCGAGCCCAAGCCCCAGGATCGCAGACACCAAGACATCCAGCACGTTGCCGCGGAAGAAGGCCGCGGCGCTGGCTGAACTCACCCCGAAGGCGACAGGAGCGAGCCAATCGGGGTACGGATGCGGTGCGTTCGCGACCTCGTCCAGACGCTCAAATCCTTGCCGCAAGGAAATGGTGCCGTGGCCGATCGAGTCGATCAGCGCGTCGAGCTCAACCAGCTTGCTCAGGTTCACTTCGCCCGGGTCCACGCGCACCATATGGGTCTGGGCTACGCGGTCGTCTCCAAGCGCGATGAACAGCGACGTTGGCGTGGAGAAGAGCTGCGCGCGCAAGCCAAGACGCGCCGCACAGCCACCGAGCGCTTCTTCCAGGCGCAAAGCGCTCGTGCCCTGGGCGTGCAACACGCGACCGAGGCGCATCAAGAATGCGCTCGCGTCTTGCAGGTAGGCGATGTCGGCGTCGGTCAGGGTGCCGGTCGGCAGCGAGTTCTTGAGCTCGCTCGACAGCTCCGAGAGGTCGAGCTGGCTGGGTAGTTGAAGACCGATGCTTGGACGGGACGTGGGGGCGATCGAGTGCCGAGAGGAGTCAGTCATTGGCGAGAGCGGGCAGCTCCACGACGAAGCGCGCACCGCCCTCGTAGCTCGGGTCGAGGTCGATGGTGCCGCCTGCGGCTTCCACCAATCCGCGGCACACCGAGAGGCCAAGACCGGTGCCTTTGCCCACCTCCTTGGTGGTGACAAATGGCTCGAACAGTTGGTCCCGCACCGCCGGTGACACGCCTGGTCCGTCGTCTTCGACGCTCAGGCAGACGCCTTCGGGTTTGGGTTCGGCGCGCACTACCACGCGACCTCCAGGTCCGCACGCGTCCGCAGCGTTCAGCACCAAGTTGAGCAAAACCTGCACCAGCTGTTCTCGGCTCAGGCGCACCAACGGCAACTCGGGGAAGACGTCGACTTCGAGGGAGATGTCCCGCAGCGCCTTCTGGGGCGTGACCAGGGTCACGGTGTCGTAGATCGCCGTCTCTACGTCACCCCCGTCAGGGTTCGCTTGTTGGCTCGGTCGCGCGAACTGCAAGAGGTCGCGCAGGATGTTGTGGATGCGCTCCGTCTCTTTACGCATCCGCAGCAAGAAGTCCTTCTGCTCGGCTTCATCCAGGCCGCCTTCGATCAACAGGTCCTCGAGCCCGATCAGCGCCGCGATCGGGTTCCCGATTTCATGAGCTAGCCCAGCAGCGAGCCGCCCGACGCTCGCTAGGCGCTCCGAACGCACCAGGCTCGCCTGAGTCGCTTCGAGCTCGCGGGTGGCGCGTTCGACCTCGTCGACCTTCTTGCGCAGCGCCTCCTCTTCGGCGATCAGGTGCTCCGTCATTTGCCTCAAGGAAACTCCGAGCTCCGTCAGTTCGCGAGCGCCGGAGCGCGGCAGCTCGAGCTTGCGCGCGCCCTGGGCGACGCGACTGGCGGCGCGCCCGAGGCTGTCGAGTGGCCGGACGATCCAGCGGGTCAGCACGAAATAGCTGAGCAGGAGCAGGGCGAAGGCGATGACTGAGGTGTAGAGCGCGAACAGGCGCAAGAGCGGCGCGACCCGCGCGGCGTCATCGTCCGTGCGCAACACCGCGGCCACGGCGCCATGGGAATCTGGCACGACGACTGCGATGCCTGGCCCGTAGTTCGTTCGCGCCGGGAATACGCGCTCACTACCAGGATCGACGCTCTGGGGTAGCTCGTCGACGGCCACGGGCTCGCCGACACGCGCCACGGCTTTTCCCTGAGGATCATAGACTCCGATCGCCTCGAGCCCACTGGCGCCGATCTCGGAGTGCAGGAGCTCCATCAGCTCCGCGTGCGTCCGGCGCTCTCGAGCTTCAGAGACGTGTCCAGCGACCGCTCGTCCCAGGGAGCGAGCGCTAGCGTAGCGCACCTCCTGCAATGTCACGCGGGTGTACGTCGACACCGCGAAGTACAGCGGCAGAAGCCCGAGCAGCAGCAGGCCACCCAGCAGCAACAAGAGCTGCAATCGAAGCCCGGGCTTCACGTCATGCATTCTGCGGCAGGCGCGCCGCGGGCGCTAGATACAGCAAGGGCCGCGGCCCGTGATGCATCACGGAAACGCGGCCCAAGAATCTGTGAGAGCGCCAATCAGCTCTTGAAGGAGCGCTTGACCTCTTCGTTCATGAGCATCACGAGCATCCAGATGCCAAACGGCAGTCCAAGCAAGCAGCACGGTGAGATACACGGCACCATCGCGACCACGGTCGCGCCGACCGAAAGGCCCCAGCTCTCACCCTTGCGCGCCTTGGTCATCCCGAAGATGACGAACGCACCGATGGCGAGACCGATCACGCCGAACACCATGCCGAGGACGCCGGACATCAGGCTCTGCATGCCCTGGTCGCCACCGCTCATCGCTCCCATGCCAGCGCCCAGCAGGTTCATCACGAGCGACAGGAGCTGATAGGCGATGCCCAGGCCCATCGAGACCATGATGAAGATGGCGGGGAGGTTCACCTTCTCCAGCGCAGGGCCGCCGCCACCTCCGCCGGGAGGCGGACCATACGCACCGGGAGGGCCGTAAGGATTGCCGCCAGGAGGGCCGCCAGGAGCACCGAAGCCGCCACCAGGCGGGGGACCATAGGGAGGGGGATTGCCGTACGGATTATTCTGCATTGAGCCTCGAAGGCCGAGGCTATCCGACCCATGGCGGTTCGCCAACAGCGAACCGGCTTAGATAAGTTGCGTGTCCACGAGATGTCGAACGCTCGTCGACCCGATCACGCGCTGTCGCCACAGCGCCGAGCGTGATTCCGCACACCGAGCACGCGGAGCCGCGTTGTACGTCAGAGGCCGAGCACTTCTGCGCGCGCCTCGAGGCAGGCGCGCGATCCCACACGAAATTGCCTGCATACGCTCGGTCGATCGCGGTGCATCGCACACCCCACGCGCTCTCCCAGCTCGCCTTCCAGGGCCACACAGCGCACGCCCGGAGCGCGGCGAAATGGAAGTTCGTGCATCCCGTGGGTTTGGGGGGGAGGCGCGTCGTGCGAGTCGCCATCCACGACCGTGGACAACTCATCGTCCACCACCAGCAGCGCAAAGTGCCGTGGGAGGCGACGTCGCTCGTCAGGGGGGACGTGCACGTAGGTCGTCCAGTCCCCGCGGGGAGCGCAGCATGCCCCGCAGCGAGTGCAGTCGAGCTCGAAGCTGGTCAGTGACACGACGCCGCCTAGCTTAATGCTGCCGGCGGCGCTTTTGTCCTTGCGAACGGGCAGCACCGGACTAGAAATTGAGCATGCTCAAAATTGAGCGCGCTCAAGATTGATGAAAACGGCAGAAAAAGCGCCCTCCCTGCGGGAACAGAAGAAGCAAGCAAAGCTCGCCGCTATCGAGGAGGCGGCGCGCAGCTTGTTTCGTAGCCAGGGCTACGCGGGCACCACCACCCGCGAGATAGCCGAGCGCGCGCGCATCGGCGTGGGCACCCTGTTCGTCTACTTTCCCGAGAAGACGGACCTGTTGTTCTACGTCTTTTCCCAGGAGCTAGAGCGGGTCGCGAGTCGTGCCCTAGACAGTATCCCCGAGGAACTGGAGCTGGTGGACGCCTTGCTCCACGTGTTCCGGCAGATCTTCGCCTTCTATGATGAAGATCACGAACTCTCGCGCACGTTCCTCAAGGAGTACCAGTTCGGTACCGGGCGCGTGCGGGACGACTTCAACGAAGTGACCTTCGGTATCGTCGCGCGCATGGGCGCGCTGGTGCGCGATGCACGGGCGCGAGGCGCGTCGCTCCGGCCGCTGGACGACTTCCAAGCTGGCTATCAGTTCTTTGCGCTGTACGCCTTTGCCCTCCAGCTCTGGCTCGGCCGAGCGATGCCGGATCGTGAGACTGCGCTGTTGCAGCTGCGCCTCAGTCTCGACCTCGCAGTGGACGGCATGCGCGCCTGAGTTTTCGATTGCTGCTCGGCGCTCCCGAGCTGTCTTCAAAAAGGAGTAGCCTGTGAAAGAGGTAAAAATCGACGCACTGGCCCGCGGTTTCAAAGACCGCACCCTGGTGACCGCGCGCATGGCCTCGAAGCTCGGCGTCCGCTACGTGAAGCGGAGCCTGGGGGCCGGAGGGCCCGCGGCGGCGACGCCAAAGCAGCTCGAGGTAGCGCGCAAGCTGGTGCGGGATATGAGCTCGATGAAGGGCCTGATCATGAAGTTTGGGCAGATGGCGAGCTACATGCCAGGCGCGCTGCCTCCTGACGCACAGCGTATCCTTGCGGAACTTCAAGCTGAGAGCACGGCGCTGAAGTTCGAACGGGTCAAGGAGCTGGTCGAGACAGAGTTCGGTTGCGCTTTGGACGAAGCGTTCGATGACTTTGAGCGAGAGCCGTTTGCCGCAGCCTCCATCGGGCAAGTGCACCGGGCCTCGCACGCTGGGCAAGCCGTCGCCGTGAAGGTGCAGTACCCGGAGATCGAAGAGGCGCTGAAGAGCGATCTGAAGACGGTCGGCTTCGCGACGACGCTCTCCACCTTGGGCATGCCGATCGACGGGAGGGCGCTGCTGAGCGAGCTCGCCGAGCGGCTGATGGAGGAGTGTGACTACCAGAACGAGGCGGAAAACCAGCGCTTCTTTTCGCGCTTGCTCGCGGGTTACACCAATGTGCACGTGCCGGAAGTGGTCGCGGAACGCACCACCACGCGCGTGCTGACCACCCACCTGGTCGACGGGCAACGCTTCTATCCCTTTTGCGACAGCGCTCCTCAGGAGCTGAAAGATCGCGCCGCAGAGGCGATCTTCCGCGTGTCCTTCGATTGCATCTTTCGGCACGCGACCTATAACGCCGACCCTCATCCAGGGAACTACCTGTTCGGGTCAGATGGGCAGGTGACGTTCCTGGACTACGGCTGCGTTCGCCGCTTCGATCCGCACATGATTGCCGCGTGGAAGCGAGTGGCGCTGAGCGTGTTGGACGACCGGCGAGCGGACTTCGAGCGTTACTTTCCCGACCTTGGGATGGTGCCCAAGCCGAAGCGCTTCGACTGGGATCACCAGTGGGCGGTCATGCGCTACCTCTACACCCCGTTCATGCAGCGCGCGCCCCACTTCACCTACACTCACGAGTACGTGCAGCAGAGCTACGCGCTCTTGTTGTTCGACAACCCGAACAAGCTGAAGACCGCGATGCCTCCCGAGTGGTTGTTTCTCAATCGACTGCAGTGGGGGCTCAACTCCGTGCTCGCGTATCTGGATGCTACTGGCCCTTGGCCTGACATCTGGCGCGCGGCGGTCGAGTCGCCCACGCCCGGCGCCTGAGCTTCGCGCTCGTTCGTAGCTAGCGCCACAGCAGCACCACCACGTGCTATCTACGCGCGGTGACTGCTGCCGACCGCCAGAGCCGAGGAGTGCTGGCGGTGTTGTTGGCCGCCACGGGTTTCAGTTGGGGCTTCGTGCTTGCCAAAGCCATCGGCATGCCAGCGCCCACCATCGCGGCCTGGCGCATGGCGCTCGGGGGCAGTGCTCTTGCTCTGGTGGCGCTGGGTCGCCGCATCCCATGGCCGAAGCAATGGACTGGCGTGTTGCTCGCCGGGCTGTGCTTCGGTTTTCACCAGCTGCTCTACATCAGCGCGACCCAGCGCACGAACATCGCCATCGTTGCCTTGGTGTCTGCGCTGCAGCCCGTCGTCGTCGCGGCGGTGTCTCGACGCGCAGTGGGGGAGGTCGTGCCGCGCAAGGTGCTGGGCTTCAGCGTGCTGGCCGTGCTCGGTGTCACGGTCGTGGTGCTGAGCAGCCTCAAGTCTCAAGAGCATGACTACTTTGGCGACTTGCTGTCGCTCCTCAATCTATTCGCGGTGAGCGCATACTTGCTGTTTGGCAAGCGCGCGCGCCTCGAGGGCGCTCACACGCTCACACTGACCGCTTCGGTGTTCTTCATCGGGTTCTGCATTGCGCTGCCGTTCGCCTTGAGCGCGCCGGTGTCTGCGCCGGGAGCGTCCAAGCAGTGGCTGCTCTTGGCGATCCTCGCGTTTGGTCCTGGCAACGGCCACTTGCTCGTCAACTGGGCGCACGGTCGGGTGAGCGCGGCGCTTGTGGCCATCGTGCTCACCGCGGTGCCGCTCCTGGCGAGCGTGTGGGCTGCGCTGGTGCTCGGGGAGAGCTACGGCGCAGGTCACGTCGTCGGGAGCTTGGTGGTGGTCCTGGCGGTAGAAGGCGCGCGCCGTGCGGAAGCGAGCGCCGCGCGGCTCGCGCAATGACTAGCGCTCGGCTCGTTGGCTCTTGTCAGCGTCGGGGCCCCGCGTGAGGCGCTCGCGTAGGTCCGCGAGCTTGGACTTGCGGAGGCTCAGGTGCTTTGAGTCGCCGTGCACGCCAAGCTGGTCCAGCAGCGGCTGGTAGTCGAAGAAGCTGGCTGAGGCGAGCGCGGGCTCAGCGAGTGACCACAGGGAGACCTTGAGTTCCTTTTCCACGCGGCGAATCAACTCTTCGGCGGTGTAGAGTTCGGCTTTCTCGCGGCCGTATCTCCCAAGCGCCTGCATCACCTCGTCCAGGCTCTTGCCCGCCTTGGCGAGCTCCAGCTCCCAGCTGAGGGCGATCGCCGCGCCAGACCAGTAGACCCGCCAGTAGCTGCGATGCTCGTGCATCAGCTCGCTCTCCCGCTGGAGCGGCAGCTCGCCGGCCACGCGGCTCCCGCGCTCGAAGCCATCGACCAGCTCCCACCACACTTGTTTGTCGTTGAGCGCGCCGGCGCGGCCCCGCAGGATCGCGGTGTAGTAGGTGGTGACGCCCTCGCTGAACCACGCATCCTCCATGCGAACGTAAGGCATCAACAGGTGGAACAGCTCGTGGGTCGCGGCCCAGTCCTCACCGATGCTGCCTTCGGTTGCGCTGCGCGCGGCCCAGATCAGGCTCGAGCGACCGCCGCCGTGGAACGCGAAGCCGAAGGAATCCCCGCGGCTAGGCTCCGGCGCCAAGACCACGAGCGCTGCCAAGGGTGGATCCCCGCGGAATGGAATGCTGGCCGCTTTTGCCGACGCGGTGAGCCAAGCCAAATAAGGCGCTGGCGCTTCGTCACCCAGGCTCGCTACCTCGAGGTCGAACTCCCCTGCTCGGAGCCGCTGGGTCTGCAGGCTGCCAACGGCGCCGACGGACTTCCAGCGGTGAGCATCGAGCGGAACCAAGTAGTGTCCGTCCCGCTGCTGCCAGGGAAAGCTCGCAGTGGTTCCGGGAGGCAATGAGAAGCTGAGCGGGAGCTCTGTGACTTGCTCCGCGTGCCAGAGCCAGTAGTCGGCGCAGAGCAGCCAGTCCTCGCCGTACTGCCGGGTACGGTTCGGGGCACCGATGCCGCGCAGCTTGTCTAGCGCGATGCTGTAGTCGACGCAGTCTCCCTTGCCGAGTCCGTCAGGTAAGGCGAAGCCGCTACCATCGCGTTCGAGGCCCGAGACCTTTCCGGCGTGGGAGAGCTGCATGCTCTCCACTAGTCGCTCCGGGGCCGCGTCGTGAGGCAGCATGTGCCGTCCCGGCGCTGCGCTGAAGCACAAACGTACGTCGATCGATGATTGCCTCAGGGAAACGAAGTAGCCCGGCTCTGCGCTGACGGCGGCTCGAGGAACCTGCGTGGCGCTGGCTGCGACGGTGCTGGGCGCAGCCTGGGGAGGCGCGGCGCGATCGCAGCTGACCTCACCCCCAAGAATCGCGAAGGCGAGCAGGGCCTCAAGGCATCGCGAGCAAGAACTCCTTGGAGCCCCAAGTCTCGCCTTTGATCCCTGGTTGTGCGTCGTTGCCACCTTGTCCGCCTGGGCCGCCGTTGCCCGACGTGCCGCGATCGATGATGACACCGTCGCCTTCGGTGACAACCGCCTTGCCGATCAACGCGATGGCGATGGACACGCCACCGTTGCCGCCAGCACCCCCGCCGCCAGCGCCACCCTTGCCGCCGTTGCCGCCCGCCGCCCCGCCCGCCGAGCTGTAGTTGATCGCTCCACACTTCTGGGAGCCGCCGTCTTCGCCTCCCGCGCCCATGGCGCCAGTCGCGCCGATCGCCCCGTCTCCGCCTTTGCCACCATTGCCGGCAAGCCCACCGGACACGTAGCTGCCCTCGAGCTTCAAGTTGGAGTCGATCAGCACGATGCCGAACGCGCCACCACCGACGCCTCCGGGCGCGCCGCCGTCTCCGCCGCAACCGCCGTCGCCGCCTTTGCCTCCGGGTCCGCCGAGCAGCGTGCCGCAGCCAAAGCACGCGCGGAAGCGCTTGGTCCCACCAGCGCCGCCGCCGCCACCACCGGTGCCGTGCTTGCCACGCTCGCCAGCGCTGCCCAAGGTGCCCTGCCAGATGCCGAGATCGGTGAAGGCTCCCAGGGCGTCCATAGAAATTCCACCTGGCAATCCGTTGGCCCCGTCGCCACCGTCCTTGCCCGTGGTGCCGCCGCTCACGCCGTCGCTGCCTGTGAGCGGACAGGCGCTGGGGCAGTTGTCCGACCCATCGGGTCCGCCTTCACCGCCGCTGGTCGGGTCGCCATCGGCATCTCCGGGCTCTCCGGGACCAGAGCTACAGTCAGCCACGACGCCGCCGGTGCCACCGAGCGCGCTGCAGGCGACGACCTCACCTTGCGCGCCGTCGGCTCCTGCGGCTGCCTTTCCGCCCTCCACCCGTGCATCGACGATGTTCAGGGCGTCACCGGAGGCGTGGACCCACACCGCGTAGCTGCTGGATCCATCCGTCAACTCGCTCAAGTCTGCGCCGCGCACGGTCAGGGATTCGAGGCTGGTGTCCTTGGTCAGACCCTCGGCGATGATCGTCTTGGCCTCCGTGGAGGTGATCACCACGGGGTTGGCTGCGGTGTCCTGGCCCTTGAAGCCGGCGCCGTAGCCGCCCTTGATGTGAACGCCATCTGCGAGGGTCACCTGCTCTTCGTAGGTGCCTTTCATCACGTGGATGTCGCAGGGCTTCGTGCCACAGCCGACGGCGCGCTGAATGCCCTCGTTGATGGTCTGCACCGCTGAGTCGGGTGTCTTGCCGTCAGCATTGTCATTTCCGAGCGGAGATACATGGATGACCTGGGCGCCGCCGATCTCACCGCCTTGGCCGCCTGAGCCGGAGCTACCCGAGGTCCCTCCGACGCCGCCGGTACCCCCGTCGCCTCCACTGCCAACGCTTTGCTCGATTGCTCCGCCGTCGGCGCAAGCAGCGGACAGCGCCGCGCCCTGAGCAAGCACAGCCAACGACACCAGCCACGTTGCAAGTCCACCCGTTCGCACTCGCGCCTCCATCCGGCGGAAGTCCCCGCCAAGCGTCAGGGCGATTGCTCCCTGACTGAAACTGCGGTTCTTCGACGCAGTTCAGGTAGAACATGTTCTACTGGGATGCAAGAACGCGCGAAAATCTCGCGGAATCTGACTCCATAACCGCCTCAGGAACGCTGACTTTCGTGTCAGCGCCCTAGAGCCAGTTGGCGTCGGCGCGCATGAAGTCCTGCCCGTTGCCGCCGCCATGGAGGCGTTGGATCGCGATGGACTTCGCACCGGCGGCCTCGAGCAACGCTTCCGAGCCACCCAGGATTTCCGTCCACAGGTTAGCGTCGAAACCGCGGCAGCCGCTCCACTCGACCAAGCCGTAGCCTTTGCGCGATTCGCTCACCTGGACCTTACCGGTGTCGTAGTAGTTGCCGAACATTCTCGGGCTCACGCTGAGCACGGTGTGGGGCGCCAAGAGGCCCATGAACATCTTGTGCACGCTGCTCAGATCAGCCGCTGTCGACTCTCGACCCAGTGCCCAGATGAGCTCTGGGCCTTCACCCGTGACTTGGCGAACGGCGCGCATCAGCTGACCGTGCCACGCCAGGGGATACCACGTGCTTGCGAGGATCCCTCCAAGCCGCAGCAGCTCACCGAGCTCTTGTGATTCTGCCGACGCCACCAAGCGCTCGATGACTTGCTCGGCTACTTCGGGACCTCGCAAGGTGCCCAGCGCCTGGAACACCGAGCGCGTCGAAAGACCTTTGATCTGAGGCACTGCTGCCATGAAGTTCGTTTCTTCAGCGTCGCTCCCGTTGGCGATGCGCGGCTCTCTGGGTGCTCGGACCCGAAAGGTGGAGAGGATGCTAGCGGAATCGCGCGCCGATGGGCTCACAGGTTTGCCCGAACGGTACCTACGGTCTCTGAAGTCGCCAGCTAGAGGGGCCAAGCGAGCTGGTGACTGCGTCGTCCCTGTGCGTATCCTCCCCGACAAATGGCCTTCTATCTCAAGCCTCGCGGCAAGCTCTTGGGGCACATCAGTCGCGTTCATACCTGGCTCTACCGCAAGACTGGCGGTCGAGTCGGGCATGGTTTGATCGGGCTCAGGATCTTGCTGCTCGGTAGTGTTGGCCGAAAATCTGGTGCGTTGCGCGTGGCGCCTCTGCCGTACTTCAAGGTGAACGACTACCTGGTGGTGATCGCTTCCAACGCCGCTCAAGTGAAGCACCCAGCCTGGTACCACAACGTGAAGGCCAACCCACTGGTTCAGGTTCAGGTTGGGCGCGAGCAGTATCAGGCACGGGCCCGCACGCTAGCGGGTGAGGAACGCACCCGCGTCTGGCGCCTCGTCACAGCGAAAGAGCCGCGCTACGCGCACTATCAAGAGCTGGTGGAGCGCCAGATCCCAGTAGTTGCCTTGGAACGTGAGCAAGCGTGAAGTCACGCTCCCGTGGGGAAATAAAGCGCGAAGTGCGCGTTGGTCATCTCTGGAGTGGTGAGGCGCTGGCTGTCGACGCGGTCGTTGACTTTACGTTGGATCACGCTTCGGACCTGCTGGTGACAATCGATGCCCCACTTTGGCCCGATCCACCGCCTGCCTTCCCACCTGGTCGCGTCCCCGAGCTCTGGCGCTACAGCGTAGCCGAGCTGTTCATTTGGGGGGGAGAGGAGCGCTATCTAGAGCTGGAGGTCGGCCCGTTTGGGCACTGGTGGCTGCTCGAGCTTCTCACCTGGCGCGAGCGTTGCCGTGAGGATTTACCGTGTGACGTCACCGTGGAGCGCGGGAGTTCGCGCTGGCGCGCTGAGGTTCGAATCGCTGAAGCGCTGCTGCCTCCACGGCCCTGGCGCCTCGGCGCTTGCGCTATTTGGGGCGGTCCTGATGGGCGGTCGTATGCCATGAGCCATCCCAGCCGGGGCGCTGCTCCGAATTTTCATCAGGCTTCGGCGTTTGCCCCAGCGTGGTGAGTGGCACTCGGGCTTCGGACCCTCGGCTACTTGGGCCTCGTGCGAAGCTTGGCTTTGAAGAGCCCCACGCGAACCGGCTCTGAGCCCATGGGCAGGTGCTGGAGACTGGCGACCGACGGGAAGGTGTGCTCCTCGATCGGTGTGAGCTCGAAGTCGCTCTCCACCTTCCTGCAAAGCGCCCTGCCCTCGTCGGTGGAGCACACCGAGCTGCGGTAGTAGTAGAGTTCCGGTGCTGGCGCGATGCTTCCCGTCTCATCGGTGATGCGGACGCCCTCGATTTTCGTGTCGTCGTAGAAGGGCATGAGCATCACGCGACGTCCAGCGCGGGAAACGTAGGCGACGTAGGACCCCACGGGTAGCTCGCGCTTCCAGATATTTGCCGCGCGGATTTCAAGTGCGTCGGTGGCTAGGGTGAGGTAGTTGGCTCGGTACTCCCACCCTGCACCCAAGGTCACACCGACGGCGCAAGCGCACCCTACGCTACGTGCCAGTGACCCCAACTGAGCAAGCCAGCACGCAAACGTACCGAGCAGCGCGGGGAGGTAGAGCCAGTACATTGCGTGAGCGATGCGTGGGGCCGCACCTGGAATTGGGTGGCTGGCGGACAACAAGCCCAGCACGAGGCAGAAAGCGAACGCCGGCAACACCGCCCGCCGCCGTCTGCCCAGCACCGCCAAGGCCGGGAACGCACTCAGTGTCAGCAGAAGGCGAGTCCAACTGAACGCGCTCCGGGGTAGCCACTTTTGCCCGATTTCCCCAGCTAGCACCCGCAGCATCTCCAGAGCGGAGGTGCCCAGTACCAGCACCGCGATCGCGCCACAGAGCATTGCTGTGCGGAATAGTCGTCGGCGCAACGGGCCGGGTATTGAGAGGGGCACGAATGCGAGGCAAGCAAGTGCAGACCATCCGACGGGATGTACCCGCGCGGCTTGAGCAATCAACGTCGCCGCGGCCAGAGTTCCGGTGATGAAGAGCCAGCGTCGCCGAGGCGCGTGGAGTTCGTGCTCTGGTTGGACCGCCAGCACCATTGCCAGGCAAGCGAGCATGGCGAGTCCGGGGAGCGTTGCGTAGTAGGACTCGCTGCCTGCCAGGCGCGCCCCCAAAGGATGCACTGCCAGGCTACCAATGAGCGCCCAGGTGGGGACGCGACCAAGGCCAACCGAGCGAGCGATGGCGAAGGCCGCTGGGAGCATCAGCGCGAATAGCGTTGCGCTGATCAAGTAGACCGCGAGTTCGGGATCGACACGCGCTGCGAGCCAGCCAGTCATCTCGGCGTACCCGGGCCCGTAGACTTGAGGGGTGCTGGGACTATCCAAAGCGAATAACACCCACAGGGGCCCCTGGCCGTTTTGGTGGAACATCGCGGGCGGAACCAACCACCAGCGTATGCCAAAAACGGCGATGGCAAACCCGCATACCGCGAGGCTCTCCTTGAAGAGATGTTTCCTTGCGGAAGTTGGCGTGAGGCTTACTCTGAGTCCCAGGGCTACCGCCAGCAGCAATAACCCGGCAAGCAGCAGGCGAGGGCTCTTCCCCTTCGGCTCCTCGGTGTCGGCCACTGGGAACGGTGGTGGCCCCGCGTGTTCGACGCACGCGAGCATCGCGTCTAGTGTGTCGCGCTGTGGCGTGGGCTGGGCGTTCCAGTCGGGGAACTCGCCGATCGGTTGGACGCCGGTATCTCCGACGCGGCGGAACGACTGTTCGCTCGCGGGCTTCAACTCGACGGGTAGCTTGGTCTTTCCTCGAATCCGCGCGGTACCGACAATTACGCCATCCGGGCACGCCTGAACTTCGAAGCGGAAGTCTTCGCTGTCGCAGCGCTTCGCCCATGCCTCCTGCTCTGGGCAGCCGGCCCAAGCGCTCGTGGTCATGCCCAGAAGGACGCCGACAACACTCAGAAACGCGAGACTCAGGGCGCTCAGGGTGCGTCGGATTTGGCGCTCAGAGCGTTGCGTCAATGCTCCCTTGGCCCTGAAGCATGCCGCGCAGCGGATGGAGTGCGCGGCGCCGAGGGAGTGAAAGGGGGGCATCTGTTCAGCTTGGGTGGCTGGTTCGCCCCGCGGCCTCGCGGGGCGAGAGCTACGGGATTTCCGCGGGATCATGCACTAGGCGGGGGTGGTTGGGGAGTGAACCGCAGCAAACGGTACCGCGATCTCGCAGCTTGGCTTGACTCTGCGGCGCTGGCGGTGAATCAGAATGTGTTCCCTGACAGTGGGGAACCCCTGGCGCTTGTGCCAGTGGAGTTGCTGGGCGCTCTATCAACGGTTCTGGAATTTGGAGCCCAGCAAGACAGAGAGAGAGATGGCAAAGAAACTGTTTGTTGGCGGTCTGTCCTGGTCCACGGACGAGGCGAGTTTGCGTAGCGCGTTCGAGCGCTTTGGTGAGGTTCAAGAGGCAGTGGTCGTTAGCGACCGCGAGACGGGACGTTCACGTGGCTTCGGCTTCGTGACGTTCGTGGATGACGCCTGTGGTGACACGGCGATCCAAGAGATGAATGACACTGTGCTCGACGGACGCACCGTGGCCGTCAACGAGGCTCGTGAGCGTGCTCCCCGCGGTGGCGGTGGTGGCTTCGGCGGTGGCGGCGGCGGCTACGGCGGCGGCGGCGGCCGTGGTGGTCGTAGCGGCGGCGGCGGTGGCGGCGGCTACGGCGGCGGCGGCGGCGGTGGCGGCGGCTACGGTGGTGGCGGCGGCGGTCGCGGCGGTCGTGGTGGTGGTCGCGGCGGTGGCCGTGGACGCAGCCGTGATGACGGCGGCGGACGCGACTGGTGATCGGAAGCCAACAGTAACCAAGTGGAAAGGCGGCCTTCGGCCGCCTTTCTGCGTTTTGTGGTCCGTCATGCCGCGCGCGCTACGACGGAGAGCGCGCTAAGGCCGCGCGCTGACGGCGCCGCGCGAGCGGTTGGCGGCGACGATCAGCGGGATTAGAGCCGCCATCGCGATCCAAATTCCCTGCGGTAATGACTCATGCAGCAGCCAACTTGCTAGCGCCATGCTGAACAGTGGTTGAAGTAGTTGCAGCTGACTTGCGCGCGCGATGCCAGCACCCGCGAGGCCGGCGTACCAGACGACGAACGCCAGGAACATGCTCACCACGCTCACGTAGCCGAACCCGAGCCATGCGGAGAGCGGCACCGATTCGAGATCGGGTAGCCCCGCCCGCGCCACCACCGCACACAGAGGCAGCCAGGCAATGACGAGCGCCCACGCGATCACCCGGAAGCCTCCGAGCTCTCGCGAGAGCCGAGCGCCCTCAGCATAGCCATAGGCGCAGACCAAAGCGCCAAGCAGGAGCCAAGCATCGGCGGCGCTGAGCCGCCCTTCGCCACTGTGAAGGCAGAACCCCAAGACCACCAACGTCGCGCTTCCGCTCGCAGCCCAGAAGCGGACAGAGACGCGTTCGCCGGCGCGCAGCACCGCCCACCCAGCCGTCAGTAGCGGCGTCAGCCCAACGACCAGCGCTGCGTGAGAAGCCGGAACCCGCTCGAGCGCATACGCGCTGAGCAACGGAAACCCGACCACGACTCCGAGCGCGACCTGCACCAGCCCAAGGGATTGCCGCAGGCTCGGTAGCGGTGAGCGCTTCCAGCTCAGCACGAGGAGCGCGAGCAGGCCGGCCACGCAGGCCCGACCGAGGCCGACCGTTACCGCACCGAGGTAGGGAACAGCCGCACGGGTGGCCGGAAGGCTCCCGCTGAACCCCACTACGCCGAGAAAAGTCCAGAGTAGCGCTCCTCGAGGGGAGCCGGTAACGTTACTGTGTGAGTTCACGTGGGAAGATAACAGATCGCGCTCGCGACGCCAGTGAGGACGCGCAACTCAGCGCACCAGCGCGCGTCGAGCAGCTGCTCCGAGCGCGCTGTGCAGCAGGACGAGCGGGCCAACGGCTACCCAGCGTGCGGGAGTTGATGCGTGAACTCGGCGCTAGTCCGGTGACCATCTCCCGTGCGTTGAAGCAACTCGAACTCGAGGGACTGCTCCAGGCGCAGCCCGGCGCAGGTACTTTCATTGCCGCGAAGAAACGCGAGCGACCCAGCCTCGATTTCGCTTGGCAGTCGCTGGTGCTGGGGGCTGCCCCGCCGGCGGCTGCCCTGCACGCGTTGGTGAGCGAGGTGGCACCTGGCAGCATCCAGCTGGCGAGTGGATACGCCGACGCGAGCTTGATCCCGGTGAAGGAACTCTCGCGTGCGGCGCGAAGCGCGCTGAACACTGGCAGTGGTTGGGACCGCGCGCCGCTCTCGGGTCTGCCTGAGCTGAGAAGCTGGTTCGCTCTCCGCGTGGGCGCGGACTACGCCGCTGACGATGTGCTCATCGTGCAGGGTGGGCAGGCAGCGATCCATAGCGTGTTCCGTGCGGTAACTAGGCCTGCAGGGGGCCTGCTGGTAGAGAGCCCGACGTATGTCGGCGCGATTGAAGTCGCGCGGGCGCTGGGTGTAGAGCTGGTGCCTGTGCCATGCGATGAGCACGGCGTCGTGCCGGAGTTTCTCGAGCGCGCCTTCGAGCAGAGCCGCGCGTCGGCCTTCTATTGCCAGCCGCTACATCAGAACCCGACCGGGAGCGTGCTGCTTCGGGAGCGAAGAGCCGAGGTGCTCGACATCGCCCGGCGGCACTCCGCGTTCGTGATCGAAGACGACTACGCGCGTGGCCTCTCCTTCGAGCCGGCGCCGCCCACGCTTGCGAGCGAAGCGCCAGGTCAGGTGATCTACATTCGCTCTCTCACCAAGTGTACGGCGCCGAGCCTCAGAGTGGCGGCGATCTGCGGAAAGGGGCCGGTGCTGGAGCGGGTGGCGACGGCGCGTGTGCTGGAGGACTTCTTCGTGCCGCGGCTCCTACAAGAGACCGCGCTTGGCTTGGTGAGTAGCTCGGGATTCGAGCGGCACCTGGCGCGCCTTGGGCGGGTGCTCGAGGACCGCATGACGGTGCTCCAGACGGAGCTCGCCGCGCGCCTGCCGAGCTGGCGCACCGTGGTGCAGCCCCGGGGCGGTTTCAACCTGTGGCTCGAGCTGCCTGGGGGAACGTCGGCAGTGGAACTCGGCAGGCGCGCGGCGAGCGTTGGTGTACGTCTGAATCCCGGCGCAAGTTGGTTCCCCGCGGAGCCAATCTCCGAGTATGTGCGCTTGAGTGTGGCCGCAGCGACCGTGCCGGAGATCCGCCTGGGCGTGGAGCGCCTGGCACTGGCCAACGTGTCCTGACTAGCGACTCGGCGGGCGAGGTGTGGTGCAGGATACGGCTAGACTAACCCCCAAAAATGCCGCACGACGAGCCCAAAGCCTAGGCTGGCTCCGTTCAAGAGCAAGGAGGTGGCGAGCGCGCGCTCGAGCCCGAGGCCTTTGACGCCGAAGAAGTAGACGCCTGTCTCCACCACCACGGCGAACAGCTCCGCGAGGATCATCGCCGGGAGGTAGTCGAGGCCGATGAACGGAAAGAAGAACCACACGAACGGGTGGGTCAAACCACTGGCCAAGAACAGCAGCGCCAGGCGCATCCAGACGCTTGGGCGCGTGGCCGCTGGGGTGCTGAAGCCCAGCACGAATACACCGAGGCCGATTTCGATGAGCCAGGTGAAACACAGAGCCTTGACCCACGCCGTGATGTAGACCGCGTCGATGATCGCTAGCATGAATTCGAATGTTGCCGTGCGGATTCGCGACTGGGGAGCACGCCTCGGCGCAAGAGAAAGACCCATAGCGCGAGCTCCAAATAGGCGTGAAAGCCCGCGACGCTCAGATAGACCGAGCGCGCCCCGTCAGCGTTCAAGGTGGCACCGAGGATCAGCGCTAGAGTAGCCAGGCAAAGCAATCCAAGCGCAAAGGCGCCGAAGTCGCTCAGCCAGCTCCTGAGGGTCATGCGGAAGGTGAGGCTACCTTGAGCGCGCGTGTCGCTCTGAGGGATGCAGTAGAGCCACAACGTGTAGTGCATCGACTGCAGAGCCGCGTAGCATAGCGTGAGCCCCAAGCTCCAGCGTGCGGACTCGAAGGGCGCGAGCCAGCGTGCGGTCTCCAGCACATCGAAGCTCCAGAGCCGGAGCACACCGTAGCGCAGGGTCAGGCTCTGTGCCGGCAGCCACAGCAACGTCAAGACGCTGAGCGCGCAGAGCAAAGTCGGCAAGATCACCCAGCGCCGCCCTCGGCCCTGGCTGGCGCCGGCGGCGAACAACTGCACCCAGAGCAGCAGCGCGATCAAATTGTGTGCGTGTGCGAGAAAGAGCCGGCTCTCGTAAGGCCAGACTTGACTGATTACCGCGAGGAAAATTACCAGGCCCCCCAGGGCAATGGCGCTTCGCTCCCCGCGGTCGTGGTGGTGCGACCCTTGGCTCGACGAAGCGTCCGAGCTGTTCCGGGGGCGCGCTTCGCCACCTGCCCACCATGCGATGAACAGCCACAGGCTCGCGATGCCGAGCTCTGCTCGGCCGCCCCAACCAGAGAACACGCGCAGGCTCTCCAGCCCGCGTAGGGCAATCAGACTGGCGCAGGCCACGAGCACCACGAGCAAAAATCCGCGAGGCAACGCACGCCGCAACACCAGGTGGCGCACGTCGCTCGCGAGGTGCGGCACGCCGAGCACCAGCGGCCCCACCAACAACAGCCACGCCGGGGCCAACACACTCAGCGCGAGCGCGCCCAGGATCCCGCAGCTCGCGATCAGCGCGAGCCGGCGCTCCCGCTGCACCAGGAGCGGCCCGAGGAAGCTCTTCGCCAAGCGGCTGAAGAGCTGTCCGCGCACGCGGTCGACCCACCACACATCGCGGGCCCGCGGCAACGCGGCGTCGCGAGCGGAGAGCGAGTCAGTGAGGTCGAGGCTGGGCACGCTTCGACGATCGGGCCCATTGCCGCGCTTGACGTCAAGGCGTTGACGCTACGGCAGCAGAAGTTCCCACTCAAAACCCATTCAAGGCTCGTTGACAAGTGACCGTATTGGTCAGTGTCCGCGCAAGGATGGCGCGAGGTGATTCAGACCGAGGTTCCCCAATGAGCAAGAAGTTCTCTCCCCAAGCTGCCTCGAGCCCGCCCTCTCAGGCGAGCTTTCGCCTCTCTGAGCCGCCGTCGTTCCGTTGGTTCCGCGACCTGCCCGGCATGCAACGCCCAGCGAGCGTGCCGCCAGAGGCTGACGCCGAGGAACGCAGGCGCCTGCAAGCGAAAGTGAACAGCCTGGAGGAGCAAATCGCGAACCTCCAGCGCCAGCACCTGGCCGCCATCGAGGCGCTCGAGGTCGACTACGAGCGGCGCTTGGAGGACCGCACGCGTCACGCCGCGCTGCAGTTGCAGCGCCTGCAGTCTGAGCAACGGGAATTCACTCAGGCCTACCAAGAGCTGGACCTCTACGCGGCGCGACTCGAGGCAGACCGAGTTGGAGCACGCCACGCCCAAGCCCAGCTGATCGGGGAGCGCGACCGCGCGCGGCGCGACGTGGACGAGCTGCGTCAACTGGTCGAGCAGTACGAAATCGAGCGCGTCGCTCGCGCACGCAACCCGTTCAGTGAGGTGCCCGGCGCCCAAGACGGCGAGTACCCCGAGAGCGCGATCCATCGCGTCAGCAGCGTGCGCCAAGTGCTTCGCGCCACTCCGTCGATGAGCGAAGAGCTGGAGCCAGGAGTCCAGACCAGCGTGGCGACCCGCCGCGTCGGTTGAGATCGTCGCCTCACCAGTAGCCGAAACCACACACCGACCTGACTCGAGCCGCGAGCTGCGCTAGCCCTCGCGGCTTCATGCTTTCCGGTTCCGTCGCTCTCGTGATTGCCCTGTTGAGCAGCCTTGGCTGGGCTGCATTCGACGCATCACGTAAGGGGCTGGTGCGCCACGCCAGCCCAGCGAGCTTGGTGGTGATGTTCGGCGCCGGGCAGCTGCCTTGCTTTCTGCTGGGCATGGGGATCTGGGGCGCGCCGACGTTGGACCTGGGCTACTTGCGCCCTGGCTTGACCTGCCTTGCAGCGAACGTTGCGGCCAATCTGATGTTTTTTCATGCGGTAAAGGTCTCTCCCATCAGTCGCACGGTGCCGCTGCTCGCGCTGACGCCGGTCTTCGCCGCGCTGATCGGCTACCTGCTGCTTGATGAGCATCCGTCGCCGCGCCAGTGGTTCGGCATCGCCCTGATCGTGCTCGGTGCCTGGACGCTGAATGCCGGCCAGGGCTTGAAGGGTTTGGTGCTCGGCGTGCTGAAGGAGCGGGGCAGCGTCTACATGGCGTTAGTCGCCGGGGCATGGGCCGTTTCGGCCACCAATGACAAGCTTGCGTTGCCCCACGCGAACGTGGCGTTTCACGCGAGCGTCCAGACGGGGGGCGTGATGCTCGTCGCGCTTTTCTGGCTACTGGTCAGCGGGCGCGCTCGGGAGCTCGGGGAGGCGCGAAAGCACTGGCCAGCGGTGGGCGCTGGTGTCGTGGTGAGCGTGGCCGCGCTCGGACTCCAATTGATCGCGATTCAGACGCTGCTCGTGAGCTTGATGGAAGCCATCAAGCGAGCGCTGGGGGTCGTGGGCTCCGTGATCAGCGGGCGACTGCTGTTCAAAGAAGCCGTCACCCGCAGCATGCTGGTGGCGTGCGCCTTGCTCAGCCTGGGGGTGTTCCTGCTGATGTGAGCAGCCGATCGATCAGCCTTGCAGGGTCGGTGTCCCAGTGGAATAGGTTCGCGTGCTCCGGCTTGACGAAGCCTTCTGTTTCCGCGTGGCGAAGCCAGTGAGCGAGGTGCTGATAGTAGTCATCGACGTCAAGGATGCCGATGGGCTTCTTGTGGATGCTGAGCTGGGCCCAGGTGGCGACCTCGAATAGTTCCTCGAAGGTGCCTAGCCCGCCTGGCAGCGCGATGAACGCATCCGCCAGGCTCGCCATCAGGGCCTTGCGCGCGTGCATGTCCAGGGTGACGTGGAGCTGGGTCATCGAAGTGTGGGCCAGCTCCCGATCTCTGAGCGCCTCCGGAATCACTCCGATGGCTTCACCACCTGCTGTCAACACGGCGTCTGCAGTGGCGCCCATGAGCCCGACGTGGCCTCCACCGTTCACCAACCCAACCCCGCGCGCGGCGAGAGCACGACCGAGCTCTGCTGCGGCGTTGGCGTAACTTGGCTTGGCACCAGCGCTCGACCCACAAAACACGCAAATTCGCTGCATCAGCGATCGGGATACTCTGGCGAGCGTCGCGTGCCAATCGCAGCGCAAAAGCCGCCAGTTACGACGCAAGTGCGGCGCGCCAGGCTATGCTTCGCGGCATGCGAAGGGTTGGTTGTTTGTTGGTGTTGGCGATGGTGTTCGGCGGCTGTAGCTCCGACGACGGGGGAGGAGGAGCCGGAGCGACTGCGGGCTCGGGCTGTCCCAATGATGGGAGCGGCTACGACTCGGACGCTCAGCGCCTCGAGTGTGAAGTGCTGACGTTGGTGAACCAGGTGCGGGCGCAAGGCGCGACCTGCGGTGGTGAAGCGATGCCAGCGGTCGGCGCGCTGACCATGAACGCGCCGTTGCGCACGGTGGCGCGCAATCACGCGATCGACATGGCGACCCACAACTACTTCAGTCACGACAGCCAGAACGGCACCACCGCCTTCGAGCGCATGACAGCGGCTGGTTATAGCTACTCCACTGCCGGAGAGAACATTGCGGCCGGCAGCAGCACGGCTCAGGGCGTGATGGACCAGTGGATGAACAGCCCAGGTCACTGCGCGAACATCATGTCTGGCAGCTACAAGGAGATCGGCATCGGCTACCGCTTCAACGAAGGCTCCGATTACGGTCACTACTGGGTTCAGGACTTCGGCTCCCCGCGGTAATGCGCAGCGCCAAGACAGCCAAGCTAACAACACTGGTAGTCGTGGCATGCCCTGAGAGCACAGGGCTCAGGGCAGCATAAATGTCCCAGTGAGACCGGGCGCGACGCCCGCAAAAGACGCCAACTCGACCCCGGACTCAGGTCCGAGCGGCCCTTCAACGGCCGGCAGCCTCTGAATTGCCGCAGCCAGCTCTGAATTACCGCGGCCACAAGGGCTGTGCCGGTTCCGCTTTACAGCAGGTAATCGGGCCTTATCCTTAACGGAGCCTCACGCTCCGCGGCGGGTTCGCACGTCACGCGAATCAGTCGCTCGGAGGCTGGGGCGAGCAGGAACAGATCCTGCTCCTTACAGGTTACGCCTTAGGTTTCCGCGCCAAATTGCGTGCATCACGCGCGCAGTCCGCGTTCTGCTGCACCCGCCTGGACAGCGGCTCCCACGGCCCGCGGCGCGCCAAACGACTAGCCTCACCCCCAAAAAACGAGGGAATCGCAAAATGAATCAGTACAACCCCTACCAATCTCCTGCGGCGCACGCGCGACCCGGTTTGGTCGAGGCGCGGGCCCAGTTCATCACCCGAACCTACGCGCACCTGTTCGGTGCGATCGCGGCGTTTACGGCGCTCGAAGTCTTCCTGTTCAAGACGGGCATCGCCTACGCCATTCTGCCGCTGTTCGCGAACTGGTGGTTGGTGCTCGGTGCCTTCGTGATCGCGAGCATGGTGGCGAGCCGCTTCGCCCTCGGCGCAAGCTCGAAGGCGGCGCAGTATTTCGGCCTCGGCGTCTACATCGTCGCGGAGGCGCTGATCTTCATCCCGCTGCTGACCTTCGCGGAGATGAAGGGGCCTGGCGTGATCTCCAGCGCTGCGTTCGTCACCATGGCTGGCTTCGGTGGTCTCACGGCCGTCGCCTTCGTCACCCGCAAGGACTTCTCGTTTCTCCGCGGATTCGTGATGTGGGGCGGCATCGTTGCCCTGTTGCTGATCGGCGCCGCCTTGCTCTTCGGGCTGAAGCTCGGCGTCTTCTTCAGTGTAGCGATGGTCGCGTTGGCTGGTGCTAGCATCCTCTACGACACCTCGAACGTCTTGCGCCACTTCCCCACGGATCGCTACGTGGGCGCCGCGCTGCGACTGTTCTCCAGTGTCGCGCTGATGTTCTATTACATCCTGAGCATCTTCATGTCCTCGCGCGACTAGGCCCATCAAAGCAGAACCGCGAAGCCCGCTGCCTTTAGAGGTGGCGGGCTTCGACGCGTCTGCGTTCGCATCGACTCGGACATTGCCTGACAGCCTCAACTGAGCGCGTCTGAGCTAGAACCAAGGCGCATGCTGTCGTTCCTGCATATCCAAGGTTTGGCGGTGATTGACGAGCTCCAGCTGGAGCTGAGCTCCGGACTCAACGTGCTCACGGGTGAAACGGGCGCGGGCAAGTCGATCATCGTGGGTGCGCTGTCCCTGCTGCGCGGTGGCAAAGGCAGCGCTCGTGCGGTGCGCGCCGAGTGCGAACGCGCGCTGATTCAGGCGCAGTTCGTGGTGCCCGAAGCTGCGCTCGTGATGCAGGTGCTCGAAGGCTTGGAGCTTCCGTGCGGCGAGGGTGAGCGGCGGGAGGTCGTGCTGGAGCGCGTGGTGCCCCGCAGTGGCCGCGGTCGCGCGCTGGTCCAGGGGCAGCTGCGGCCTCAGCCTCAGCTCGCTGAAGTTGGGGAGCGGCTGATCGACATCTGCGGCCAGCACCAGCAACACTCCCTGGCACGCCTGGGTCGGCACCTGGAGCTGCTGGACGAGCACGCGCTCACCGGCAACAGGCGCTTTGCCAAGTGCTTGGGCGCCTATCAGCAGCGCTACGCGGAGCTGCGCGGCATCGAGCGCGAGCTGGAACGCTTGCGCGAAGTGCTCGCTCAGGATCCGGCCCTGGGCGACTACCTGGAGCACCAGCTCAAGGAACTGTGCGAAGTGGATCCTCAGCCCGGGGAGTGGGAGGGGGTGAGGGAGCGCCTCGAATCATTGCGGTGCCGTGAGGAAATACTGGAGGCCGCGCGCCTGGTAGAAGCCGAACTCGAGGAGTGCGACGGCGCGGTGCTCTCGCGCTTGGGCGCCCTCGAGCGCCAGCTCCGAGCGACTGGCTCCGGGGAGCGCTTCGAGCCCGTGGTGGCGGCTCTGATCAACGCCACTGCCAGCTGCGAGGAGGCTCTGGCGCATGCGCGCGCCACATTGCGCGACGATGACGAAGGGGAAGAGTCGCTGCAACGCCTGGAAGAGCGTCAGCACCAGCTCGCGGTGCTACGGCGCAAACATGGTCCGGAGCTCTACGAGGCGCGGGAGCGTCTAGAGCAGCAAGTCGCAGAATGGCAGCAGGGAGCGGAGCGCATCGCGGAGCTCGAGTCGGCGCGGGAACGCAGCTTGGCGCAGGCCCTGGAAGTCGCTCTCGAGCTCCATCAGCTGCGCGTCGATGTGGCGGAGCGGCTGGCGCGGGCCGTCGAGGCGGAGCTCGAGTCACTCTGCATGCCCCTCGCGCGCATCGAAATCGCGGTGGAGCAGCTAGCGCCTGAGCGCATCCATGCCTTCGGTGTGGACCGTGTCGAGATCCGCGTCGCCGCGAATCCGGGTGAAGCCGCTGGTCCACTCAGCGAGGTTGCGAGCGGCGGCGAACTGTCGCGCATCCTGCTCGCTCTGCAGTCGGTGAGCAACGCGCGGGGCGGCATAGCCACCTACGTCTTCGATGAGGTGGACGCCGGTGTGGGGGGCGCAGTGGCGGACGCGATCGGTCGCCGCTTGTTGCGCGCCGCGCGTAGCGCAGAAGGCGGAGCCGCTCAGGTGTTGTGCATCACGCACCTGCCTCAGGTCGCAGCTTTCGCTGACGCGCAGTTCCGCGTGGAAAAAGTTGTGCGGGCCGGGCGCACTCGGACACGTGTCGTGCGCCTGAACGAAGAAGAGCGGGTGGAAGAGCTCGCGCGCATGTTGGGCGGGGCGGAAGTGACCGACAGCGCGCGCCACCACGCGCAGCGTCTGCTCGACGCTGCGCTCGCGCTGAAGAGCGGCAAGCGCGCTTCAACTCGTGGCAAATCCAAGGCGAAAAAGCGCCGCGCGGCCTGAGCGGATCTTGGCGTCCTTTGGGGGTTCAAATCTTGTCAGTGACAGCTCGCCGTCTGCGTCGGCTGAGGAGGCCCGCAGCGAGCCCCAAGCCGAGCAGCAGCCAGTTGCTGCTCGGGGCTGAACCGGCGGTGCGACAACCACAGCCCGAGTCGTCGTTGCTGCCGTCGGCGGCGTTGCTGGCGGCGCCACCCGAGGTGCCCGCTGCGCTGCCACCCTGGCCGCTGCCACCCTGCCCACTGCCACCCTGTCCGCTGCCTGCGGTTGAGCTGCCGCCTTGGCTACTGCCGGCGGTCGCGCTGCCGCCCTGGCTATTCCCCGCGGATCCTCCGCTCGCCATACCGCCGGATCCGCCGCTCACGCCGGCGTCGGGGTCTGGCATCACGCTTGGGTCGTGCCACTCGTAGGCTCCCACGTCGATGCCATTGCCTTGAGGGCGCGGGATGCCTTCGATGTCATGGGTCGGCGCGTTGTCCGTCGTTCCTTGGTCGATGGCTGGTGAGTTGTCCAGCAGGTGCACGTCGTAGGCGGCGGGGTCAACGAAGAACTTCAGCGGGTCGTCGATGATCACGTTGTGGTCTTCGGTGACGCCGCTCGCGTTCGCGAGATCCGTCGTGAGGTTGTTCGCGACCAGGCAATTGACCGGAGCCGTTCCGTTCTTGTGGTTCTCGATCTTGATCCAGGGAGGCCCGGGGTTGCTGGTGTTGGGGTCGAGCACCGTGTTGTTCACGATGCGCGAGTTGCGCGCTCCGTACAGGCTGATGCCGTGCCAGTGGTCGGTGATGATGACGTTGTTCTCCACCACCCAGTCGACGAAGGTCCCGTCAAAGCAGCCAATGCCCTGCAGCGGTCCTCTGAGCGGCTGATTGGGATCTTCATAGTTGATGATCACGTTTCCGCGCAGAACGATACCGGTGACCTCTCCCGTGCCGACGCCGCCAGGCCCGTTGGACCACGACTGGAAACCGTCGTCGTGGTTGTCGTTCACGTCGTAGCAGTTCTTCACCAGGTTGTACTGGAAGGTGGTGTAGTCGCCGAGGCCGCGCATGCCGTCGCCGGAGAACGAATCCACCACGTTGTGCTCCACCAAGGAGTTGCTCGCGCCCACGCTGAGGCCGAAGTTCACGTTCTTCAGCTGGTTGCCGCGCAATGTGATGTTCGTACCGTCCGCGTTGATCCCGTTCACCGCCTTGGTGTCCCAGTCGTTCGCCGTCCAGCTCGAGGCATCGGCAACGGACTGCAGCTGGCAGTCCTCAACGATGATGTCCGACACCGGCCCGCTGTAGCCGTGACTGTCGAGGTCGATCATCGTCGTGCGTTCATAGGTGGGCGCGTAGTCCGGGCTGAGCAACAGGCCGCGCACGACCCAGTTTTTTGCCGCGCGGATGAGCAGCGAAGAGAGCTCCGGTGACTGCCCCGGGGCCGCGGCGATGGTGATGTTGCTGGCGTTGTAGTAGCCGGTGATGTCCACGGCGCCGTGGTAGCCGCTCAAGAGCCAGATGGTGTCGCCCGCCTTGATCGGCGCGCTGGCGTTCTTCGGTTCGAGTTGCGAGCCGCTCGAGTCGTACGGCAGGTTGTCCCAGTTTTGGCTGGCGATCAGATCGGCTTCGACGACCTCCTGCAGGGTTCGCCACGGGTTGCCTTGGGAGCCGTCTCCGCTTGGACTGCCGTTGGCAGGGTCCACGTAGAAATCGGCTGCGAAAGCAGCGCTGCCAAAACTCAGGACGCAGCCGAAAGTCGCCGCGCCCACCCAGAGTCGCCGTGCCATGCAGGGAGTTTACCTAGTTGGTCGATCTCTCTGACTTACGCCGACTGCGCGTATTTCAAGGCCTGGATTTAATAACAAATACAAGGGTTTATGCCGCGCGCTTGGACCGCTTCTCGCTACGCCAGGCGCATCGCCTTGCTGACGCAGGACGCCGAAGGTCTGCTTGCTGCGGCTCGCACTCCGGGATTCAGCGCTATGCTGCGCCATGCTTTCGACGAGCCTGTTGCTGGGTGCCCTGGTGGTATGCGCTGCGTTCGTAATAGTGACTGGTCTCCCCGTATCCGCGCGGCGAGGTACGGCGCTACTCGGTGTGTCCCTGGTGCTTGGCGCGAGCTTCGCTAGCGTCGGTTGCTCGAAGCCACAGCCTCCGACCATCACGCCGAAGAAGGGCACCATTCAGTCCATCGGGCCGACGGGTGTCACCCTGCGCCTGGAGTTCGACGCCTACAACCCGAACGGCTTCGACCTCAACGTGCAAGCGGTGAAAGCCAAGGCAACCTTCGACGGCAGCATCAAGCTCTCGGAGGTCACTTCGCCAACTGCCATCTCACTGCCTTCCAAGGCGACCAGCCCGCTCACCGCCGACGTGACCATCCCCTTCAACAGCCTGCCGGCCTTGATGAACCTCGCAGCCAGCAAGACCGAGGTGCCCTACGTGATTGAGGGCACGGTGACGGTCGGTGGCAAGAGCCTGAACGTGAACCTGCCGTTCACCATGAAGGGCAAGGTGACCCAGCAGCAACTCGTTACCGCGGGGATGAATAGCATTCAGGGTCTACCGGGCTTGAAAGGCTTGATTCCCGGGCAATGAACGCCTCCGTCGAGAACGTGCAGTTCACGGCGACCTCGCCTCGCCTCGCGTATCAGCTGCGTGGGAAGGATGCGCCGGGCGCGCCGGTGCTTCTGATCATGGGCTTCGGCATGCCTGGGAGCATGTGGGAGCCTCAGCTCGATGGCTTGAGCGAGCACCACCCGGTGGCTTGCTACGATCATCCCGGCATTGGCCGCAGCGACTCGACAGGGCGACGCTCGTCGATGGGCAAGCTCGCTGGCGATGCGCTGCGCGTGCTGGATGCTTTGGGTTGGCGGCGCGCTCATGTGGTGGGTGTGTCCATGGGAGGCATGGTCGCGCAGCACCTCACGCTAGCTTCGCCTGAGCGAGTTCGCAGCCTGAGCTTAATCGCGACCCACGCGGGTGGACCGCTCGGCCTCGTGCCAACGCTGGAGGGCTTGCGGCTCTTCGCCAAGGCTAATTTGCTGCCGGTTGAGAAGCGCCCGGCGGCGCTGATCGAGCTTTTGTATCCGCCCGAGTTTCGCGCCAGCGTGCGCTTGGAGGTGCTCTCGGAGCGCATGAACCGCGGTCTGAAGAGCCGCGCCAACCCAAAGACGCTGCGCGCCCAGTTGCTTGCCATCTTGAGGCACGACACCCGGCGTACGCTTCAAGGGATCCGCACGCCGAGCCTCGTGATCAAGCCCGCGCGGGACATCCTGGTGCGCCCAAGTCACAGTGATTTGCTCGCAGCGCGTATCCCCAGGGCAAAGAAATTGACGCTGCCAGACGCTGGGCACGGCGCTGTGTTCCAGTGCGCAGAGCGTGTGAACAGCGCGCTACTGGAGCACTTTGCGGCGGCCGACGTCGACACATGATGCGCCGCTTGGGTCAGCTTGGGCTGCTCGCGTGCGCCTGGGGCTGCGGCGAGAGCGGTGCCGCATCTCCCCCCGTCGACCCCGGCTTGCTCGATGTCGCTGAGCTGCCGCTCTTGAGGGTCTACGGGCCGCCGGGCAGTGGCGAGCGGGGCACACCTATCGCTGGCGGAAAGGACATCGATGGCGACGGCCATGCCGACTTCGTGGTGGCGTCGTTCTTGGGCACACCCCCGGCCAGGGACGGAGTGGGCCGCACCTCGGCTGGCATCGCCGCGATCGTCTTCGGAAACGGGGAGCTGACTGGAGAGGTGGACGCATCCGTCCCCGGTAGGCGCGTGCTGCATGTCTACGGTACTAACCTCGCGGAAACGGCAGGCAACGAGATCTGGCTGGACGACGTCACCGGTGATGGGCTCGCCGATGTGCTGATCGGACGTCAGAACTTCGCGCCAGATCTGGCGAGCGGCGAGTTCCCGGGCGCCGTGAGCGTGCTTGCGGGGGGCGCGGAGCTCCGCACGTTGAGCGGCGGAGTGCTCGAGCTGGGAGCGCCAGGCATCGCCACCGTCACGACCTTGCTCGGGGACGCCGATGGAGACCGGCTCGGGGTGTGGTTTCGCAGTGGAGACATCGACGCCGACGGGACCGCGGATCTGGTGCTCGGGGCGGATCAGGTCTCCCGGGGGACTGACACCCACCAAGGGGCGGCGTACGCGCTGCGGGGCGGCGCCTGGCTCGGCAGCGGAGGAACGCTGCGCCTTGCAGACGCGCCCGCCGGGAACTTCGCCGAGCTGAGCGTCGAAAGTATCCCTGCGGAAGCACATCTTGGGGCGACCTGCCAGCTCGCGGACCTCGACACCGACGGTCACGCCGATGCCATCGTCGCGGCGACCATCGACCGCGCCGGCGCTGGGGTCCCACCCGACGGCGCCCACAGCAAGCTCACACACCCGAGCGGCGGCGTAGAGCATGGTGCCGTATGGTTCTTCCCGGGGCAGGCGATTGCAAGCGCTTGGCAAGCGGGTACTCGTACTACGCTGGCTAGCGGCTCACTGCGGGGGGATGACAAAGGCGTGCGCTTCGGTGAGGAGATTGTCGGCTTGGGCGATATCAACGGCGACGCCCAAGCGGACTTGTTCCTGGGCGACATCGTCGGTGGTGGTGCGGGATCCATCTTGCGTCCTCGAGCCGGTACGGCACACGTGGTCTTCTCTGCAGCTGAGCTCCTGAGCGGTGACCACCAACTCGAGCAGCTCCGCAGCGCGGGCCGATTGTTCGAGGTAGTCGGCGCGCAGGGAGGGGACATCACCGGGGACACCGCGGTCGCCGGCGACTTCGACGGAGACGGCGTGGCGGATGTTGCCATTGCGTCACCTCACGCGAGCCGCTCGGGGCGCAACTTCGCTGGCATGGTGCACGTGATCTTCGGAGGTCAGCGCTTCCCAGCGCTGCTCGATCTCGCCGCGCCAAACGCGCCGGAACTTCGCTGGGAGCAGCTCCTCGGAGCCCATGGCAACGATGGCCTGGGCCAGGGCGACATCTTGGGGTACAGCGCAGCGAGCGCCGACCTGGACGGCGACGGGATCACGGATTTGATGCTGAACGAGATGACGGGCGATGGACCCGCGGGAGTCGACACCGGCAACCTGGTGGTGATTTCCGGGCGCGCCCTGCGATCGGAGCCATGAGCGAAGCGAACTCCAAACTAGCAGACCGCGACCAGCGCCTGATGGCGGCGATCACTGACGGCTTGTTGCTGATGGTCACGTCAGCGGCCGGCCTCGCCATCGCGTCTCGCTTCATGGACCTGGATATCGCGGATCCCGACGCTGGCCTGCGGTTTCAGATCGTCGCCCTGGTGTCTTCGCTGCCGATGAGCGCAATCCAGTGGTACCTCGTGGCGACCAGTGGCCAGACCATCGGCAAGAAGATGCAGCGCATCCAAGTGGTGCGTATGGACGGCAAGCCGGTTGGCTTCGTGCATGGCGTCGCGCTCCGCAGCTGGGTGCTCGGCGCAGTAGGTATCCTCGTCGGATGCATTCGCATGATCGACTACCTGTACATTTTCCGCGAGGATCGCCGCTGCATTCACGACTTGATCGCGGACACCAAGGTGATCGCGTTGCCGCCCCTCGAGACGCAGGCAGACCCAGCGCGACCGAGCTAAGTTGGCTCGCGGCGCCGTAGGTCGATGAGCGGGGGGAAGAAACTGCGCCGGAGAGGACACTGCGCTGGAGAGGACACTGCGCCGGAGAGGACACTGCCCCTCACCCCCGAAAGAAACGCTCAGGCTTCCGCAGTGACGTCTGCAGGAGGCGTAGGCGGCTTGGGCTGCTTCTTGTGCGCGGCCAAATCTAGAGGTGAGGTCTGACCGGCGAGGACGGCGACGCGCACCGCCTGATGGGGGAACTGGGCGTCGCCGGTGAGCGCCTCGACGACCTCGCTGGTCTTGGCTGAGCCGGTGTTCGTAATCGCGATGGTGACGATCAGCGGCACCACGTCACCGACGAAGCCTGCTTGATCCAGCGCGGCGTATGCCGCCTCGTCACCCAGGGTGAGCGCCAGCACGTACTTCCGGACATCGACCTTCTTGCCGATCCCCTTGATGGTGCGCAGCACCACGTGGCTCTCAGCGGCGTTGAATTCCGCGACTCGTTGCTTCAGAGCGGCGACCCCGCCGAAACCTTTCAGCGCCGAGCGTGCGAGAGCGATGACATAGCTCCCCGCGGTAATGACTCGGGAGAGCGCCGGGTCGTTCGGACCAAGCTTTGCCGCGCCGCTGAAGCGTAGCCCGCCGCCAGCGGCTGCGTTGAGCCGTGAGAGCATCACGTCCGTCTCCGGTGCGTCGATCAGCTTGAGATCGATGAACTCATCGAGGGTGGGCACGCCGAGGCTCAACGCGGGACCGTAAGAGAGTTCTGGCTTCGGGTTGAAGCCCGCAGAGTAAGACACGCGGAGCCCTGCGCGCTTGAGGACTCGGGCGAGTTCGCGCCCCATGTCGAGGTGGCCGAGGAGCGCCGCGGGGCCCGTCTTGCTGAAGCGCAGGCGATAGCGCTCCGCAGGGCCACCAGCGCGCTCCGGGCGGAACGCTTCGGGGTTCTGGCGCCGGCGCTTGGCTTCTGCGCGCGCCTCGTGCACTAGCGGTAACTTGGCGCGCTGTCCGGGTTCCGTCGCACCCATCTTGGTGAGGAAGCCGATGCGCTCGCTGCGCATCTTGCCCATGTCACAGGCGACGCCGCAGTCGTAGCAAACCAGGCGCCGCTTGTCGGTCTCTGCTTCAGCCACGTTCGTGTGGTGAATGAACATGCCGACGGCTTTTCCGCACGGAGGAGACAGGCGGCTCTTGAGCGCCTTGCGGTACTCCTTCGCGAGGAAGCCCTCCTCCAGGCCGACATCGATGTGGTCCCAGGGCAGCCGCGCCGTGACGGGGATGGTGCCCAGGTACTTCTGGGTGTCGATGCCGAAGTGCTCGAACGCCTCCTGCCAGACTTCCATCTTCAGGTGGTTGTCCCAGCTGTCGAAGTGCGCGCCGTTCAAGTACGCGCGCTCGACAGCATCCGCCAGGCTGCGGTCGCCGCGTGCCAGCACGCCCTCGAGCACGCTGGCGACGGAGTGATGCACCCGCAGGCCGAGCTGCTTGTCGCTGCGAGCCGCGTCCTTCAGGAGCTGCTGCTTGCGCGAGACTTCATCCAGCGGATCCATCGCGCACCACTGGAAGGGCGTGTGGGGCTTCGGCACGTGGGTAGAGACGCTGACGGTGACCTTCGCACGGCCTCGTGAGTAGCGTCTCCCTACGGAAAGCGCGTTGAGGCCGACCTGGACGATGCCCATGACGTCCTCGTCCTCTTCCGTCGGCAGGCCGATCATGAAGTAGAGCTTCATCTTGTCGAAGCCCTTGGAGAAGGTGCGCTCCGCCGTTTCCAGGAGCTGGGCCTCGGTGACGTTTTTGTTGATCACGTCACGCATGCGCTGGGTGCCGGCCTCTGGGGCAAACGTGAGCCCGCTGGCGCGTACCTTGCGCATGTCTTCGAGCAGGTCGTCGGCCAGGCCGTAAGCGCGCAGCGACGCAACGCCCAGGCTGACGCGCTCCGGCGCCGTCTTCTCCACCAGCTGCTTGATCAGCGGGCTGATGCACGAGACGTCTGCGGTGGAGAGCGCTGTGAGGCTCACTTCGTCTTGCCCGCTCTTTTCTAGGGCTTTGACTACCGTGTCGATGACCTCTTGCGGGTCACGCTCGCGCACCGGGCGGTAGATCATACCGGCCTGGCAGAAGCGGCAGCCCTCGGTGCAGCCGCGCGCGACCTCGATGCTCATGCGGTCGAAGATCGCTTCGGGGCCGCCGACTGGGCTTTCCGTCGGGAAAGGAAAGTCGGCGAGGCTCTTGACCAGCCGCCGCTCCACGGGGAATGGCAACTCCGGCTCGCTGGGCTGAGCGACGACATGAAAGCCCGTGTCGGTTTGCAGTTCCGTGCGGTAGAGGCTGGGGATGTATACGCCGGGGAGTTTGGCGAGCTCGCGTAGGCGCTCTTCCCGTGACAAACCGCGCTTTTTGCCTTCAACCCACAAAAGCGTCAGCTCGGTGGTCACCTCTTCGCCGTCGCCGATCACCACGGCATCCACGAACGGCGCCATCGGCTCCATATGAGTCGCCACGGGGCCGCCCACGACGATCAGCGGATCGGCGTCGCTGCGGTTCACGGCGCGCAGCGGAATGCCGCCGAGGTCGAGCATGCGCAGCACATTCGTGTAGGTCAGCTCGAACTGCAGGCTGAAGCCGACCACATCGAAATCGCACAGCGGGCGCGCGCTCTCGAGGCTCACCAGCATCTGCCCGTGGTCCAAGAGCTGCTGCTCGAGATCGACCCAAGGCGCATAACAACGCTCTGCCAGCGTGCGCGGGTGGTCGTTGAGGATCTTGTACAGGATGCGGAAGCCGAGGTGGCTCATCCCGATGTCGTAGATCTCGGGAAACGCGAGACAGACCTTCGCGTCGACTTCGCTCCAGGCTTGTTTCCGCGTGCCGTGCTCGGCGCCGGTGTAGCGATTGGGCTTTTCCACCTGGTGGAGGAAGGCGGCGTACGGATGATCGAAGAGCTGCATGGGGGATCTCGTGGGGGCTGCTTCCCGGCGTCGTCGATGCCCCTCCGCGTTTGGGGGTGAGGCGCGCTGCTTCTATCGACACCGACCAAAGGAGCCGTGCACGACGAACCGGACGGCGTGCCTAGCGCGCAAACGCGGGTGAAGCGACCGCCAAAGGTGACGCCGCGGAAGGTTTGAACACTCGCGTGCTCAAGTCAAACTCCCGGCGATGGGGTCAGACGTTCAGCGGACCATGGTTGTGTCCGAGGTGGCCTCATGATTCGCGAAGAGCTCGAGGTGACCACACTCCGTGCAGCGGTGGGCCTCGATGGCCAACGGCTGCTCCCCGCGTACGTCGATGCCCCCGCCGCGCATCGCCGCGAAGAAACCGCGACGCGCCTTCGCGATGCCTTTCACCCAGACCGCTGCCCACATCAGCGAAGCGCGCGGGCTGACGAGTTCTCCCGTGTCGGGGATGTAGCCCGTTTCGAGTTCGCCACCGCACGCGGTGCACTTCGCCTGTGTGTGCAGAGACATGGATCTTGAGCTACTTCTTCGTGGGGTCGACCTCGGGCATCAACATCGTCCCGCCGAACTTGCCTGGCGACGGCGGCGCTGGCGGCGCGCCGGGCGGAGGCAACGGTGGTGCTGGCTGAGGTGACGCAGCGGTTGGCTGGAAGCTTGGCGGAGCGCCAGGAGGCGGAGCGCCAGGAGGCGGAGCGCCTGGAGGGGCAGCTGGCGGGCCACTCGGCTCTGGTCCACCGAAGCCTGCTGGCGGCGGGCCGTAAGGATTGGACGACACCGCGGCTGAAGCTGGCGGCGCTCCCGGGGAAGGCGCGGTTGGGACGCCGCTATTCGGGTTTGCGTAGCCGTCGGGTTGATAGCCCTGTCCGCTGAACCCTGGCATGCCGGGCGGCGTCGCAGCGGGCTTCTTGCTGCGGGTCACGAAGCCTCCGATGAAGCCGCCAATCCCGACCAAGCCCATCAAGAAGCTGGTTCCCCACGCGACGTTGCGGATCATCGAGAGGTTGTCGCCCTTCTCGCGGAGGCGTGCGGTAATCGACGAGCTCGAGCCCACGTACACGATAGCGATCGCCTCCGCGCGGTAGGCTTTGTTGGCTTGGTAGTGGAAGTAGCCTCCAACCCCTCCAAGGACGAAGGAGAACAGGAGCGCGCCAGCACCTGCGATGAACAGCAGGATGGGAAGCTTGCTCGACTTGGGTTGCGCGGGAGCCGCGGCAGGCATGGGAGGCTGCATTCATCACAGACTACCCCGTGCGAATGCCGCCTGGAATCATCAAACCGACAGGGCGGTGTCAGGCTTCGCGTCGAAGCGGCAGAACAAGGCCTCCGCCGCAGGTATCACGATGTGCCGCAACGCCGCGGCGGCGACCAAGTGGCCACGTTGCTCGGACAAGACGCCCAGGGCTTCTGCCTCGAGCGTGCTTGTCTCCTCATTCGATGGTTGTGTCTCCACAAGCTGAGCCGCGATGGTCTCTCTTAGCAACCGGCGCGTCGGTGCGACGAGCTCTGGGTGTTGTTCCAGCAGCCAGGCAACGCTGCGCCACGCTAGCGCTGCGTGCTGCGTCTCGTCCTCAGCTACGCCGCCCAGTGCATCGGCGAGCTCTGGATCTTCCGCCAAGAGAGAGGCCTCGAGCATGCGTGCGGCGGCGATGGTCTCGCCGATACAGCCTTCGATCAGGGTTGTCTTCAGCGTGTTCCAGGCGCTCCCGTCGTCCAGCGCTTGGGAGATGTCCAACGCACCCGGCTGGCGATCGGCGCCGAATCGACCCGCGATCGCAAACGCCAACTTGGCGTGGCGGAGCTCGTCAGCCATCGCTGACTGTGCGCCTTCGATCAGTTTTGCCGGCGCGCCCAGGCCAAGCAGCTGCAGCGTGAAACGCGCAAACGCAGCGACCGAAGCGTGCTCCATTGCGGCCATCTCCAAGTAGTGCGCGTGAGCCGCTTCTCGTGCCTGGGCGCTGACTGGTGCCCTGCCAAGGTGCGCGCAGACACCCTGCGCGTTCCACTCGGTACCGCCGCGAAGCGTTGCCGTGCGGATTTGGCCTGCGACCAGGAAGGGTCGCCCCTCCACGCAGGTGTCCAGTTCGCAACTGCGCTTCGTGCCGTCCCAGAGGCACAGCTCCCCGGGTCCGCAGTCTGCGTAGGTGAAGCATTCGTCTTTTTCAGTAACGCACGAGTACCCAGCCCCGCCGCACTCCGTGCGATAAGCCCCGCAGACGCTATTGGGGCAGTCGGCGTCCGTCCGGCAGCCTGTGGTCGGTGTGCAAAAGGACACCGCATCCACGCACGCGCAGAGTTCGTTCTCCCCACAGTCTGCATCCGACTCGCAGGCGTACCGGCAGTAACAGGTTTGTCCCTGGGCACAGTAGCCGTTGGGCGCGTCCGTGCAGTCGCTGTCGGTGTCGCAGCCGCCGTAGGGCTCTCCACCGCAGCTCACGCCTTCACGTGGCAAAGCCAGCTGGCAGGCCACTGCCTCGGGGCGGTGTTTCAGTCCATTGTTGCAGAGCGCAAAGCCTTGCTCTGGCGCGATCGAGTCCTCGCACTCGAAGCTGAATTCTGAGCTGGTGGTCGCACCGCACCCTAACCCCCAACCTAGAGAAAGCAGGAAGCTGGCGGACAAGGCGGTGATCGGGAGCTTGAGCTGCATGCAGCCATTTAGAGCAAGCGACGTGCCGGCCGTGAAGGCGAACTCGGTGGTCAGCGCAAGGGAGCCGATTGTGCGCCTTGGCGCACTCATTCGCCGACAAAAGCGCGAGCAAATGCCTACGCCCGGGGACCTTGCGGGCGCGCAGCTGTTGCGTGCCGGTTTGTGCCATTTGCCCTGGCGCGTCCCCTGCTATGCCATGGGGTATGCAGATTTCGGGGCGGCATGTGCTGGTGACGGGCGCTTCTTCAGGCATCGGAGAAGCGCTGGCGATGGAGCTAGGAGCGCGCGGCGCGAAGGTGACGGTGGCGGCGCGGCGCGTCGAGAAGCTCGAGGGCGTCGTCAACACAATCCGGGAAAAGGGTGGCGAAGCGAACGCAATCCGTGCGGATTTATCTCTGCCTGGCTCTGGGCTCGAGCTGGCCCGCCGAGTGCGGGACGACTTTGGTCACGTCGACATCCTGGTCAACAACGCGGGCGTGAGCGGCGGGGTCAGTCAGTTTACCGAGAAAAACCCTGCGGAAATTCGCGAGTGCATCGAGGTGAACTTCGCCCAGCCTATGGCGCTGACCCATCAGCTGATTCCTGGCATGGTGGAACGCGGATACGGCTGCTTGGTTTCCGTGGCCACGGCGTCGGTGTTTTTCCCCACCAATTTGGCCTCGGTTTACATCGCCACCAAGCGGGCGCTGGTGAGCATCGACGAGGTGCTGCGGATCGAGCTCGCTGGGAGCGGTGTTCACGTGCTCACTGTGTTCCCAGGCCCGGTGGACACCCCAATGCTGACCAAGCTGATGGCGACGGATCAGCGAGCCGCGAAGGTGCTCGGCCCGTTCAAGGGCACCACCGACAAGCTTGCGAAGCTCACAGCGAAAGCCATCGAGCGGGAACGCGAGAGCATCGTCTATCCAGCGCAGTTCGGCGTTGGCCGCTGGGTTTCGCCGATCATGGGCACGATCATGGCGCGGCTGTCTGCGCCTTTGGGCTTGAACCGCTAAGCGCTGGCTTCGGCGGCGCAGCGCGTCCAATGCCCCTGCAGCTCGGCGACAGAGAGTCGCTTCTAAGGTCCGATGTACTGCGTGGCGCTGTAGGTGTGGGTCGTCCGGGGCAGCCGTTCTACGCATGCCGACCTAGGTCCTTCATTCGGTCTCGAGCGATTGTTTTGCGTGTGGTTTTTAACGGCGCAGATCGCCTCGGCGTGTGCCGTATTACTCATACGTGCTCAGGTTCGGGCACCTGGAACATGGTAGGTTTGTGGGATGACCAGACGACTGCGGTTGCGCACTGAGCAAAGCCTCCTGATTCGCCACTCTGTCAGGGGCGCCTCCGGGCTCATGACAGGGGCCTGCCTCAGCCTGTTCTTGGTCAGCGCCTGCACGATCCAGTCAGGGCGGAGCAGTCGGCAGTCTCCGCAGCCGCCGCCTGGCCAGTACGCAGTGCCAGCCCAGGCGCCACCTCCCGCTGCGCCCCCACCGGTTCGGGCGCAAGCGCCTGCTGCGCCGCTGGGGTTCACCCTCCCCATTCCGCCGAACATCGCCGAGCTGCCGCTGCCTCAAGGATGGACCATGGTCAACGGCATCCCAATGCCCGTGGTTCCCGGGCTGACGCCAGGCCAGCCAGCTCCTCAGCCCGGTCAGCCGTCATCGACTCAGGCGCTCTCCTCTTGCGGCTCGGTCAACGTCAGCGGCTCTCCCATCTTGCTCGACTGCGTCAGTCCACAGTACGGCTTCGTACCCACAGCCTCCAAGCCGCTAGTCAACCGCAAGCGCTTTGACGCCGGCTCGAACTACGTCGGGGCTGAGCCGCTGCCGACCAGTGTCGATCATCGTTCCGCGGGGAAAGAAGGCCCGGTGCGTGATCAAGGCCCCGTGGGCGCGTGCACCGCGTTCAGCCTGGCCGCATCGGTGGACCACGCCATCGCTCAGTCGGGCGGTACGCCAGGCAACGTTTCGGTCATGCAGATCTGGGGCCGCTACCATTACCCGTCGATGCAGTCCGCTGCCGACGCGAACCGCAACCAACCGCTCAGCATTGAGTCGAACTGGAACTACAGCGCCAAGACGGCGTGCTCCTGGTACACCGGCGGCTACTGCGACTGCGGGTCGATCACGGGTACCTCGTGCAACCAACCCGTGGACAGCGCGAAGCTTTCCAGTATGGATAAAGCCGCGAACGTCAAGATCACGAACATCACGGAGATCAACGTGATGGACCCCGCGGAGATCAAGGGCGCCCTGGCAAAGGGCCAGAACGTGTGGTTCGCGATGTACGTCGACAGTCGTTTCCAAGACGTGCGCGGAAAGAACGCGGTGATCCCCGACGGTGACTTCAGAGCGAGCCGCTCCGGTCACGCGATGGTGATCGCTGGCTACAAAACCCAAGGCAACGGCACCTACTACCTGCTGCACAACTCCTGGGGCACGCGCTGGGGCGACGGCGGCTACGCTTGGATCCTGGAAAAGACGCTGCTCACGAACATGAAGTACGGCTATCTGGTCGATGTCTCGACCAGCAACCCGTCGACTCCGGACAAGCCGAATCAACCGGGTGAGCCCACGCCTCCCGCGCAGAACCCAGGCCAGTGCCCAGCTGGCACCGTGCCCGACAGCGGTGTCCCGCTATGCCTCCCGCCGTGCCCCGACGGCAGTCCGCGGCACTTCAACACCTGTCCTTCGCCTCAAGCAAACACCGGCTGTGGCCCTGGCGAGGTGAACATCTTCGGGTTCTGCGTGACCTCGCCGGTTGCTGGCGTCGGCTCCGACTCAGCGACGGGTGTGCACTACACCTGCGGAGCGGGCGGCTGCACCTACGCGGTTCCGTACGGAGTTGGCGGCTGCCGCTCCGCGCTGTGCACCCGCTCGTGTCCCTCCCCGAAGTACGTGCTCACCGCGGGTACCGTCGGGTTGGGCTGCTCTGAGTGACCTGCTGTCCCGAGCCGCAGTAGTCCCGAGCCGCAGTAGTCCCGAGCCGCAGTAGTTTCTGAGTACCTGCGGTTCTACGGCCCGTCATTCTCGAGACAGCGTCCTTTTGGAGTCTGCCTGCAGCGCCGGACTGGAACGTCACTACGAAACCCAGCGCATCGCGCACGGGTCGCGTACTCGAGTGTCACGGCGCTTGTCAGAGGGCGACAAATCCGGTCCGCCCGCGTTGGTCCAGTTACCTAGGTTTCGGCTTTGTGTCAGAGTGACCGCCGTTCGGGGCTCGAGGATTCTGCCTCGCCGTGAACGGAGGTAGGCATGAGGGACTTCCGGTGGCTAGCGCTGGCGCCGCTGTTGTGCGCCATGGGCTGTGGTGGTGGCGGGGAAGAAGCGCCTGGTTTGGTGGCACAAACCGGCGGTGTTGGAGGCGCGGCGAGCGCTGGTAGCGGCGGCGCTGGAGCCGCGGCGGGTGCGGCGACTGGGGGCACCGGAAACAGCGCTCAGGGTGGCGGCGCTCAAGGGGGAGCGGGGCAAGGCGGATCCGCCCAGGGTGGTAACGCGGGGAGCAGCGCCGGCGGTAGCGAGCAAGGTGGCAATCCAGGCATCGGTGGCAGTGGCGGCACCCCGGCTCCACCTTTCCCCGCGGTAACAGATTTCGCTGCGAAGGGCTCCTTCGCGACTACCAGCAACGGAGAGGGACCGAGCTGCACGATCTTCCGTCCAGAAGTTCTGGGCGAAGAGGGGCGAAAGCACCCGATCATCCTCTGGGGCAACGGCACCACAGCAGCCCCGCCGATCTACGCCGGTGTGCTCACCCACTGGGCCTCACATGGCTTCGTAGTTGCTGCGGCAAACACCTCGAACGCGGGCACCGGCAAGGAAATGCTGGCATGCCTGGACTACCTGACGGACGAAGACGCGAAGAGCGGCAGCGTATACGAGGATAAGCTCGACCTCGCGCGAGTTGGTACCAGTGGCCACTCTCAGGGCGGTGGAGGCAGCATCATGGCCGGCGCCGATTCGCGTATCAGCGTTACGGCTCCCCTGGAGCCGTACGTCACCGGTTTGGGCCACGACCCCGCCTCGCAGAAGAATCAGCACGGTCCGATGTTCCTGATGAGCGGTGGCAACGACGTGATCGCTCCGCGCCCGATTCAGCAGCAGCCCGTCTTCGACAACACCAATGCGGACGTGTTCTGGGGCACGCTGAAAAACGCAGACCACCTGATCGCTGCCGTCGGAGACATCAGCGACTTTCGTGGTCCCGCGACCGCCTGGCTACGTCTGCATTTGATGGACGACGAGAGTGCCCGCCCGATCTTCTACGGTAGCGGCTGCTCGCTGTGTCTCAGCCCCGGCTGGACGATCGAAAAGAAGGGCATCCAGTAGGCGCTCACTTGCGTCGGCGGCGCGCCGCGACTCCAGCGACGCAGAGCCCGAGAGCCAACCATGCGAGCGAGGAGCCACTGGTATCACTGGTGGTGGCGCAGGCGCCGCAGCCTGACGGCTTGGGCTCCGCGGGCGGGGCGCTCGCCTCGTCTTTGCACCACACCTCGCGCCACACGGAAGCGCCGCCAGCCTGGCAGCTTTTGTGTAAGCCGTCCTTGCTCAGCGCTTCGCATTTGTGCGGTTCCGCGTGGTAAGTGTCGCACTGCTGGCAGTTCGTCAGGCCCTTGGCCTTCTCACTCTCGACGCTGCAGTCCGGTTCGGGCTCGACGGGAGCGAGATCCGCCCAGGCCAACGAGGACGTGCTGAGCGCGATGCCAAACACCAAGCTTGCGGTTGCGGTACGAAGCGCAGACATGCTCCTCAGCATACGGCATCCTACGTTCATCGAATCACGGATCTGCTCTCCCCCCAAGAACCGGAGGGTCCAGCTCCAAAAGGATCACCGCCAAGGGCGCCAAAAGCGCCAAGAATTTCTAGCAGCGGGCTCTGGTGACCGGACGCTGGGCGCCGCAGGTTGGGAGCCGCGGATGCCGCAGAGCACGAAGGTGCTTGATACTCTGCCGCCCGGTGCCTTGGGTCACGAGCCCGAACCCTCGGCGTCCTTGGCGTCCTTGGCGGTTCCCCCCTACTCAGCGCTCCGTAGCGCTGGCGACGCTACGCCGTTGCCCAGCCCAGAAGCTGCGTGACCCTCGCCGCGCTGCACGGCGTCCATCGCCCAAAACACTGCCTCCGCAGTCGCTGGGCTGGCGAGGGACACCCCGGATCGACATTGCTCCACAGTTGCGAAACTTGACACCGCCTGACGCAACGCCTCTCGGGCGCTGATGGCCAGCATGAACGGAGGCTCGCCCACCGCCTTCGAGCCGTAGATCACTCCAGGCTCTTCAGCGCGTTCCAAGAGCTCGACGTGGAACTCATCTGGGCACTCTCCGAGGCTCGGCAGCTTGTAGGTGGACGCGTTGACGGTGCCGAGCTTGCCGTCAGGAGCCCACCACAGCTCCTCCTGGGTTAGCCAACCAAGGCCTTGGATGAAACCACCCTCCACCTGGCCGCGATCGACCAGAGGGGAGATCGAGCTGCCGACATCATGGAGAATATCCGTGCGTAAAATGCGATACATGCCGGTGAAGCCGTCTACTTCGACCTCCGTCACGGCGGCGCCATAGGCGAAGTAGTGGAACGGCTTGCCTCGCCCTTTGATGCGGTCGTAGTGAATCTCAGGGGTACGGTAGAAGCCGGTGGAGGACAGCTGGATGCGGTCCTGGTAGGCGCGCTCCACCGCCTCCGCGAAGCCGATCCGGCGCTCCTCCGCGGATGCGCCGCGCGCATGGATGGCGCCTTCGGTGATCAGCAAATCACCCGGGTCGTGACCCAAGAGCCGCCCCGCGACCTCGAGCACTCGCTCCCGCAACGTGCGGCACGCGTCGGCGACGGCTGCGCCGTTCAAGTCCGTTCCGCTCGAGGCTGCGGTGGCCGAGGTGTTTGGCACCTTGTCGGTACGCGTGGGCATGATGCGCACGCTCTCAAGGGGGATCCCCAGGGTGTGAGCCGCGACCTGCCGCATCTTCGTGTGCAGGCCCTGGCCCATTTCAGTGCCGCCGTGGTTCACCTGGACGCTGCCATCCCGGTAGATGAGTACCAGTGCGCCGCCCTGGTTGTAGTACTTGGCGGTGAACGAGATGCCGAACTTGACCGGCGTAACAGCTAGACCGCGTTTCCGTGTGGAGCTACTGGCGTTGAAGGCGTTCGCTTCTTCCCAGCGCTGTTCGAAGGCGCTGGTTTCCAGCAGGCGGTCCCAAATCCGCTGAATGCGACCCGCGTCTTTCACGGGCTGGCCGTAGTGAGTCGTGTCCCCGTCGCGGTAGAAGTTCCGCTCGCGCACGACGTGAGGCGGCAAGTCGAGCTTGCGCGCGACGGCGTCCAGCGCGTCTTCGATCATCACCATGCCCTGGGGACCGCCAAAGCCTCGGAACGCGGTGTGCGAAGTCGTGTGCGTCTTCGCCACGCGGCCCACCACGCGCAAGTTTGGGATGTTGTAGGCGTTGTCGCAGTGGAAGAGCGCGCGCCCCAGCACCGGCGCCGACAGGTCCAGGCTGTACCCGCCGTCGCTGGTCAGCTGCAGATCAAACGCCTGAATTTTCCCCTGATTGTCAAAGCCGATGCGGTAGCGCCCAAGAAACGGATGGCGCTTACCTGTCAGGATCATGTCCCGCGCACGGTCCAGGCGCGCGCGTACGGGGCGACCCGTGAGTCGCGCGCCGAGGGCGGCTACTGCCGCAAAGACGTTGGCTTGGACCTCTTTGCCCCCAAAGGCACCGCCCATGCGCAGGCTCTGCACGACGACGCGGTTCTTCTCCACGCCCAGCACCCGCGCGACGATCTCCTGTGTTTCCGTAGGGTGTTGAGTCGACGACTGCACCAACACCGACTCCGCCTCGTCGAGGTAGGCGAGGGCGCACTGCGTCTCCAGGTAGAAGTGCTCTTGCCCACCGACGAAGAACTTTCCCTCGAGCGTCTGGTGCTTCGCGAACGCCGCCTCGACGTCACCGCGTTCGATGCGCTCTGCTTCCGTTAGGTAGCTGTTCGCTGCCTCCGCGGCCTCGATGCCGATGATCGCTGGTAGCGGTTCATACTCGACAGCGACCTGCGCCGCGCCTTGGATGGCCGCCTCGTTACTCTCGGCCAGGACCCAAGCCACTGGCTGGCCGTGAAACTCTACTTCCTCAGGGAAAAGTGGTTCGTCGCGGCGTGCGGCGCCGGTGTTGTTCTCTCCCAGCACGTCCGACTGCCCGAGCACCTTGACCACGCCGGGGTAGCTCCAGGCCTTGCTCGTGTCGATGCTCAGGACCTTGGCGTGAGCGTGAGGCGACATCACCGGCCAAGCGTGAAGCAGCCCGGGAAAGCGCGAACACAGGTCGTCGGTGTAGAGCGCGCTGCCGGTGACGTGTCCAAGCGCGCTCTCGTGGGAGACGGATTTGCCTACGCTGCTCATCATCCGACCTTTCTGGAGCTGGATTGCGCGGGGGAGTCCGGCGCGCTGTCGAACCAAAACTTCTCAAGCAGCTTGCCCACCATGGCCTGGCGATAACCCGCGCTGCCGCGCTGGTCGCTCATGGGAGTGAACGCTGTTTCGAGCGCTGGCAACGCCAGGCTCAAGGCGGGTCGACCCCAACGTTGGCCGATGAGTGCCTGCTCTGCTGCGGTTGCACGGATCGGTGTCGCTGCAACCCCACCGTACGCGAGCCTGGCGCTCTCGATCACACCCAGCTTGGTGCGCAGGGCGAAGCCCGCCGCCACCGTCGAGATGTCATCCAGCTCGCGCTTGGACACCTTGTAGAAGCGGGCGACGTCGGGCTGCGGAAGGGGGATCCGCACGGATGTGATCAACTCGGCTTCTTCACGCAGCGTCTTGCGGTAGCCGGTGAAGAAATCGCACAGGGGTACCCAACGGGTGCCCGCCTTGCCGGCCAAGCAGAGCTCTGCGTCGAGCGCTAGCAGCGCCGGTGGTGAGTCTCCGATGGGAGACGCGGTGCCCAGGTTGCCGCCCAGCGTCGCTCGCGCGCGAATCAACCGGGAGGAGAACAACGGGAGCAACTCGCCGAGCAGCGGTACCTCTTCCGAGAGTTCCGCTTCGATGCGTCCCAAGCTGACGCCAGCACCGATCTCCAGGTAGGCCTCACTGCGCTCGATCCGTTGCAGCTCTTCGATGCCTTCCAGGAGCAACATGCGGTCGAGCCGGCGGTGGCGCTGGTTCAGTTCCACGACGATATCTGTGCCGCCTGACACGAGGTAGGCATCGGGGTGTTCCGCGAGGTAATCGAGCGCCTCGCTGAGCTCGGTTGGGCGGAACAAGAAGCGTGCGAGGTCGTCGCTCTCGTGTGCCAGCTCGAGCTTTTCTACCGGTGGTGGCGGCGACTCGAGGCGCTGCGCGAATTCGTCCCCGCTCCCTGGCTGCAGCACGGGTAGGCTGCGTCCTGCGTCGACGATCGGGCGGTAGCCTGTGCAACGGCAGAGGTTTCCGCCGACGCTCTCCTTGTCAAAACCTGTAGCCGAGCGATCCTTGCGGTAATACTCGGCAAATAGGCTGACGACGAAGCCGGGCGTGCAGTAGCCGCACTGGGAGCCCGCCTTCTCGATCATCGCCTTTTGGACCTCGTGGGGCTCGCGATCCAGAGACGCCGCAGTGCCTGGTGCCCTCACCCCCTCCACTGTGATCACCTCACGACCGGCGACGGCACCGAGCAGCAACAAGCAGCTGTTGACCGGCACGTAGCGTGAACCCCCGCCGTCCTTCTCGAGCAAGGCGACGGCGCAAGCGCCGCACTCGCCCTCTGCACAGCCCTCCTTCGTTCCGGTGCGCCCCTGATCGCGCAGCCAGTTGAGCAACGTGGTGTTGGGATCGACGTCGCGTGCGACGACTTGCTGCCCGTTCAACGTGAAATGGATCGTGTGCATGGATTCGAATCTCTGGGGGCCACCGGCTCCGTCGCGCTCCACCGCAGCCAAGCAGTGAGGCCACGATCATCGCCGACGGGGCGTAGCAGAACTGTACCTTCTATTCGCCAGCTGTGAGGCGGGCAAGGGCGACGAGAGGCGCGCTATTCGCCGCGCGGGTCGGCCGCTGTGAGCGCCAGCAAGTGCTCGATTTGCGGCCGATCGAGGCGCAAATGAGCGCCAATTTCACCGCGTTTTGCGCCGCCCCCGGTTGTCACCGCGCGCAAAGCGATGAGTTCCGCCACCACGCTCACGGCGATTTCGTCCGGAGTAACGGCCCCAATGTCGAGCCCCACCGGCGTGTAGACCCGTGACAGGTCCGGGAGTCGCTCCTTGGCCTGCAGTCGCTGAAGGATGCGCGCAATCTTGCGGCGGCTCCCGATCATCCCCAGGTAGGCGTGGGGTTGTGCTCCGAAACACGCCAACGCTTCTTCGTCCAGACGGTGATCGTGGGTGACGATCAAGAGCCAATCGCCGGCGGTCGGTCGAAGTTCGGCGACCGCTTCTTTTGGTTCCTTGAGGATACGCGTGCAGTGGGGGAAGCGAGCTTCGTCGTTGAACTCCTCCCGTGCGTCCACCACGACGGGGGCGAAGCCGACGCGCGCCGCCAAGCTAGCCGTTGCCTGCGCGACGTGACCCGCGCCGAGTAAGATCAGGCGCGGCGTACCCTCGATGGCTTCCATGAACACCTCCATTCGACCTCCGCAGCACATGCCCAGGTCGCGGATCAGATCCCACTCTCGCGTGCGAGACTCGCGCGTTTGCAGGCACTCACGCAGCTGGTCGAGCACTGCCTCTTCAATGGCTCCCCCGCCCACCGTGCCCACCCTCGAACCGTCGCGACGCAGCAGCAGACGCGCGCCGAGCACCTGAGGTGTCGAGCCGCTGGTGCGCGTCACCGTGGCAAGCGCCGCTCGGTCGCTCCGTTCGAGCAACTCGACCACTGCCTGCATCACCTCGCGCATCCAGGCTTCCTTTCACGCGTCGATCATCGGCGCAAGCTCGACACGGTGGTGATTCTCCCGCGACGTCGTCAGGATCAGCCAGAACTGGAGGTCTTGACGCTCTGCGGAGAGACGAGGCCATCCAGCTCGTCAGCGAGCCGCTGAACCCCCGCGTCCTTGTGAACGAAGACGCCGCCGTCTGACGCGCGCAGCCAGATCCGTTCGTCCGAGGTGCCGCTGTAGAAAACCGCACACGTTACGGCACCGGACTGAAGCAGCGTTTCCGCGACCTCGATTCCGTCCCCGTCAGGCAGCACGATGTCAAAGACGCCACAGTCGTAAGGGCCGGTGCAGCCCAGCGCCGCGGTCGCCGACGGCGCCTCCGTGACGCTGTAGCCCCGCCTGCTCAGCTCGCGACTGATCGCCCGGCGCATCACCGGTTCGTCTTCGAGCAGCAGGACCCGCAACATCTGTTTCTATTTGCCCTGGCCCACCCTGATCCGCAACTACAGAAGCGATGCTGTATGCGGAGAGTGACGAAGCTAACGTTCACGTAAAGGCACGCCTCAGTGTCAGCGTTTCGTTTGGCTTGGGAAAGGCGCCATTGGTCAGACGGGCTGCCTATTAGCCAACTCGCGACGGTGCCTTCATTGGAGGCGGGTACGGAGTTCAGCGCTCAAGCTTTCCCGGCGACGGCCGTTCGTCTGACTTTGCAGGAATGCGCGTTTTGGGAGCCAGCCACCTCGCGATCCGGGACACCCACGCGTTTGGGCTTGGCTTTCCGGGCTACATTTCTCTCAAGCGAGCGAATATCCTCTCAAAAGTTGGGGGACCCCAGGTGGGTGGTGTAGCGATTTGTCACCCTGAGGGGTGAATCGTGACCCACGCGACGGGAAAGCGGCCCATGGCCGACCCCGTCCAACTCTGGGACATTCTGATTGTTATTGCCATGCGGATAGCTCTGGCCACCCGAGACCAAGACCTGATTGAGCAGGTCAGCGCGATGGCGCAGCGCTGTGGTGCGGGGATCGACACGTCGGTTGGGCCAACGCGACTGCTCGGTGCGCGCGACTTCGAAGTCCGGCTGGTCGAGTGCCGTTTGCTCGACGCCCGTCAGGAGCCGACGTTGGCGGGTATGGAACTCGGCCCCGACGACTGGCTGCTCTTGCTGCAGGAGCGTCTGCCCGAGCAAGGTTCCGGCTTGCGCTTGTATTGTGTACCAACCGCTCGACGGGGCGAACTCCTCGATCGCATCGAAGAGGTGTTGCCGCGCCGCGCGTGGATCCGCGATGCGGCTGAGCAGATCCTCGGCGACACGCCTGCCGTGCGCCGGGTCAAAGAGCAGATCCGTCGCGTCGCGCGTTTCCGTGATGTTTCCGTGTTGGTCCTCGGTGAGACAGGAACCGGCAAGGAACTGGTGGCCGAGGCAGTGCATCAGCTAGCGAGCGGTGACCGCGACCCGTTCGTGGCCATCAACTGCGCAGCGATCCCCGCGGAACTATTCGAGAGTGAGCTCTTCGGACATGAGGCGGGGGCATACACTGGCGCCCGTGGGGCCCGCGTCGGGCTACTCGAGGCTGCGGGTTCGGGTACCGTTTTTCTCGATGAGGTCGGAGAGATGCCTCCCCAGCTTCAACCGAAGCTGCTCCGTGCGCTCGAGACGCGAGAGTTCCGACGCATTGGCGCGAACACCAGCGTTCCGCTCAAGGCGCGGGTGATCAGCGCCACGAATCGCGGTTTCGGGAGTGACGATTCCTCGCTGCGGCTCGACCTGCAATTCCGACTCGCAGGCTTCACCATCGTGTTGCCACCACTCCGCGAGCGCCTGGAGGACGTGGAGGTTCTCGCGCGACATTTCGTAGATAGCTTCGCTGAGCGCCAGGGCATTCGCGGCTGCGGTATTGCTGGAGAGGCCTTGTCCGCGCTGCGAGAGCACAGCTGGCCAGGCAATGTGCGCGAGCTGCGGTCGACCCTCGACCACGCGGCCATCTTGTGCGGTGGCAACGTCATCGATGCACCGACCGTGCGCGCGGCGATGGCGCAGCTCCAACGCTACGCCCCAGGAAGCTCCCAAGAGGTATCAGAGGAGCGCCCAAGCAGGCGGCCGAGCGTCAACCCACCAGTGCTCTTGAGCGGCGAGCGTGTGCGCGGCCTGCTGTCGGAGAACAGCGGTCTGCGGGACATCGAACGCGACCTGATTCTGTCCGCTTTCGAGGAGTCGGGGCGGAATCTGAGCAAGACTTCTAGGCTTCTTGGCCTGCCTCGCACCACGTTGCGGGCAAAACTCCGTCGCTACGGCGCTCTTTGACCCTTTGGCGCCTCGTCAGCGCCCGTTGCGTGTCAGACTCCCCGGCCCATGAACTCCCCCGGTGACAAGGCCTCGAAGTCGATTCCTCCGACTTGGGCGCCGCATTCGTGGCGAGCGTTCCCGCGATCTCAGAGCATTCCGTACGAGCACCCGGAGCAGTTGACCGGTGTGGTGCAGACGCTCGAGCGGTTACCTCCGCTCGTCACGCCGTGGGAGATCGAGCGTTTGAAGCGCGAAATCGCTGACGCCCAGGCTGGGAAGCGCTTCCTGCTCCAGGGCGGAGACTGCGCGGAGACCTTCGAAGATTGCCGGGCGGATATTATAACGAATCGTCTGAAGATCCTTCTGCAGATGTCGGTCGTGCTGATCCAGGCTGGCAAGCGCCCAGTGGTGCGGGTTGGTCGCTTCGCCGGGCAATATGCGAAGCCTCGCTCAAAGCCCCTGGAGGTGCGAGATGGGACCGAGCTGCCGAGCTACTTCGGTGACTTGGTCAATCGCCCCGAATTTGATGCGGATGCTCGCCGTGCGGATCCAAAGCTCCTGATCGAGGCCTACTGGCACGCGGCCTTGACGCTCAACTTCATCCGCTCGCTGGGTAGTGGCGGCTTCTCCGATTTGCACCATCCCGAGTATTGGGATCTCTCGTTCATGGAACGAGATGATGTGACCGCGGAGCTCAAGGCGAGCTATCAGCGCACCACCCAGCAACTCGCAGAGGCTTTGCGGTTCATGGAGGCGCTCGGTGAGGCGAAGGTCAGCGACCTCACCCGGGTCGATTTCTACACGAGCCACGAGGGACTCAGTCTCGACTACGAGGCTGCGCAGACGCGCCTCGCGGAGCATCACCGCGGCTACTACGACCTGACGACCCACCTGCCGTGGATTGGCGAACGCACCCGCGACCTCGACGGGGCGCACGTGGAGTTCTTCCGCGGCATCGAGAATCCGGTTGGCGTGAAGCTAGGCCCTAGCGCAGATGCCGATGGGGTGCGGCGGCTCCTCGACCGTCTGAATCCCGAAGATCAGCCCGGCAAAATCGTGTTGATCACTCGCATGGGCGCTCAGCGCGTGAGTGAGGCCCTGCCCGCCCTGGTGAAGGCGATTCAGGGGGACGGTCGCCGCGTGCTTTGGATCTCGGATCCGATGCACGGCAACACCCACGCGACCTCGTCGGGCATCAAGACGCGCAATTTTGACGACATCTTGCATGAGGTTCAGCACTCGTTCGATGTGCACGAATCCCTGGGCTCGCGGCTTGGCGGCGTCCACTTCGAGCTCACCGGCGAAGATGTGACGGAGTGCACCGGAGGAGGGCTCAGTGAGGCCGATTTGGACCAAAACTACGTGAGCCGTTGCGACCCGCGGCTGAACTATCGACAAGCGTTGGAGATGGCTTTCCGCATCGGAGAGCGCATGGCTCAGAGTCCAGACGCCCTCGGTATGGGACGTGCACACGCATGAGTTTCGCGCGGCGATCGTGCACTGATGTGGGATGCTCCTGCGAATCGTGCTTGAGACCTTCGAATCGGATTTCAGCGTTGCTTAGACGTCTTACGCGCTCCACACCGCACCCTGGGGCAGCCGCGGACCGACGTTCTCTGGCGTCCGGGGTTTTGCCGCGGGGATCATCCGGGCGATGCGTCGCTGGCCTGCTCGCCCTGTTTGCTTGTTTGGGGGGAGAGGCGCGCTCAGCAGTCGCCGCCCCGACGCGCAGCCTCACGCTTGGAGCGACCCAGGCGCCTCGCAGCAACTCACCGCCCTCCGCCGCACCGGAGGAAGACCCCGAGGAAACAGTGCGCCCCGGCTCTGGCAAGTTCGAGCGTGGAGGGGGTGACTCCCTGGTCTGGGATAAGGCTTGGAAGCGGTACACGGTCGGTAACGGTGTGCTCACCGGTATCGCCTTGATGACGTTCGTGACGGCGTACGCTATCGGCCCTAACGCAGAGGAGCCATACACGAGTCACATTGGCTTCGACGAGTCCGCACGAGACTTGTTGCGCGCCCCCGGTGGGCACTGGCGACAGCGGGCGGAGGACATGAGCGACTTGGGGCTGACCCTGGCCGTCAGCTATCCCTTGCTCATCGACTCTCTAGTTGTTTCCTCGTGGTATCGAGACAGCCCCGACGTCGGTGTGCAAACGGCGCTGATCGACTTGGAGGCGATCTCGTTCACCCTCGCAATCCAGTCACTCGCAAACCTCGCTACCGGCCGTGAGCGGCCATACGGGCGCACTTGCGGTACCGACCTGGACCCGAACACCGCGGACTGCGTCGATGACAACCGCTATCGCAGCTTCTTCAGTGGCCACACGTCCGCCAGTTTCGCCGCCGCCGCCGTGAACTGCGTGCATCATACCCAGCTACCCATCTACGGTCAGGGCAACGCTTGGGCGCCTTGCTTGGGAGGCTTCGCGGTTGCGGGTGCCGTAGGCACGCTGCGGATCGTCTCCGATTTTCACTACCTCTCAGACGTGTTGACTGGCGCCTTGGTGGGTACGGGGGTCGGCATCGCGGTGCCGTTGGTGTTGCACTACCGCAAGAGCAATCAGGAAGGGCCAGGGCTTGGCGCCGAGGAGATCGAGGTGCGCTTGATTCCGATGCCCAACGGCGTCGGACTGTGGGGGTCGTTTTGAAGCCCCTGCGCGACGCGGTCGCGCTCGCGGTCGCAGTGGTATGCGTTCCAGCGCTCGTGCACGCCCAGCCGCTTGGCGGCACCGATGGCGCGCCCACGCCTGCGGCGCCAGTCGGAGTCCCTCTTGGTCCGCGAGACCCCGATCGCGAGCCAAGCGCCTTCGTTTCGACTGCGGTCGACATTGGCTATCAGTACCTCCGGCCACGCGGCTCGGTTGGCTATGGGAATCCGTGGGGAAGCTGGGTAGGCGTTGACGCCAACCCGCTAGTTAGCGGAACGGCTGCCGGTGGCTACGGCGGCGTGCGCCTGGCTCTGCCCCCCGTAAACTTGAGAGCGGGTCTTCGCTACCTCTACTCGTTCCGCAAGTCGTTCCTGCCGATCCAGGAACAGTACAATCGTCGTGACATCGAGTTTTCGGACGGCGATCCCGCGCGCTACCTCGCGTGGGAGACCGAACTCACCCTCTCCCCCATCGTGGGTCCAGGTTACATCTTGAGCGAGAGCGCGCTCACTTACATGACCGGCGTGCCCAGCGACCAGTACGTCTACACGGAGCAGCTCAGGATCGTGGCGAAGGCTCCTTGGATCTTCCGTCAGCAACTGGGCTACGTGTTCCCCATCGACGAGGCGGGGGCCCTGAAGATCGGCATCGTGGGCGAGTATTTGAGGGATCCAGATCGCGAAACCGACACGGTTCGCGGCGGGATCTTGCTGCGCATGCGGATCTTCCAAGATCTGGAGGCGCGTGGGAACTTCGTGCCGGTGCTGTTCAGCCCAGATGAGCTGGGGATCAAGGGCGGGGACTTCGGGCAGCTGGGAATTCGCTGGACCTGGGCTGAAGACTTGTAAGCTAGCGGGTCATGGGGGATGAGCCGCAGCGGACGCGGAGACTCGACGGTGTTCCGCCTGGGCTGCGTGCTACGGCCCAGGCGACGACCATTCGCCCAGAGGGCTTCGGTGCCACCGTGCCGTTGGTTGCGGAGGCCACGCGCGCGGCGGAGAGCCTGCCGCGCATTTCGGTGAGCCTCGGGGAAACGGACCTAGAGAGCCTCAAGGGTCGCAGCGAGATCGATCTGCACTTCGTTGGACTACTGGGAGAAGGCGGCATGGGGCGCGTGCTGTTGGCGCGCCAACGCTCGCTGCAGCGGGAAGTAGCAGTCAAGACCAGCAAGCCCTCCGCGTCAGCCGAAGTGAGTCAGCAGCTGATTCACGAGGGAGTCATCACCGGCAAGCTCGAGCACCCTGGAATCGTGCCCGTACACTCGCTGGCTCTCGACCAAGCGGGGCGTCCGGTGGTGGTGATGAAGCGCATCGAGGGGGTCGAATGGGCCACGCTGATCCACGACCCCGAGCACGAAGCCTGGGCGGATTGGGTCTCAGATAACCGCGAGGAAATTGATGTGGAGGCCCGCCGAGCCGCCCATCTGGAGATCTTGGCGCGGGTGTGCGAGGCGGTGCACTTCGCGCACAGTCGCCGCATCTTGCATCGGGACATCAAACCCGAAAACGTGATGCTCGGGCGCTTCGGTGAGGTGTACTTGGTCGACTGGGGGATCGCGCTGCAGCTCGAGGCCGGCCAACCGGGCCTTGGGCTCGCCGGGACCCCGGCGTACATGGCGCCGGAGATGGTGCGAGGCGGTCCCATCGATGAGCGGACTGATGTGTACCTGCTTGGGGCCACGCTGCACGAGGTGCTAACGGCCAGCTACCGCCATCAAGGCAGCAGCCTGCAAGACGTCTTGGATGCGGCCGAGCGATCGCCACTCGTGCAGTATGATGAAGGCATACCCGAAGAGCTGGCGCAGATCGCCAATCGCGCGACTGCGCGGGACCCAAGCAAGCGCTTTGCCAACGCGGAAGAGCTGCGCGCTGCTCTGCGTACGTTCCTCAGGCACCAAACGTCAGTGCGCTTGAGTCGCGAGGCACAAATCCGGGTGGAAACCGCAGAGGCTCGACTCGCCAACGACTCCCAACGTGGCCGTACACTAGCGCCGGCCTCCCTACGCGAAGTCAGCGAGCTGCTCAGCGTGGCGCGCTTCGGTTTTGCCCAAGCGCTCGAAATATGGGGCGAAAATCAGCTCGCGTTGGCGGGTCAACGAGAATGCCTCGTGCGATTGGTGCAGGCAGAGGTCCTGACGCGTGACGCGCGCCGTGCCCGCACCTGGCTCGCGGAGCTCGAGGAGGCTCCCCCGGAACTCGAAGAGCAGGTTCAGGGCCTGGAGCGGCAGCTCGCGGCGGCTGCTGAGCGGACCGCTGAGCTGCAGCGAATGGCCGCTGACTTGGACGCCAACGTGGCTTCCCGTCAGCGCCTGCGGGGCGCCGTGTACCTCGGGGTTGCGGGGGTGGTGTTTTCGGTCTTCGGTCTCTATCTGGTGGCGAGCGGCCGCCAGCTCACTCACGCCAGAATGGTGCAGCTCTCGATTGGGATGAACCTCGTCGTCGGAGGCTGGCTGTTTGGTGCGAGGAAGGCGCTGCTGACCAACGCATTCAACCGTCGCTTGATGGGAACGCTGATGCTGGTGCTGCTCGGGATGCTCGCGGACCGCTTGATCGGATGGACGCTCGGGACGGAGCCCTACACCATCTTGGTCCACGACCAGCTGCTCATGGTGCTTGGGGTTGCCGTCGTCTCGCTCACGCTGAACCGGAACCTGATGTGGATGCTGGTCCCGCTGATCCCAGGGTTGGTCATCACCGCAGCCGTGCCGAGCTTGGTGCCTGCCGTGTTCAGCATCACGACTGCGCTAGCTGCGGGCATGGCAATCTGGGTGACCAAAGCCACCGTGCGTGAGTCCGAAAGCAAGGCTCCGTAGCCCGCTGTTGAAAAACACCCTCTAGTACTGCCATAGCATCGCCGCGAGGTGCATACCCGCACCGGGCGCGAAGAACAGCAGCTTCTGACCGCGCTGGACGTGCCCACTTTGCACGAAGTGATCCAGGGTGAGCGGGATGTTGACCGCGGACAGGTTCCCTGCGGAATCAAACGTCGTGAGGAGTTTCTTCGCGGGGATGTCCAAGGCCTCTGCCCAGCGCTCCATCATGCCCAGGTTCGCCTGATGGGGGATGAACCAATCGATGTCCTCGGGATAGAGGTTGCTCTCGCCGAACAGCTCACGCGGCACGCTCAGGGCCTCTTGCATGAAGTAGTCGCGATACCGCGGATCGCTCGAGAACTCGAAATGCGTGAGCTCGCCACGCGCGTGGCTCGAGGGCAGCGTCACGAAGTCGAACGCGCTCGAGTCGGTTTTCTCACGCACACCGAGCAGGCTGGTCTCATCAAAGCCACCCTCCACGATCACAGCCGCCGCGCCATCACCCAGACTCGTGTTGTTGGTGCCATCCGCGATGCCTCGGCTCGACCAGCTCATGCTGGTGACGATGGCGATGCGGTGTTGCAGCTTGCTCGCGATCAGCGCGTGGGCACACTTGAGGGCTGAGATGAAGCTTGCGCAGGCGGTGTCCAGAGTCCAGCACGCTGCATGTTCGAGTCCCAACTTGCCAGGGAGCAGGTTCACGTCCTTTGGGAAGTCCCAGTCCCCCATGCCTGAGAACGCGATCACGAAGTCGATCTCTCGGGGGTCGAGCTCTGCTCGCGCCAAAGCCTGCTTCAGGGCTTGCTCGGCCATGAACACTGCGCGTTCATGCGCACCCGCTGCTCGCCGCTCGTTCAAACCTCGCGGTGCCTTCAGTCCGCCTGCTTCGAGTTCTGCCCGGCTGAGCCGACGCTCGGGAAGGTAAGCTCCAGTGGATTGAATCCGCGCGCTCATGCCCGACACGTTGCCAGGCTCTCGGGACGCTGGCTAGCGAGAGTCTTGGAACCGCGTGAGGGCACTCGCTGTTGGCTGAACGTCACGCATTGAGGCTTGCTCTCGAAGTTGCTGCGTACATGCTTGCGCCACGATGAGCACGAATCCCCAAGCCGCCCAAATGGGTGACGAGTCGATGGCGCGGAACCTTGGTTTCCAAGCCAGAGCGATCTGGCCGGCGGAGCAGCGGCTGTTCGAGCGCTATGAACTCGCGGGTGCTTTTCGTGCGCTCGATGTGGGCTGTGGCACTGGAGAGATCACCATACGACTCGCGCAGCGCTATCCCGACGCCAAGCTCGAGGGCATCGATATCCTGCCTGGCAACCTGGCGATCGCTGAGGCACGGCTGACTGCTTTTCCGGACCTCGCCTCTCGAGTGCGTTTCCGCGAGGCAGACGCGTTCGCGCTCGAGTACGGTAACGACAGCTTCGAGCTGGTGGTTTGTCGCCATGTCTCCCAGGCTGTGCCCGACTTCCCGCGCATGCTCGCCGAGCTGTGCCGGGTAATCCGTCCCGGGGGCTACCTTCATTTGTTGAGCGAGGACTACGGCATGCTCCACATGCCTTTGGTGCCTGGCCGGCCGAATCTGGATCGCTTCTGGGTGGACGTGGCGCTGCCCTACTTGACCAGTATCCAGTGTGACGGCCGGGTCGGACGCCACAGCTTGGGGCTGGTGCGGGCGTGCGGCTTGACGGACGCTCGCGTTGATTTCGTGACCGTCGACACCGAGCGCGTACCCCGCGAGGTACTGGCGGGGATCTTCCAGGCATGGCGTGATGGCTACACCGAGCCGCTAGCGACCGCGACGGAACGCAGCCCAGCTGAAGTTCGCGAGTGCTTCCAGGCCATGATCGACTTCGTGAACGATCCGGCTCAGTACGTCCTGTGGCAGGTGCCCATCATCACGGCGCAGAAGCCCGGTTGAGCTTCGATGTCACGGGCCCAAGCTCGAGACCTTCTGCTTGGTCAGCAGGAACTCATTGCACAGCAGGATCTCGAAGGGGCTGCGGCCGGTTCGAGTCGAGAGCTGACCCGCGAGGGCGGTGTAGTAGGAGATGACCGAGGGATCCTTCCAGTTGCTGCCGAGCACGACTTGCAGCTGCAGGCCCGTGCCTTTGCGTTGCAGCACGACCTCTGCCTTGCTGCCCGGAGGAAAGACTCCGTTGGTCTCGAGCACCTCGGCGACTTGGCGCGCCTCGCCTTCGGTTGCGCCCCGCTCATAGACCACCCGGTGACCTGGGGCGCTCTCCACATAGTCGTCTGCGCTGATGTCCAAGCCTTCGCTGAGGCCGATCAGCGCCCCGAACACGGCTACTGCCGAGCCGACCGTCACACCGGCGACGAGCCAACCTGAGCCCTTGGAGCCTCCTCTTGCCAAGTGTGGCATGACGACGGGATCGAGCATCTGGCGTGCGAGCATCACGATGCCGATGGTCACGGCGATGGGTACGACGTTGCCGATTCCCGGAGGCAGCACCAGTGCGGCCACCAGCGTGCCGAGCGTCAGGCCGCCACCAAGCAGCGCCGCGCGGCGCGCCTCCGCCGCGCGTCCCATTCGACTTAGCGACAGGTACATCAGAATCGTCCCCGCCAGGGCGCTGCCGAGGAACGTGGCGATGCCCACCGCCACCGTGGTGAACGGCCGGGCGTCGCGGGGAGCGAGCGAACCATCCTCGCCGCCCTGGTTCAGCTCCCCCAAATTCGGAGGCGCGTACGGGTTCAGCTCAGCGGCGGCAGTCCCGCTTGCTGTCTTGGTCGATCGCTCGCTTTCGGCTGTGCTGGAGGACGCCTGTTCAGGCCTCTCCGCTGAGTCCTCGTCCCGACTTGGGTCTTCCGCCATCGGCAGAGGAGGCTAGCAAGGGCCAAGCGTGATAGACTGCAGTTTCGTGCGGTATCTTGGTCTGGTTGGCTTGTGCGCGCTGACTGCTTGCTCGGTCTTTCCCGATCAGCTGACGCCGCGAAAGAACGCCAGTGGTGGCACGGGCGGTAGCTCCAGCGGAGGCGCCGCCGGAGTCGCCGCGAACGGAGGGAGCTCCGGCGATGGGGGCTCTGGAAGCGGTGCGGTTGGCGGCAGCATGGCTGGTGGCGCAAGCGGCACCGCCGGTGCTTCCGGTGCCTCGAGCGGCGGGACTGGCGGCGCGTCGGGCGGTACAGCCGGCGTGGGCGGCAGCGCCGGAGCTGCGGGTACCAGTGGCAGCGGCGGTTCAGGTGGCAGCGGCGGCATCCTGACCTGTCCAACGCTGGCCCCGAACGCCAGCTTCGAGCTCGTCGGTGCAGGCAACCATCCTTCGGGGTGGCAGGTGATCTACGAGCAGGGCAGTGGGCTGATCTGGGAGTCGACAGACATCGACCATCGGAGCGGCAGTCGCTCGCTGCTGATCGACACGATGTCCGTCACGGGGGGCAATCCATACTTCGCGGGTATCGGGACGAATCAGATCTCCGTGGACACTGGCGCTAGGCTCGAGGTTACATTTTCCGCGCGGATTGTGGCTCAGGGTGGTGGGCGGCCGGCGCTGAGCTTCGACTTCTTCACCAATGACTTCATGTACATCAGTGGAACAACCGTCGTCGAGATGCCGCAGAACAGCGCCTGGGTGGAATACGGCCCATTGACCGTCGACCAACCCAGCAACTCAAGCCGGCTAACCCTGAACATCGACTTCGATCCGAACGCGCGCTTCTTCATCGATGATGTCTGCTTCCGGGTGCTTCCCTAGTTCCTTGCCTTGAAGTTGAGCCAAGGGGTTGAGCTGGCTGTCCTCACCCCCAACCCTCAAGGGAGCAGGGAGACTTTCCCTGGTGCCGATCGCAGCGTGAGTGGAACCACCTGAAACGTCGTCATTGGCGTCACGGTTTTCGTGATCCGATTCGCTGTCTCTGCTAAGCGTCAGCCATGGCACTGACTCGGGTCGGACTGGTTGGATGGCGAGGCATGGTGGGCTCCGTGTTGATGGAGCGCATGCTGAAGGAACGCGACTTCGAGGGTTTGGAACCCAAGTTCTTTTCGACGTCGCAGGTTGGCCAGCCGGGACCCGACATCGGACCCAACACCAGTGCGCTCGCTGACGCATACGACGTGGGCACGCTCAAGGAGCAGCAGGCGATCATCACCTGCCAAGGGGGCGACTACACGTCGAAGGTGCTGCCCGAGCTGCGCAAGGCCGGCTGGGATGGCTACTGGATCGATGCTGCAAGCACCAAGCGGATGGACGATGACTCGGTCATCGTCCTCGATCCGGTTAACCGTACGGTAATCGACAAGGCCATCCAGAGCGGAGTCAAGAACTACATCGGCGGCAACTGCACGGTCAGCCTGATGTTGATGGCCATGGGCGGGCTCTACCAGCGCGGCTGGATCGAGTGGATCAGCTCAATGACCTACCAAGCGGCTTCGGGAGCTGGCGCGCAGAACATGCGTGAGCTGGTGGCGCAGATGTACCAAATCGGGATGGACGCGAAGCCGCAGGTAGAGGACGCAGCGGGTTCGATCCTCGAGCTCGACAAGCAAGTCAGTCAGACCCTGCTCGCTGATTATTTCCCGACGGATAATTTTGGCGCGCCGCTCGCAGGCAGCCTCATCCCCTGGATCGATCGCTTGATGGACGGTGGGGACACCCGTGAGGAGTGGAAGGGCCACGTCGAGTCGAACAAGATCCTCGGCAACGATCCGGTGATCCCCGTGGACGGCATCTGCGTGCGGATCGGCGCCATGCGGTGCCACTCCCAGGCGCTGACCATCAAGCTCAAAAAGAACGTGCCTCTCGACGAGCTCGAGAGTGTGATCCAGGAGGGCAACCACTGGGTGGAGGTCGTCCCCAACACCAAGGAAGCGAGCCTTGCGCGGCTGACCCCTGCGGCGGTGAACGGCACGCTGAAGGTACCCGTAGGCCGCTTGCACAAGCTGCGCATGGGGCCTGACTACCTGGGTGCGTTCACTGTGGGTGACCAGCTCCTGTGGGGCGCCGCGGAGCCACTCCGCCGCACGCTGAAGATCTTGCGGGTCCACCATGGCTGGACGAGCCGCTCGATGATGCCCCCCGCGGGCTGACGCCGAGCAAGCGAGTTCCCCACGGTGAACTAGCGCCAACCGAGTGCGCTGAGGAACGAAACAGTACCGTGGGGATATGTGTCAGAGTCGCGGATCCGTTCGCTCGCACTCCAGCGCGAGCAGCGTGAACACGCACTCATGAACCCGATGTAGGGGCTCTCGCTTGGCGAAGCGACTCAGCGCCTCGAGTCCCAACGCGGATTCTCGCAGCGCCAGGCCCCGCTTGTGGCGTAGGCGCCGACCGCGCATGCGTTCCAGGTTCTGCGGCATCAGGTACTCTGGCCCGTAGATGATGCGCAGGTATTCGGGGCCGCGGCACTTCAACGCGGGCTGCACGTAGTCCGCGCCGCGCTTGCTGAGCCAGTGGAGCGGTTTGACGACCATGCCTTCGCCACCCTGACCGGTGAGCTCCGTCCACCAAGCGCTGGCGTCCGCTTCTGACACTGTCGCGACGTCGGTGAGTTCCGGGTCGGTCTTGGGGGTGAGGTCCTCTGACTCCTCGTCGGGAGTCAACTCAACGACTCGGTAAGGCGTGCTACGTAACAGCTTAGGATCGGCATCGACCAGTTCCCCGAGGAGACGCATATGCCATACGTGCGACTTGTCGCTGTGCACCTGGCCTTCCGTCGCCAAGAGATGGAATGGTGCAAGCTCGACTCCTTCAAGTCCGTCACTCGGCCAACAGTACTGACGGTAAGCAGCGCGGAAGCCCGCCACGCTGCGCTCACGAGCCGCGAAGTGACTGACCGCCGACTGTAGATCCAGCAGGCTGCCCGACGTACCGCGTTCACGCGCTGCTGCCTCATTCGGAGCAAGCGACCCGAGGCGCTGTGCTTGTGCTAGCCGCTGTGCGGTCTGAGCTAGACGCTGATTCATCGCGGCCAAGGCCGCTTCACCTGCGCAACCCACCGCTGCATACTGGTCGCGCACCAGCTCCTTCGCCTTGTGCGTCCACGGGAGGACTTCACAGTCGAAGCAGAGCCAGTCCGTGTCAAAGCGTTGCCACAAGCCGCACGCGTCCGCTGCCTGGCGCAGCCGCTCGAGCAACGCTTGCTCCGTTTCGGCGTGCTTGAAGAAGCTCCGTCCACTGCGGGAGTAGACGACACCAAGACTCGGATCTACTCCAAAGCGTTGCTGTGCGGTCTCGAGGTTGCGGCAAAGCACGACGATAGCGCGCGAGCCCATGTGCTTCTCCTGGCAAACGACGTGGCTCACCCCCTCGCGACGGAAGTAGTCGAACGCCTGTGCTGGCCCCTCGAGCAACGGCCCTTCGCTGGCGGCTTCGCACGGCGACATGGTCGGAGGCAGGTAGATCAGCCAGCGTGGATCGACGGTGAAGCGGCTGATCTCTTCCAGCGCCTGGGCGACCTGTGCACGCCCAGCGCTGATTGAAAAGCCGAACTGGGTCGACACCGGCTTGCTGCGCTTGTGACCCGCTTCGAACAAGTCGCTGAGGTCGAGCACCCGCTCCGGGCGGTCCTCTCGAGGTCGCTCGAGAGGCCGCGTAGGCTCGTAGTACACCTCTGCTGCGCGCACGCTGACCAGCTCACGCTCCGGGTAGCGCAGCGCCGTGAGGCTGCCTCCGAACACGCAGCCCGTGTCGATGCAGATGGTGCGGTTGATCCACTCCGCGCGGGGCACCGGGGTGTGCCCGTACACGACCATCGCATCCCCGCGGTAATCCTGCGCCCAGTCGACACGTTCCGGGAGCCCGAAGCTGTCCACTTCGCCCGTGGTCTCACCGTACAGCGCGAACTCGCGTACCCGGCCCGATGCGCGGCCCTGAAAGGCCTGCTTCATCCCGGCGTGGGCCACCACCAGCTTGCCCCGGTCCAGTACTTGGTGGCTCACCAGCTTCTGGACGAAGCTCAGCACCTCTTGCTTGAAGGTGTCGCTCTCATGGGTGAGCTGCTCCGCCGTCTGCTCCAAGCCATGGCGCAGCTTCACCTGCTTGCCCTGGAGGAAGCGCGTGAGCTTGACGTCGTGGTTACCCGGAACGCAGAGCGCCTGACCGGTGCCAACCAGGTGCATCACCAACTTGAGCACCTGAGGGCTCGCGGGACCGCGGTCGACTAAATCCCCGAGGAAAATCAGTCGGCGTCCCACTGGGCTCTTGACGCTGAAGCCCATAGCTCCCTCGCTGAGCTCGTAGCCTAGCTTTCCGAGCAGCTGCACCAGCTCTGCGTAGCAGCCATGGACATCGCCGATGATATCGAATGGCCCCAGCTCTTGCTGACGGTTACACCACAGCGGCACGCGGCTGAGCGCCACGGAGTCGACTTCCTCCGCGGTCTTGAACTTGTAGACGCTGTGGAAGCCTTCCTTGCGCAGGCCGCGCAGATCACGGCGTAGCGCGGCCTGCTGGCGGCGAATCACTTGGGGTCCCACGGCGCGGCGCGCACCGACCGCGGGCGCGATCTGGCCACGCTCCGCGTCGCGCTTCACGCACACATTCGTAGGCAGATCGAACACCAGAGCGACTGTCAGCACGTCGTGGCGCCGCGCGAGCTGCAACAGCTCCTTGCGGTCGTCCTTGCGCACGCTGGTCGCGTCGACGACGGTCAGCTTGCCCGCGCTCAGGCGCCGCCCGGCGATCTCGTTCAACAGCGAAAACGCGCCGTGAGTCGACGTCATGTCGTTAGGGTCATCGCAAATCATCGCGCGGCACGCGTCGCTAGACACGACCTCCGTTGCGAGAAAGTGCCGCGCGGCGAAGCTCGACTTGCCTGAGCCCGAGGCGCCGACCAGCACCACCAGGCTGAGATCCGGTAGCTCTAGTTGCATGCTGCCTCCTGAGTTGCGGTGAACACCGCAAGCTGAGTCGGGGCGCCGTGCGCCGGATCCAGCTGGCCAATGTCGCGAAAGCGCACGCTGTACTGATGCCGTGCGGCAACGGACGTGGCCCAGGCTTGGAACTCGCCCCGGGTCCACTCGAAACGGTGGTCGCGGTGGCGTAGCTTTCCGTCTGCCAGCCCCGGGAAGTTGACGTTGTACTCGCGGTTTGGCGTGCTCACGAGCACGCATTGGGGCTTGGCGTCGGCGAACAGGCTGTGCTCCAGCGCGCCCAGGCGGTTCGCGTCCAGGTGTTCGATGACCTCGATCAGGCACGCGGCGTCGAAACCCCGCAGCCGTGCGTCGCGGTAGCACAGGGAGCTCTGCAGGATGTTCACCCGCGCCTCGGGGTCATGGCGATCCACGGCGTCCGGGTCGATGCGCAACTTCTCTGCCGCACGGATCAGCGACGGCAGGCTCACGTCACAACCCACGACCCGGCTGAACTGCTTCTGCTTTGCCAGTCGACGCAGGAGCTTGCCTTCTCCGCAGCCCAAATCCAGCACGCGCGCGGCGCCACAGGTTGCAAGCTCTTCGAGCACCACCTCGCGGCGTTGCTCGTCGAGCGGCTTGGGCTTCTCTGCTCGTGGCTCGGGTGGCCCGACCAGCTCTTCCAGGGCGCGCTCCTCGGCCTCTGCGTGGCGCGGGTCGAGGACTTCCGTTGCCTCCTCCGTGTCAGGCTGCAGACGCTCGATGGCTTGGGCGGTGAGCCCGCGTTGATGCTTGAGGTAGCGCTTCGTGATGCGCTCCTTCAGCGGATGTTGCTCGAGCCAGCCAGCGCCGCGGGCGAGCAACTTCTCCACCTCGGTCTCGTCGACCCAGTAGTGCTTGTTGTCGTCCATCACCGGGAGCAAGACGTAGAGGTGGCTCAGGAGCTCTGCTAGGCGCAACTTGCCCCGCAGTTGCACTCGGAAGTAACGAGTGGCGTGCCACACCTCGGCCTCCGGTTCCCGCGCAGCGAGCACGGGATCGAGCGCCAGGGCGCTGGCCTCGAGTTGGTACCCCAGGGGCTCGAACAGTTCGCGCAGCAGTCCCTCACCCCCACGCAAGCTAACTACAGGCAGCTCCACTTCGAAATCGAGAGCCTCCCCAGCGAGCTCCGGGCGGTCGCGGCACTTGCCCTGCATCGCCGAGCTGAAGACGCGCGCAATGGCCACGCTGAGCCAGGAGGACGCGACGTATGGGCGGTCATTGACGTAAGGTTCGAGGTCGAATGTTTCCGTGCGGTCTCGTGTCAGCCCCACGGGGTCGACATCCAGGGCCAAGGTGGCGCTGCAGCGCTCGTGGCTAGCCTCCGGGAAAAACACCAGTGCGCGCCCCGAAGCGAGCTCGAAGCTCTGCACCCGGTCCGGGTGCTTGCCCAGCAGGTAGCCGAGATCAGTCGCCGGCTGATGAGTCGTGGTCAGTGTAAATAGCATCGCGAGTTCCCCTGCTCCTTCCCACGCCGGAGGGAGTAGGAGCCGTACACGAGCGCACGCCCCGCCGCACCTTGCTGGGTGCAAACGCGACGCCCGTCGCTGAGCCTCGACGAGCGTTCGAAGGCTAGAGCGCAACGGCCAAACAGCCGTCGCGCGCCGAGTGTGACCGCGTTTCAGCGCGGGTCAAGGGCGCTCAGGCAGGGCACAGCGCCGGACCGTCGACGCACACCGCGCCGGTGCTCTGAGGCTCGCAGTGCTGCTCGTCGCCGCAGTCTTGCTGGGAGAAGCAACCTCCCTGGTACACACAGGTGAGGCTCTGGACGCCGCAACATGGGTCGGCCACAGCGGCGCAGCGGCCACCGTCGCCGGCGGTGCAGTCACTGTCTTGGGTGCATCCGAGGTGCATACAGGTGGCGATTTTCCGCCCGAATACGCCGGCTGGTACGCAAGTGAGACCGAAGTCGCAGTTCTCGGGTCCACGACACTCGTCTTCAGCGCAGACGGTAGTTGGTTCTGGGAAGGCGCCCCCGCAGAAAGGAAGCAGCGGGCCCAGCAGGCAGGCTTGACCGTCCTTGCACTGGCTGTCGTCACAGCATTGTGGATCCGAGCCCTGGCACTCGGTTTCGTGCGGAACCGGATAGGCACAAGCGCGAAAGCCACCTGGGACCAGCTCCACGCACTCACCCTCGACGCAGTCCCTGTCCTCGACGCATTGCCAGACGTTTCCGCCGCTGCCGCCGGTCGCACCGCTGCCACCTGAGGCGCCGCTGCCGCCGGTCGCACCGCTGCCACCGGATGCACCGCTGCCGCCGGACGCGCCACTGCCACCGGACGCGCCGCTACCACCGGATGCGCCGCTGCCACCATCACCGCTGAAGGAGTCTCCTCCGCAGCCGACCAGCGCCAAGCCCGCCACGACGGTCAGAGCCGCCCAACCCCACCTCAAATAAGTCATGGCGTCAGCCTAGCAGCTTCATTGCCCGACGTCAGATGAGCCACGCGTCCCCCGCTAGCGCCTGGAGCGTTCGCGCAAGGCATGCGCCGTTCGCCGACCCAAGCCGCTTACCTTGCGGAAATGCGCGCCAAGTGCAGTGTCAGCGAGCGCGATCCATGGCGCTACGCACTGCGTCGCGCAGGCGCTCCGGGCCTTCCGTCTTGTGCACGAAGGTGCCGAGCGCACGGGCGTCCTCGGAGTCCGTCCCTAGATCCGCGCTGAAGATCACGGCTTCGCCCATCGCCCCGGCCGCCAGCAACTCCTGCCCCACCTCGATCCCGCTGCCGTCCTTCAGGTGGATGTCGATCACCGCCACGTCGAAGTAGGGCAAGGTTGCGATCAGGGTGCGAGCCTCTTCGCAGCTCTTCACGCTGCGGAACTTCCAGGGTTCGTTGGACAACACCCGATGAATCGCCCGCGCTACCGCGGGATCGTCCTCGACGATGAGCACACACGGCTCCCCGCGAGGGCGGGCGCGAAGCGGCGAAGCGCGCAGGGCAGGGTTGGAGTCAGCCAAGAAGTCCATCTGAGCGGCCTGGGCTTTGGAGTGGGTGAGAGGTCCACGCAACTATGGAGCCGCCGATCAGTTCTGCAAGACTGCCGTACCAATTCACACAATTCAATGGCGCCAGGCGTCACCCGATGTGGGTGAGCCTTTTCCAGCGTGGAACAACTCGGCCCGCTGCCGACGGGCCGCTGTACCGACGCCGTTGTCAGGTGTCGACGCCGCTGTCCGCGGGTTTGGGGGAGAGGGTGAGCAGCTTCGCGCTACCGGCAGAAGTAGAGCCCCGGTGGCCCCGCGGTTGAGGGTTTGCAGCTTCCGTCGAAGCAATCAGACGGAGCGGTTTGCGATGGATCGCAGACTTGGAAGACCGGTGCTGTGGCACTCGAGGGGCACGTGTCAGCGCAGCGTGCCTGAAAGCGTGGCGAAACGGAGGGCATTCGATTGGTTGTTGCGTGGCGCGAGCTTGTATCTGGGCACTGGGTGTCTCCTGCGTTGGTTCTGAGGCAGAGAGACGTTCCGCGGCAAACGGATTCAGCCGCTCAGCAGAATGCGCCATGCTCTGGAGCGGAACTTGCGATCTCCGTTCCCGGAAGCGAGCGGCGTATCCATGAGGATACGATGGGTGAGCGGTCCCGCTCAGCTTTGCTTGGGTGGCTTGGGTGGCTCGGGAGTTGGTGGCTCAATGTTGAACTGGAACCATCTCCAGCGCATCACCATGCTCGTTCAGCATTTCCACACGCGGAGGCCAAGGGATGTCTGGTCGTTGCGGGCGCTCATTCGCGGGAGCGAGCAAGAACTGCTCCAGCTTTTCCAGGATGACTTCGATGGACTCGCTTGGCGGGGTAGAGACATCGGTCATAGGCGCTGGCACTAGCACCCGCGACTTGAGTCGCCATGGGGAACCATGCCCGGCGGACCTCACCCCCGAAGAAGCGAGCTTTGGAGCCCAAATCGTGTGCTTCAGCGCCTTGGAGAGCGCTTTTTGCTGGAGCCCTGAGGACGGACTTTGATACCTAGTGACTGGGTTGGGGGCGTGCCGCGGAGGCGTTTCCGCGAGGTCGTCCTGGAACTCCGCGCGCGCTGCGCCAGGCGCCTAGCGACTACGAGGTGGTGCTGCGCGATGGCTCAACGGTTGGTGGCGCTCGAGGGTGAAGTAGCTTGGGGTGCTGACGTTCTTGAGGCCGGTCTCGATGTAGGACCAGCCGAGGAGTAGGTCGCTCGAGCCTTTCTCCACGGCAACGATCGGGTCGCGTACGCGGTTGACGAAATCGAGGGTCTTGTTCTGACCGAGGCTGTAGTCGATCATCAGGCCGCCGTTCAGGGCTGGGCCGGGCACCTCGTAATCGTCGAGGGAGACGACTTGGTAGTGACCGAAGCTGAAGATCTCGCCCTTCTTGATCATGGGTTCCCAGCTTGGGTCCTCGAGGGGTGACTGCTCGATGCGCACGTTCCAGCCCCGCAAGTCGCCGGTCTCGGGGTCGCGGTGGAAGGTCTTCATGAACTTCTTCCACGTGAGCCGCTCCACGATGCCAGGCAAGCCGAGGGAAACGCCCTTGTACTCGAAGTCGTCGAGGGACTCCGGGTCGATGGGATAGCCGCGGCTGAGCTCCTTGCGTAGCTCATCGGGGCTCAAGTCGAGGAAGTCACGGTAGCTCGCCATAGGCGGACTCTATCAGGCTCTGGCCGGCTAACCCAGCATGCGCCGGCGGGTGAAATGGTGGGCAATGCTGAAGAACACCAGGAGGCCGATGCTCGTGCAACCGATCAGCCACACCAGGTGCCCACCCGGGTCTCCGTGTACGAGGAGGCCACGAGACGTTTCCGCGAGGTGATAAACAGGGTTCAACTGCATCACGGTGCGCAGCCACGCCTGCTTCGGCTCGAGGGGGAAATACGTGTTGCTGATCAGGCTGATGGGCATGCCGATCAGGAACACCGGGTAGTTCATGTGATCGATGGACGGAACGATCGCCGTGAAAATCAGGCCAAATGCGGAGAAGCAGAAGCCAGCCAGCATGCCCAGGAAGGGCAACACCGGGAGCCACCCGAGGCGCAGGTCGACCCAGCCCAGCAGGTCGAAGACGGCGAGCACCGCACACACGATGGCCGAGTTCATGAAGCCCCGCACGCCGGCCCAGAGGATCTCGCCCCAAACCAAGTGTGGCAGCTCGACCTGGGTGGCCAAGATGCCGTCCCAGGTCTTCTGGTAGAACATGCGCACGTACGCTGAGTAGAGCGACTCGTAGAACGGAGTGCCGAAGGCCGTGTAGGCGATCAATCCGGGTGCCACGTAGGTGGCATAGGAAAGCGTTGCCCCGTGGTAATTGAGCTCGCCGACGTAGCCTTGTAGTCCCAGGCCAAACGCCAGAAAGAAGACCACGGGTTCCATCGCTGGCGGGAAGAACGCCGTGCGCCAGTTGCGCAGGTACACCAGGGCATTGCGCCGCAACACCGCGAGGGAGCGCCAGTCCAGCACCTCTAGCCAGTACTTCACTTCTTGGCTCCGCTACTGCGCGACAACTCCAGGAACAAGTCGTCAAGGTTCGGTGGGCGAACCGTGAGGCGCACGTCGGGCAGGCGCTCGCTGATGTCCGCAAGTTGCCTCGCGGTAACGGGCGCCAAGACGTCGCTCAGGACCTTGTGGGTCGGTAGCCCCATCTCTTGCAAGACCTCGAGCACTTGGGCGCGCTCTTCGAGATCTGCGCGTAGGGTCAACACGTGCTCTCCGAGCAGGCTGCCCAGCACTTCGTGGGGTAGTCCGCGCGCGGCGACGCGCCCTTCGCGTAGCACCACTAGCTGATCGCTCAGGCGCTCCGCTTCATCCATGTAGTGAGTCGTGAGGATGACGCCCATGCCCGCCTTGCGCAGCTGATCCACCAGCTCCCACACCGCAACTCGCGCCGCTGGGTCGAGGCCTGTGGTTGGCTCGTCCAGGAACAGGATCTCCGGGTGATGAACGATGCTCCGCGCGATGAGCAGGCGCTGCTTGTAGCCACCGCTCAGGGCGTGAGGTGAAGCGTCGCGATACTGCGTCAGATCGAACTGCTCGAGCAGCTGCTGGACGCGCTGTTTCACGTTGGGCACGCGCGGGTTGAAGTACCCAGCGTAGACTTGCAGGTTCTGTTCGACGCTGAAGTCGTAGTCGAGGGTGTCCTCTTGGGTGCAGACACCGATGATGCGCTTCAGCGCGGTTCGCTCACTCGCGAAGTCGCGTCCTTGATAGCGGATCTCCCCAGCGTCCGGCTCGATGAAGCCGTACAGCATGCGTAGAGTCGTCGTCTTGCCTGCACCGTTGGGTCCGAGCAACCCGAGCACGGAGCCTGCGTTGCAGGTGAGCTCGAGCTGACTCACGACTTCCCGGTCACCGTAGGACTTGCTCAGTCCTCGGGTCTCGAGCAGTGGCGCGGTCATCAGTGATGTCCGTAGGGCGTCAACTCTGCATCGATCAGGATGCTCGAGCGATCTTCGGGGTCGACGATCACTTTGACTTCGCAGCCCGGCTGAATGCGCGGGATTGCCAGCTGGTCGATGATGGCCTCGGTCAGGCCCTGGTAGGTTTGGCCCTTGAAGGTGACCTCGAGCTCGAACTGCACCAACGGGTGATCGTTGATACCTCCTCCGCGGCTCGAGATCTTCAGCACCTTGGCGGTACCCGGTTCGCCTCGCGCCTGCAGTTCGCGACGCTCCTTGCTCTCCTTGGACGCGTCGATCGCCTTCATGGTCAGGCCGATCACGACCATTGAGATCATGATCGTGCCGCCGATCCCCTTCAGCGTGTTGCTGTCCGCTGCGAAGCCAGCGATCACGAAGCCCCACGCAACCGAGCCTGGGATCGAGAGCAACACGAACTTCCGCTGGGACTCCTTCACGGATGCGAACTCAAGCCGCGTGGGGCATGCGAGTCAAGCGCGACCTGGCATCACTTGCTGGATTCGATGCAGTGGCAGCTCACGTCGATGCCCGTGTTCTTGGTGCGATAGGTCTGGCACATCTCCTGGCAGACCTTGGTTGCTACTGCCTTGGGTACACCGAAAATCACGAAGCGCTCATCTCGAAGCTTGGTTTCGGGTACCTCTTTGGTGGAGAGGTAAGTCTGGTGGATCGGCTTGTTGTCGAAGGTGGCCGCGTAGAAGTAGGGCGGTTCCTCGAGGCACTCCGACGTATACGATTTGAGGCACTCCTCGCACTCGTCCAGCAGGCCACCGATGACATCCGCTTTGACCTCAGCCTGTTGCGCGTTGCACTCATCCAGGCCGTGAGTCTTGATCAGACCCACTAGCGTGAGGCTGGTGGTTTTGAGAGTCACCTTGGCCTCTAGGTGCATGTAGCCAGGTGGGCCAGTGTAGGTTTCTTTCTGCGACTTCTTGCAGCTCAGCAGTAACGGCAGCGCCCCGAGCAGCGCCAAAGCGAACAGCTTTCGCAACATGCCGTGCAGCGTTTCCGAGCGGTCTTGTGACGTCAAGGGTCGAGCGACGCGCTACGGCGTGGGCGCTGGGACTGCTGCGAGCTTCTCCAAGCTGAGACCGGCAGCTTTCAGCGGGACATCGCAGGTTGCTGTGCGTTTGCTCGGGATTTCGCCTTCGAGTTGCAGCTCCAGTTCCGTGTGAAAACGCAAGAAAGACGAGTGAAGCTCAAATTCCGTGAGGTCATCGCGCCCGACCTTCAGTGGCGTCTTCGAGAACAAGCCGTACGCTTCCGGTCGGGGTTTGCCGTATTTCTTGCTGCAAGCCGCCGAAGCCGCGCGGATGAGCCTTGGGCCAGCCACGGCAAGCAGTGTGTCGATGTCGAGCTCTGCGCCCGTGGGCACGGAGTAGTTCAGTCGCAGCTTGGTCGAGTAGTCGATGCTGCAGTTCAGGCTGAACACTTGGTTCGTGCTGAGCAACCGGGCACAACCAAGTTCGCCGTATTGCGCATGCTTGACCTGGTTGTAAAACCCATCGATGCGCGCGTTGATGCGTCTGACCAGCGCTTGTTGATTCGGCAGTCGGCTCATGACTCGCTCGGTGTCCCAGCCGAGCGGCTCGGGTCGCGCTCCTTCTGGTGCTGGGGAGCGGGGCGCGTAGCCCGCCAAGTAGGCGAGGGGACCGCAACCGACCCAATCTGCACGCTCTGCGTAGGTGATGCGACAGCCAGCTTCGTCAATGGGTGATAGGCCAGCGACGAACGACATCCCAGTGTGGTCGAGCCATACCTTGGCGTAAACCTCCTGGTGCTCCGTGGAGTTGCAGGCTTCTTTGAGTACGTTGTTGAGGTCGTTGCCGCCGGGAAATAGTTGCTTGAGCGGTACGGGCTCGAAGCGTCTGCCGTTCCACTCGAAGAGGTGGCTCTCGACACCGCCTGGACGCAAGTTGCCGTCGGCGTTCGCGTAGAAGCTGGCGCACTCGAGGTTGATCAGCCGGCCGTCGTTGTGGCCGACGGAGCACTGAGTGTTGCGCTGATGCAGACGTCGCCAGTATTGACGCAAGCCAACAAGGCGCGGGTCGTTCTTGCTGTCGGCTAGCGAATCGCCATCGACGCTCAGCGGCGCCGTGGTCGCCACGGCCTTGCAGCTGGGTGGCGGCGGCAGCACCTTTGGAAACCCGGCGTCCGTCGCCGCAGCGTCCTGCGGGGCGGCGTGCGTCGGCTGCGTACCCGCGTCCGCCTTGGGTCGCTCGTCTGGGTCGAATTCAAGGTAAGGGAACGCTGGCTTCGCAGAGGCTTCGCTCGGGGCCGCTGCCGCTGTCTGGTGACGTTCGTGCTTGTTCGCCCTCGCGCCCGCGCAGGCGGCGCATGTGAGCAGTGAGCCTAGGGTGACTGAGAGCCAACGCTGATTCGACACGAGCCGTACGTGGAGTGCCCGCACGCCTGCTGGGGGGCTCACTCGCCCCGCAAGCTGTTCAGCCGTGTCCTTGCGCCCCACGTTTCCCCTCCTGATCGGCGCTATAAGAGCGTCGTGCTCACGCCTGCGACTCAACAGCCTACCCGAGATCCTGCGCTGCGGGTCGCCGGCTTGTTGGTGCTCGGGCTCTTGGGCTTGTTTGGCGTATTGGCGAGCAGCGCTGGCAGTCCTGGCGTGCTGAGCGCTTGGGATCAGCGGTTGATTCAGCTGCTTCGCGGCGCGGATCTGGCGACGCCCGCTGGTCCACCCTGGCTGCTCGGAGTCCTCCAGCAGTTCTCGTCGCTGGGCAGCGGACCGGTGGTGGCGCTCCTCGTCGGCGTCGTGCTCGGGTACCTGGTGTTGATCCGGCACCAGCGCACGGCGCTCGTCTTCTTGGTGTGCGTGTTGGCAGCTGCCTTCACGACCTACCTGCTGAAGGGCGCCATCCAGCGACCGCGACCGCTCGTGATGCACGCCGCGTTCGCCTTGGACGCCTACTCATTTCCGAGCGGACATTCCCTGATCTCGGCGACCGTGTACCCGACCCTCGGCACGTTGCTCGGCCGTATCGTGGCAAGTCGAAGGGCTAGGGTCTACTGCATGACGGTGGCTGCGCTGCTGACGCTGCTCATCGGATTCAGCCGTGTGTACCTTGGTCGTCATTACCCCACGGATGTGCTCGCGGGTTGGTGCCTGGGTCTCGTCTGGTCCGTCGTTGCGTGGGGCTTGTTCCGCCGCCTGCAACAAGCAGGGGTGGTCGCGGCGCCCGGAACCGAAGACGCGCCAGAGTGAGCCGTCGGGCTCAACTTTTTCCGCTGTGGAAGCACGCTGAGCGCGTGCGTTGGACCGCGCGAAACCCTGTGGTCCCTCAATAGCGCCATGCTAGCGTCGCGCGCCTATGCTCCTCGCGCAGCGCTGGGCCCTCTCGACCGCAGCCATCTTGACCCGCATCAACCAGGATGCGCCGTATCTGTTGGGGGGCGGCCCGCGAAACCGGGATGACTACGTCAAATCTGCCCAGGACGTGCTCGCGAGCTCTTGGGGAGCTCAGGACGCTGAGAAGCTTCGCAGCACCATCGAGTGGCTGCGCGAGCAGGGGCACAGCGCCAGCTACGAGAAGGCGCAAGGCGAGTGTAACCAGTTGCTCGCCCAGTACGGCCCGTCCCTCGCCTTCGAGCAATATTACCCCGCGGAAGCGTCCAAGTATCGCTTCGTGCAGCAATACCAACACGCCATCGGGCAACGCAGCCTGCTCGCGTGGGACGCGGGCCGCGTCGTATCAGTCGCTGGTTGGGGCTACCTCGCTGGGTACATCGAGGAGCAAGAGGCCTGGAGTTACATCTTGCCCGCGGCGACGTTGCTGCAACGCGCCTACACCTCCTGGCAGGAGCTGAGCGACCACTACATTTGGGGGCTGATGTTCTGGGGAGGCGACCCCGAACCATCCCAGCGCGCTCAAGCGCAGCTCTTGCAGGACTCGGAGTCGCCTTATGTGTGTATTCCGTGGCTGACTCCGATTTCGATCCCCGGGGTAACGCCGGTGTGGGGACAGCGCTGGGCGGGCATGTACGGCTTGTTCGGGGAGCCCGTTTTTCCTCACCCCCAACCCCAGGTCTCACGCCACCGCGACCACGCCGAGATACAGCTCCTGAAAGACTACGATGGCGCGCAGTTCGTGATCGACGAAGGTGAGCGGCGCTGGAAGGAGCAGTACGAGCAGTGCATCGGGCGCGATGAGTGGGCCGACGACTGGGGGCCGCTGTCGCGTAGCACCTGGGATTTCAACACCCAGCACGAGTTGCTCAAGCAGTTCTTCGCCGATGAAGAAGCCTTCAGGCAGCTGGAACAGGAGAACCCGAACCAGGTGGAGCAGGAGCTACAACGTCGGGGCTATCGCTCCGTGGGACAGTTCTTTCGCGTGCGCATCACGATGTCGAAGCACTTCGCGACCCCCGGCGGTAGCTGGCTCGCTCAAGCGGCGTTCGACGATATCGACACTCAAAACGCGATGATGCAGGCGTTCCGTGCGAACCAGGACTCCAGCGCCGAGAAGGCCCTCGCCGCGCATCCGCAGCTGACGGCTCCCATTGAGGGCATCGATCTCAAGGCGATGGCGGCGCTCGCCGCGCATCAGACCAGCGGTACCGCGGGGCAAGACTGGTTGAACGTGCTCGGGCAGTATCGCCTGGACGAAGCCGGCTACGCGCGGGTCAGCGAGGGCTGGAGACAGCGCTTTCAGAATGACCCTTCCGGAGTGCTCGGCCAGAGCTACTCGAAGATCTACTCCGACGCTCTGGGCGAGGTGCAGAAGGCCCGGGTCGCGAGCGGCGCCGCCAAGGAGATCAGCTTCGAGTTCTACTGCGAGGTTGCTGGCGCCCAGGTTGCCTGGGGGCAGAAGGGGCTCGACCCCAACGTCGAGATCGAGCGCGTCTTTGGCATGAGCATGTTGGATTTCAGCATGGCTGGTATGCCGTGGGGAACCAAGATGGCGACCGACATGAACCTGTTGTCGCGCTACATGCAGCTCCTCGACCAGTACACCTTGAAGCACGGCGGGAGCGTCGCTCAGCCGGAGCCGGACGAAGACGAAGACGACGACGAACCCGACGAGCCGGACGAGGATGATGACGACGACGATGACGATGACGACGACTTTTGATGCTCCGTCGCACTAGAAGGCGCTAGAGTGCGCGGATGCGGCGCTTCTCTCTTGCTTTGACTCTGCTGATTACTCCGTTCTTCGTCGGCTGCTCTTCAGACGACTGCACCGATCTTGGATGTGGTGGCCTTCAGTTCGATCTCAGCGTGGGCGCTGCAGCAGCTACGCCTTCAACCGTGCGGATATGCCAAGTCGACACTTGCAGTGACGTGGCCCTCACCGAGGTGAGCACGGGTGTGTGGCGGGGGGAGAACTCGAAGTTCCACGTCGAGTGGCAAGAGGCCAGCGCCGGCGTGAAGCTCTCGGGGTACACCTACGGGTCGCTGCCAGACGTCGAGTCCGAGCTCTGGGGCTTCGAGGTGACGGCGGACGACGGCAGTCAGATCTTTCAGCAGAAGTTCAACGTCACCTACGAGCCTGTGGAGCTGAACGGTCCAGGTTGTGGCGTTTGCAATGGCGGCGTGATCGAGACCTGAGTTCTCGACTCCGCGTCTATTTCCGGACATTTGTCCGCGCTGCCGAGACTCCGGCAAACTGCGGAAATCTTGCTCGGCCGCCTCATGCTCCCGCTGCTCACCGCGCTGTGCCTCTCGGGCGCGGCGCCACCGAGCGTTGCGCCGAGCACTTCCGAGCCAGTGCTGCCGGCTCCTGCAGAGGCCATCCCCGCGCCGGCTACGGCCCCGCCTGCCCGGCGCTGTCCCCCGGAGATGGTGGAGATCGATCGCGCCTTCTGCATCGACCGCTGGGAGATCTCGCTCTTCGAGCAGGGCGGTGAGCGCCGCGTTTCCCCTTACTACCATCCGAGCCGTTTCCTCGCGCTGCGTGACCAGCGGGAGTGGGAGAACCGCCGCGGGCAGATCGGTCCGTGGAGCGCGCGCCAGGTCCCGCTGCCCGAGCTGCCAACCTGGGAGACGACCAGCGACTTCGATATCCGGGCGGAATCAAAACCTGGAGTGGTGCCGAACGCATACCTGGATCTCGCATCGGCGCGACGCGCTTGTGAGAACGCCGGCAAGCGCCTGTGTGGTCACGGCGAGTGGCTCAAGGCGTGCCGCTCGGAGTCGAACACGCGGCACCCGTACGGTGAGCGCCTGGTGCCGGGAGCTTGCAACTTGAATGCGCCCCAAGCGCCTGCGCCACTGCTTCACGGTGCGGCCGGCCTTGGCCATCGCGATCCTCGCCTAAACGAAATCGAGTATCGAGGTGAGCGGCTCCTGTCGCTCACGGGCTCCAACCCGGAGTGCCGTAGCGCGTGGGGAGATGACGCCGTGATGGACATGGTGGGTGGCCTCGACGAATGGATCGACGATGACTCTGGCGTGTTCCTCGGGGGATTCTACGCGCGTGACACACCCCACGGGTGTCAGGCGCGCATCACAGTGCATCGCGCGGACTACTACGACTACAGCCTCGGCGCGCGTTGCTGCGAGTCGCTGTAACGCTTACAAGACGTTGGGCAAGCGTTGCTCATCGCGGTGCAGCCGTACGGATGCTTTTCCTGGCGGAAGAAGCCTTGCGCCCGCAGAAGCGCGACCGATACTCCATGCCCATGCCAGGCACAGTCGACAAGCAGCCGCCGAGTGGTCTGATGCGCGCCTTCTTGCGTGCTCCGATCTGGATCTATCGCGCCAACCTCGGTTGGTTGATGGGCCAACGCTTCTTGTACCTGCGGCACATCGGTCGCAAGAGCGGCCAGGAGCGACGCGCGGTGGTGGAAGTCGTGAACTACGACCAATCCAGGGACTGCTGGTACGTCGCTTCGGGTTGGGGGGAGGGAGCGAACTGGTTTCGCAACGTTCAGGCGCACCCTGACGTGACCATTACCGTGGGGAGACGAACCGTGGACGTCCACGGCGAGGTCGTGGAGGCGGAGGAGGCCGCCCAAGCTCTGCTCAGCTACAGCCAGCGTTACCCCACGGCCTACAACAAGCTCTCCAAGATGTGTACCGGTGCGGAGCAACCCGCCACCCAGGCAGGTGCCGCTCGCTTTGCGGCTCGGGTGCCTTTGGTGCGCTTCACGCCGCGCGCCGCCAATTGATGCGGTCGCCTGTGTTAGCCTCAGCACTGTGACGCCAAAGCTCACTGCGCCGCCAAAGCTCACTGCGCCGCGTGAAGAACCTGCCGCGCTGCCTGAATTCGCTGCGCTGCGCGTGAAGAGCGCCTTTCGGCGAGGCAACTCGCTGCCGGTGTTGGTGGAGACGCCTCGCGGCGCGTTCGTGGCCAAGCTGCGCGGTGCGGCCCAGGGCAGCGCTGCGTTGATCTCGGAGTGCCTGGTAGCAGACCTGGCAGAGCAGCTCGGCCTGCCGGTGCCCGAGCGCGCCGTCCTGCAAATCCCTGCGGAGATCCCCAGCGACGATCAAAACGACGAGCTCTTGCAGCTGCTTGGTCTCAGCGTAGGAAAGAACCTTGGGGTGCGCTTCCTGGAAGGCGCTCAGGAGCTGCGTGGGGACCGCGCCGAATCCGTAGACGCGGACCTCGCGGCGCGAGTGCTGTGGCTCGACGCCTGGGTGCTGAACATGGATCGCTCAGCGCGCAACCCGAACATCTTGAACTGGCATGGTCAGCACTGGCTGATCGATCACGGCGCTGCGCTGACCTTCCAGCACGACTGGGACGGCGTCACCGAGCAAGACCCACGGGAGACACCCTACGACCTCGCGGGGCATTTGTTCACAGCGCACACCGAGCGCATGCGGGCCATCGATGAGCAGCTAGCCAAGCGCTTCACCCTCGAGCGGCTGGCTCAAGCGGCAGAGAGAATCCCGCGAGACTTCTTGCAAGATGCGTTTCCGCAAGGCGATGCGAATCGCCTGCCTCATGCCTACGCGGCGTTCCTTTGGAAGCGCCTCAAGGCGCCGCGGCCTTGGGTGTAGCGCTGCTCGACGTCGCCGCGCGGTCGTGAACTGTTGCTTGCTGGCACTGGAGCCAATTGCGCTGCCGCGCGGTCTTTTGGTTTGCTCGATGCGAGTTGATTCGGTTGGTGCGCGCTGCTAGACGTGGCTGCGCACTGATGGCGGAATGTTTCCGTGCGGTCCGTGCGCGGTGCTGACCTGGGTTGTTGCCCTGCGGTCATGGAGGAATGCTATGCGTGCCAAGCTCGTGCGTCTCGGGGCCGTTGCCCTCGGCGCCTGTGTTCTAGTTGTGTCACCTCTCGCCTTGGCGCAGGGGCGGGCTCCGGGTGCTGCCGATCAGGGCGGCTCGAACGACGACAAGACCGCGCGGAAGCCTGATGCGAAGTCGGAGGCGCCGGTCCTGGCTTTCACTCAGTCCGCCTTTGGCGTTCACGAATCAGGCGTGGGCGCACAGGCGACTGGCGGCGGGTTCGGCACCAGCGCTGGCGTGGTTGAACCGCTATACGGCGGTCAAGTCTACGGGAGCCCGACGGACAAGCTCCTCCTCCTCGGCTCCGCTGAGCGGACTTTGAAGGGGGAGTTCGCGCCCTCTGCTTCCGTGGCGTATCGCATCTTGGGAAGCCACCAGGACGGCTACGCCTTGAGCGCTCTCGGGCGCTTCAAGACGGAGGGCTTTGACGAGGTGGGAGGCGAAGTCGAGACCGGCGCGCTGTTTGCGTGGACGGGTTCGAAGCTCCACCTCGATGCCAATGCGATCGTTGGATTTGGCCTCGAGGAAGAGGGCAAGAAGGCCGAAGGAGAAGGCGGCGCCGAGGGCGAAGTCGACGGCGAGCTGAAGCTGCGCTTCGGCTACGACGTTGCCGCGTGGATCCGAGTTGGGCTGGACGGTCAGGTGAGGGCGCGCCTCAACGGCGAAGCGCTCGCCGCGGGCGGCCGAACCTGGGACGCCGCAGGCGGCCCTCAGGTGCTGCTCGGCTCGGGTCAGTACTACCTCGCCATGACCGGCGGCCCCTCCACGATGGGCGTGGAAGGCAGCGGTGTTGGCTACTTTGGAATGGCTGCCGCCGGCGGGATTTTACCGTAGGGATACGACTGGGTCGCTCGAGTCAACTGTGCCGACTAGGGTCGAGATCAGATCCCGCGTGCAGGGTACGCGAGCCCGGTCTGTGTTTGGTTCTTGGCCAAACAAGGAGAAGCTTCGATGAAACAGATTGTTGGATTGGCTGTATTGGGTGTAATGGCTGTGGGAGGTTTCGCTGCTTGCGAGGGCGTTTCTCTTCAGGGCAGCTACGCTGAGGAGGACGAGCGTGGCGCGGGCGGCAGCTTCAGCGAGGGCGGGGTCGCAGTCGTTGCCTCTGGAGGCTCGCAGACTGTGGATGTGACCTCACCGAGCGACTACGAGGGGGAAGCACAGGAGGGCGACGGGCGAACCTCGTCCTTTGGAGACGATCGCGGCTCTCCAGCCTGGTCGAACTCGCAGACGTTCCTGCCGGACGACGAACCCCTGCCCCATGTCAGCGGAACGAAAGTTCCGGAGTCGATTCCAAAACCCAGTGGGGCCTACTATGTCACTAGACAGCCGACCTTTCGCTTTGACACCAACGGAACGCTGTGGAGCGGCTTGAACAGCGGACCCGATCCGTCGGTCGCCGTCAGCCGCACACACGTTTGTATTACCGCGCGGATGCGGATTGCTTGCTACGAGAAGTCCGGAAAGCCGGTTGACCTAGGAGGTTCCACGAACTCTGGGCAGAACTCGATCTACAGTTGGTTTGTCACCGACGGCCACATCAGCTTCACCCAGGCCTGGGATCCCGTGAAGGACGCGCGGATGGTGTTTTCTGAGAAGTATGGTCGCTTCATCATGTATGCGCAGACCAAAGAGTATCCGCCGCGGATGATGCTCGCCGTCTCGCGCAGCGAGGACCCGCGGGATGGGTGGAATCACATTATTTTCCGCGCGGCGAGTACGGCGGATGGTCAAGACTGGGACGGGCTAGGTATCAACGGCGATCACCTGCTGATTCTCAACCTTGAGGAGGAGTGGACGCATGAGAATTGCTCCGACAGCGACTGCCCCGATAAGTGCAAAGTTCGTCGCCTGAAGCAGACCGGGTCAGCCAAGGACAGTCAGAAGTGGTGCGTGGAGAGCAGGAATAGGCACTACCGAGTCGACTTGAGCCGACTAGTCTTTAGTCCAACCACCATTGCCAATCCGGTGGATCCGGTCGAAGCTTCCTCTCCACCCGATCCTTACTACGTGCAGAGTTGGACCGCTCAAAACTCAAGCGGCGGAAGCTACCAGTTCATGCCCTGCACGGACTACGACGACTCGGCTGACTCGTATTGGGTTGCGAAAGAGAATGGATCGCAGCTCAGAGTGCGACGTTGGACGCGAGGCGGCGGCCTATCGAGCTTCCTTGTCAACGTAGCGCCGGAAGGAAGTGGCAGTTTCCCCAACGACACGGTCACCACGCAGCGTGGTGGAAGCATCGGTTTCGACAACATGGCCAACCAGGTCATGGGGGCTGTCTGCCGAGGGGGGCGCATGGTCGTCACGCAGATGGTGAGAAAGCTCTGGTCGTCTTCGGATCGACTCCGCGTCGCACCCCGTCTGGCTGAAATCCAGCTTAGCCCCTGGGGCGTCGCGACCCCGACGAAGGACAAGATCCTCGGAAGAAACTCCCAGGGAGAGTCGTTGTATTACGACTACGGCTGGCCCGGCGTCTCGATCGGTTCCGACGGCGATATCGTGCTCGGAACAGTCCGCACAGCGTCAACCGAATTCCCCGACTTGCGGGCCAACGTTTGGTTGTCAGGTCAGACGGATGTGGGAACGGATACGACACTGCTCGACAGCCACACGCAGCGCGCCACGCTGGTGAACGTTGGCTATCAGGATGGCTTGCCGCGGCCAGCTCAGTACCACATGGCGGGAGCAGCTGCCGATCCGTCGACGACCGCCGTCTATCTCACGCAGATCACCAGCGACGCCCTGATCTCGACTACTGGGTGGAAGCTTGAGGTATCGAAGATGGGCGGGCAAACGCTCCCAGACCTAGTTACCACGAGCATCACTATCAACCCTTCGGGGAAGTACGTGTTTACCGTGAGGAATCAAGGTGACGCGGAAGCCCCAGCCCTCTATCACCTAGTTCGAATGTCGTCGGACCCGCTAGTTACAAGTAGCGACGCCGTGGTCGGGGCCATCATCACTCCAGCCCTCCTGCCGGGGGAGGAGGCGCAGATCGAGGCGACGTTCTCGCTTTCCGCGTCACCCGGTACGTATTGGATCGGTCCCACGCTCAGCCAGGTGGTTGCCGAGCACTCTCACACCAACAACTCCAACCCCTTTCTCGGCGGCGATCGTGGGAACTTGAAGGTCACCGTGCAGTAGCGGTCCTGGGTCCCCTCTATTCTTGTCCCTCTTCCGGAAGCGGCGATCCTGGGTGGGTCGCCGCTTGCGGGCTGCCACCTCACGGCTTGAACGCCGTGTTGTCGATGCTCATGTACTCGCGGCACGGCTGTGCGCGCAGGGTGCACTCGGCGGTCTGCGCGGGCGCGGTCACTTGAGGCAGGTGGCTGAAGACGACGCTCGACGGGTGCATCATCGAGTGAGCCACCGAGTGCACCGTGCCGTCGGGTAGCTCCTTCACCACGAAGGTCCAGCGCGCGTGGTTTCCGCCGGGGGTGTTGATCAGGATGCGGATCTTCGAGCCTTTGCGGAACACGTGGCCAAACGGCAGGATTTCGACGCGCGCGAGCTCCCACTGGCCAGCGGGCAGCGGCGCCGCGTCGGCCTCCAGGTGCGTCTGGATCGGGCGTAGCTCCGTGGCGTCGCTGGCTAGCTTGCGCTGGCTGGCGCGCAGCTGACCGCTCTGCACATAGACCTCGTTTCCGCTGGGCAACACCTCGGTGACGTTGACTTGGATGTCGGCGTCGTCCGCGGTGGAGCGGACGTAGAGGTCTGCGCTCGCGTGACCCACGAACACCAAGTCTTGGTCTAGCGCTGGCGTCTCGAAGGCGATGGCGTCCCCTGCAGGGGGCGTCGTCCAGTTCCAGTCGGGATCGATGACCCCAGGGTTATTGCCACCCATGTTGCGGACGTGGCTGAGGTCCTTGTCGAAGTTGAACGAGGAGCCCGAGTCGTCACCCGTCGTGGGCGGCGCTTCTCCCAAGCTGCCGTCTGGCTCCAGGTAGAAGCGCATGGCTTCGGTGCCGGGGATTGGCCACGAGGCGAAGCGCTCCTCGAAGGCTCCTTCGGGTGCATAGGCCGTTCCGCCTTCCTTCTCGCCCACCTCGAAGATCACCCGTAGGTCGTCTTCGGCCTCGTAAGCTGCCTTGGCCTCTTCCCAGGTTGCGTAGTCAGCGAAGCGATCGGGACCCAGCTCCACCGGCGCACCGAAGATCTGCTCGAACAGCACGGGGCCAGCTGCGCGCAATGTCGGGTCTACGCTCGGGATGGTCTGTGCCACGTAGATGTCCAAGAAGGTTTTCCACTCGGATAAAATCTGCGGGGCGAAGCCGTCCATGTGGGCGCCGTTGTAGACGGTGAACTTGTGCACCGGCGCGTTGGTGAACTTGTCGAACAGCGCGGGGAAATGGCCGCCGGTTTGTTCGTCTTGCCAGGCGCCTGCCACGAAGACGGGTACGTCGATGTTCTTCGCGAACAAGCTGGGGTTCAGCGGATCGGTGATTTTCGGGTCGTAGAATGGCGTATCCAGCGCCTTCGCTACGGCATCTACCGCCTGGCCGTGCAGCAGCTGATTCTCCTCGCAGATTTCGTCGCCGCCATCGACGCGCGCCTGCTCCCAGCCTTGGCCATAAGGCTCCGCGCCATCGAGCACCGCTTCGGCCCAGGAAAGCGCGAAGCCGTCGTTGTAGATCCCACCGGGGGCAAGCGTGGACGACGCCGTGTCGGCGATCACCGAGAGCGGTGTGATGGCCGCCAGATGCGGTGGGGTGGTCTGCGCGACGAACAGCTGAGAGATGCCAGGGTACGACAGCCCCGTCATGCCGACCTTGCCATGCAGCACCCACGGCTGTGCGGCGACCGCCTCGATCACGTCGTAGCCGTCGAGCACCTGCATCGTCTCGAAGAAGTCGTACGCGCCACCCGAACATCCAGTGCCGCGCACGTTCACGCCCACCGTCGCGTAGCCCATGAATGAGCCGATCATCGCGCTCGGATCCTTAGGCGCGTCGCAGATGGTCGGAAACTGAGTGCACAGCGACGTCGGAATACCACCGAGGTCTAGCGGGCCACCGGGCTCTGACGGGTTGTAGCCCGAGTAGTTCACAATCGTCGGATACGGCCCATCCTCGATGGGGCCGGGCAGCGTGATGTACACGCTGAGCTTCGTGCCGTCCCGCGTCTCGATGTAGTTGCTGCCTGCGACGAGCACCTGGGACGAGTAGAAATCTTGATCCGGCTTGTGACTGTCACGGTCCCACACCTCGAGGGAACGGCTCTGCTCCCCGGTGGCTTGATCGACCACGCGGTAGCCATTTCCGGGAGGTAACTCACGGAACATCAAGCTGCCCAACTCGTCGGCGTTGCCGCGCGCGACCTCGCTACCGTCCTTGTCATTGACCACGAGCTCCGTGCCCGGTGTCGCGTGGCTGACGATCAGTTGCTCCACGGTCTCGCGAACCTTGAAGCTTGCCTCCAGCTCTGCGGAGGACTCGACGTATTCATCGGTGCAGCCGCTCAGGGAGGCGAGGGAGGCAACCAAAACCAAAGCAATCAGGGGGCGTCTCACGTGCGCATCCTAAGTCGCTTGCGCCGTCCCGTTCAAACGGTTGGTAGGTTTTTGGGGGTGAGGAGCGCAATTGCCGCTCTGCGTAAAAAACAGCGCGATCGGCGCTTTCCGAGCAACCGGGCCTGGCGTTTGGCCGATGGGGCCCAACTCGAGCGCAGAAGGCGCCGAAGGGACAGCGTCTTCAACCGCGGTACCCTCTCCCCCAACCCCACGAGAACCCGCAGATCATGACGAGCCTCGGAGCCACTCTCAGCGTCCCCTGCGGTCGCTGCACTCAGCCTATCCGCTTCGGCCAAGTCACCTGCCGTTGTGGCGAAGTGGTGAGCATCGATTCAAAGCGAGCGCTGGAGGAGCGCCTGAAAGCATCGAGCTCCGAATACCGTGAGTTCGACTTCAAGTTGGCGCGCGCTCGATTGATGCTGGTTGTCTGCGCTATCGGGCAACTGGGCTTTGGTGCGCTGCTCTGGCTGTTTGCAGCCAATGGCGAGTCCGCGTTCGTACACATCGACGGCTTGACGGTGTCCCTCGCCATCGACGCCCTCGCGGCGCTCGGCTTCGTTGGTGCCTGCTATGTTTCCCTGAGGCAACCGATGCGAGGGATTGCGGTGGGGGCGCTGGTATGGGGCGCGAGTCAACTTTCCGCCTGGCGGATGGAGACGGCGTACTTCGTCGAAGGCTGGTACATCGCTGGCGGGATCCTACTGGTGCTGCTGCGTGGCTTCTTCGCGGCGCGAGACGCCGAGCGCTTGCGTCGGCGACTGCTCGCCGATGGCCCAGCTGCGACTCCCTGACCGCTGCGGCTGCCTGACGAGTACCGCAGCCTGAAGCTACTGCGCGCCGGTCTGCACGTTGAGCTGCAGGATCTGATCGCTCACCCAGCTCTGAAAGCCGGGGTCGCTGTCCAGCTGCAACGCCCGCTGGAGCTGAGGCTCTGCGAAGCGCCCGAGGGCGCCGGTGTCCAAGGTGCCGCCGCCGGTGAACGCCTGGTGCAGCTTGCCCATGAGCTCCGTTTCGCGATCCCCGGTGAGCAACTCCACTCGACCCACCAAGGTGCGCACGAGCCGATCCGGTGCGGGCGCGATTTGGATCGGCAGCAAGGCGTCGGTCCATTCACGCGGGAGCACATACAGCAGACGCCGTCCTGGAGTGAGGAAGTAGCTCTTGGCCCAGGTGTCGACCATCGCCTGGGCTTCGTCCTCGTAGAGCCCGCTGTCGACCAGCGCGCGCTTCACCAGGTCTTTTGCGTTGAGCACGTAAGCGTCGAGGTCGCGCTCCTTCGGGCCACCCTGGGCAACCACGCTGCCCCCAGGATCGATACTGCCGAGGGCCGCTACCAGGCCGCCTCCGTCGTGCAAGTTCAGGTAGAACGCAGCGGGAATGCGCTGTGCAGAGTTGTTCTTCACGGAAACACTGTCAAAGTCGACTTCGTAGCTGAGCGGGACGCTGAAGTCGCCGAGGCCGCGATAGAAGATGAACTGCTCGATGGCACCTGCCGCGCGCACTGGCACGCTGGCTACGTTGCGCGACGGAGCCCAGATGTCGTCTTCGGCGACAGGGATGGGCGCTTCGGTGTCTCCAGGCGCGAGCTGCACCTGCCAGCGCATGTTTCCGCCGGAAAACGCAGTTGCCTCGCCAACCGCTGGCCAGAATGAGGTCGCGTCGGGATACCACTGGGAGATGATGCCGTCCTTGAAGGTGACATCCACGTCTACCTTCAGCGCTTGGTCAGAGTAGAAGTAGAGCACCGGCGTTTCCATCTTCTGCGTGACGGGTCCTGGCAGCGACTCCATCGCCTTGCCAAAGTCGAGCCCCGGTGAGCGACCGATGACGAAGCTCGGCAGCGCCTCGTCCTCGTGGTGCATGCCAGGCAGCTCTCCGCCTTGCTTCAGCGACCCCTGCGCGGAGATCATGGAAGTGAAGGTGCCCCACTCGTGCACCACGAACGCTTGCGCGCCCGAGGCGCCGCCGGAGCTGGATGCTCCCGCCGTCGCAGTGCCGCCCGTAGCGCCGCTGCCGCCTCCTGCGCCCTGGGAGGTGGTGCCGCTCGTCGTCGAGCCGCAGCCGTTGCCAAGCCCCAGAGTCCCAAGCAGCAGCGCCGCCTGGGCGCCACGCCTCAGCCGCCCAGAAGCATTGCCGCGCGAAAACGCGCCTCGTGCACCCCACCCGATCATGAGCCCCACCCGATCATGAGTTGAGTCTAGCTTCGGGGAGGTATTCGGGATAATGATATGTTTGCATCATAAACAATGCGTTCGGCGTATGAATGAACCCCGGAGTTGACCCCGGTGCATCTCGAAAAGCTCCGTATTTTCTTGCAGATAGTCGACGCCGGTTCGGTCAGCGCCGCGGCCAAGCTGGTGCACCTGTCTCAGCCGGCGGTGAGCCGCAACCTGCAGCAGCTGGAAGAGGACTTGGGCGTCAATCTATTCGAGCGTGAGGGGCGGGGACTCCGACTGACCGCAGCCGGGCGTGCATTGGTTCCGGAGGCGCGGGCTTTGCTGACGAGCTTCGAAACCATGCGGAAATCCCTGCGGGGGACCGCCGAACGCAGCTACCACGATCTGCGCCTGGGCACGGTCGACAGCGTGGTGAGTTTTCTGTTTGGGCATTTGGTCGCGCCCTTGCGGGATGCATTCCCGGAGCTCGGCTTGAAGTTGACCACCGGGCGTACCGCCCAGCTGCTCGAACGCGTCGCGAGCGACGACTTGGATCTCGCGCTGGTTGCCTACTCTGGGGAGCCGCCCGCGGAGCGTGTGACTCGCATCGCGCGGTACGATTTGCAGTACTACGGGCTGAAAGCGCGCTTCCCGGAGCTAGGGCAGGCGACGACGGACGCCGAGATCGCCGCGCAATTTCCACTTGTGGAAATCGAAGCGCTACCCGGGCAGCCGACGATGATCCCCGCGGGCGCCAAGTCATTCGCTCGCGCGGGGAGCCTCGCTTCGGTGAAGGCGCTGGTGCTCGGTGGCTTTGGGGTCGGCTCGCTGCTGGACTTCATGTTGAATGCAGGCGAGCGCCAGCAGCTGGTACGGGCAGGCGTCCCCCACGACCCAAGCTGCGCCATCTATCTTGCGGCAGGGCCTGGCTGGCGTGGTGCGCGCGCGCTGGAGATCGAACAGTGCCTGGTGGAGCACCTGCGTCCGCACTTGTGCGTGGACTAGTTGTTGTTTCCAGCTGCTAGCAGCGAGAGCAAGATCGCGCCGCCGGTTAGGATGGCGCCCAGGTCCGAATCGCCAGAAGGCTTGCCTAACGCGGACTGGAAGGCCTCGAGCTCGTAGGCGGTGGTCGGCGTGTGGTTCCACACCCGGGGTTGACCTGTTTTGGCTGCTTCCTGTTTGTCGCGGGCGTAGGTGTGCACCGCTTCGATTTCGCCTGCATCGAAGAAGGTGCCGTGCTGCGGACAGGCGTCCACCGTGAAGCGACCGCGTGCGACGGGAGACATCGCCATCTTCTCCTCGCACACCGGGCAGGCGCGAGGCACCTTGGCATCCTGACCGCGTGCCCGCGCGTTGCTGGTCGCGCGCTTGGCCATCTCGAAGACCTCAGTGCCGGATCCGTTGGCCACCTGATTGCAGTTCGCCAAATCGAGCCACACACCGCCGCAATGGCCGCAGCCCCAGATGAAGCCGGTTGAGGTACGCGCCCCGAATAGCCGATAGCCGCAACCCGGGCAGTGCTCCGGTGAGGAAGAGGTGCGCGTTTCCCCAGGGCGCTGCACGAAGTTGTTCTGCCCACAGTAGTCGCACTCCGTGACTTGGGTCACCTGGTCGAACTCCTGCGGCGCTCCGCAGTTCTCGCAACGCATCAACATCGCTAACTCTCCCCCTGATCGGGCAGCCAACCCAGCCGTGGCCGCCGCGCTCGAGTGTACTGCGGCGCGCGGCGCTCGGAAGGGCTCGCGTTGCGGGCAATCTCAGTTTGGTTTCTCCAGGCCTGCCGGACCAGCGTCCAGCAAGGCAAGCACTGCCGCCAAGCGCCACTCGAGGCCATGCTCCCGAGTGGCAGCGATGCTGCGCTCGATGGACTTCAGCTGTGCTTTCTCATCGAGGGCGATGGCGAGCCAGCGCGCCCAGCAGAGTTCGAACAGCCGCTCCTCAGGGTTACTGAGGTGGCGGGCATTCATTAGATCGGTCTGGAGCTTGGCGAGCAGCGCCGGCTTTTGTCGCGCGTCTTGCGCCGCAAGTAGGCACTCGACGAACGTGCAGCTCTGGGCGTCGGGTTTTACTTCGTCGGGGTGCTGAGATTGCCACGTGGAATAAAACAGGATTCGCTCCATGCGGTGATGGCCCCACAACATGTCGCGAGGCAGTGCGTAGAAGCCGGACTTCGATTCCCCAACATCACCGTCCAGGTGCTTCACCGCCGCGTCATCCAAGGGCCACGGTGAGAGCATTCTCAGAGTGAGCTGCATGTCGCCGCTTGGTTTCAGGCCGTAGAACGCGGGGGTGCTGCGGTCTCCCAGCTGGGCCCGCGCCACGGCGGCGCAGTGTTGAAACGGGATGCTCTGCGGCGTCACGGCCTTTTCGAGGGCGCGCCGTCCCGCCTCGACGAGCAGAGCGGCCGCTGGCACCAGTGGTGACCAAGCCAGCGCGCCGTAGTCGTCAAGGCCTGTACGACAGCCGGGAGCCGGCCGCGCTTCTTCGAAGGTCAGCAGGTGGCGGCGGACCACCGCCGCTCGCTTCGTGAGCTTCTGATCGCTCAGCGCATCGAGGGGTGTTCGCAGTTCCTTTGGCCACAGATTGGCGGCGATGAGCAAACACGTGTTGTCGTGCTTGGGTGCCGCCTTGAGCCGCGCGGAAGCGGATGCGGCCTCGGTGTCATTGGCAAGCACGAGCAGCGCGTCCCGGGCGCAGTCTACGCGGCGCTGCTCACTTTCGCTCGGCAGCTTGGAACGACCGAGCATATCTGCCGCGCGTTGCCACTCCCCAGCCAGCCAGTGGATCTCGACCTCTCGGGCGAGCGCGCTCCACTCGCCGTTGTTTGGCGCAATGTCGTACTGGTAACTCGCACGTTGATACAGGTCGCTGGCGAGCTTCAGGTCGTCATCCGCAAAGCGGGCCAACGCCAGGCTCCGCATGCTGGGGTTTGGCATGCACTGCATCAGACGGTCCGCGACACGCTGAGTGTGCGCTGGGTCGAGGACCGCCAGCGGCACGAGCGGATCTGGGTTGCATAGCCCAGTCACGCGCTCGAACACGATCAGGCGCTCGACCAAGCTACGCTCCACCGGGTGGTGCTCCGCGCAAGTAAACAAGCAACCTTCCGGGAGCAATCGCTTTGCCTCGCCTTGAAGGAAGTTATATTCCGCGAGGATAATCGCGTGGCGCTGTGGAGTCAGCGCGCCCAGCTCGATGCTCCACGGGGGGTGAGGGGCACTCGCCCGCACCTGCTTCAAACACCAAGCGCCGTACCCGCCAGAGGCAATCAGCGCCAGGGCGCCGCCGATGGCGGCGCCCAGCGCCTTCTTGGCGGTGCTCGGTTCAGGACGACTCCGCGCAGCCAAGTGCCAGCCGCACCACAGAAACAGCGCGAGCCCAGCCAGTGCGAACCAGTGACCATGAGTCAGAAGCAGGCTCGGCTCCACTCAGGGAGCGTCGCCGACTTCCGGATCCTTGGCAACGCTCATGGGAGCGCTCAACGCTTCAGGGAGCCAGGACGGTGAACTTGTAGCTCACGCTGTCCGTGCCGCTGCACTGCTGATTGAGCATCATCACCGTCGCCGTGATCGTCACCTCTGTGCCTGACGGCACCGTCGAGTCGATCTCCACGTTGCTCAAGGTCTCGTTCGTGCTGCAAGGCAGCACCGCGAAGAATTGCTCATCCGTGACCGTCACGCCCTGGGTGTCCGACTCGAAGTCGACGCCGGGGTAGTAGTCGAAGCCGTAGCCCGAGACATCCGTCAGATCCACGCGGAAAGTTGCCTTGGAGCCAGGAGTGATTCCACCCGACGGATCCAGGCGCGGGTTCTGTACGACCAGGCGATCCAGATCGCTGCACTCGGGTTGAGTGAAACCGCCGCTGCCCATTTGCTCGACGCACTCCGCTGTTCCGCCAGTGCCGCCGGTGCCGGCCCCCGCCGCGCCTCCGCTGCCGCCGATCGCACCGCCGGTGCCTCCGGACTCACTGCCGCCCGTTGCTGCGCTTCCTCCTGTCGCCGAGCTTCCCCCCGTCGCGGTGCTGCCTCCTGTCGCCGAGCTGCCGCCCGTTGCTGTGCTTCCCGCACTTCCAGCGCTGCCCGCGTTGCCACCCACACCGGCTGTGCCTCCGCTGCCGTCTCCGTTCGAGCTGCCGCCGCAGCCCACCGCGAGCAGGAACGCGGCGAACACAGCGCCGTGCTTTGTGAGATTGGAGCCGAGGAACGAAGGAAAGTGCGAGTAAGTCATGATCAAGCCTCCTAGTCGTGGGCAGGAACTCCCAGCGACTTCAGACTGACCCAGCCCGACCATTACTTCCATTAGAATGAACTGCACGTATCGTGCGAATCAGTTGCACGTTGAGCGGGCTCTGGTCCGCTAGCCTGCAGCGTCGTGGCGGGGAAACGCGTGGCTGGGCTCGTGCTGATGTCGCTGCTGCGCGCCGTTTGGTGGGCGCTCGTCATCTTGCTGCCTTTGCTTGGCGTGTGGCTGGCTTCGAGTCTTGCGGCCTACCTGAATGGGCCGCGTTGGCTGGCGTTCATTGCTGGTGTCCTGCTGTTCCCGGTTGGCCCCATCTTGTGGGATCGACTGGCTGAGCGCCGCAGGGCGAAGCGTGAGCAAAAGCGTGCCGATCTACGACAGAAGGCGCGCATCCTCACGACCGGTGACCGCTGGGTGCTGCGCACACTGGCGCTCAATCTCTGTTTCCTTGCGGTACTGGCCGCGTGGTATCCGACCCAAGCTTTCGCAGCGCTCGCGACCCGCGGCGACTGGTTCGTCGAAGGTTCGAACGGCGCGTTCGCCGACAGCGTACGCTCCTTCAAGCTGGTGGCCGCGGACTCCCTGGAGTTCCTGTACAACGCCGCCCACGACAACCCGTTTCGCGATGGGGCTGACGAGAGCCATGACGTCGAGGACCCCGAAGCGGGCCACGGACTGGGCGTTGGCTCGGCGACACCAGTCCCCAGCGGGAGCACCGCACCCACGGCGCGAGTCCCCGAACCGACGCCCAGCGTTGCGGCGAGCAGCAACCCAGCGCCGAGCAGCAATCCAGCGCCGAGTAGCAACCCGACGCCCAGCGGTTCAACGCCCCAGCCGCAGCCAGAGCCGCAACCGCAGCCGCAACCACAGCCCAAGCCCGAGCCTGTTGCACAGCGCCACGAGTATCCGTTTCCCCGCACCCTGCATCCCTTGGTGCAGAGCATCCCCGCGAGCGACGAAGTCAGCGTGGAGGCCGTGGGCAACTACATCAAGGCGCACGAGCCCGATGCATTCATGCGCGTGAAGGCGCTGCACGACTACGTCGCCGATCGCATCGCGTACGACGGTCCGAGCTATGTCGCCGGCAAGTACCCGCCCTGGGACGCCCCGACGGTGCTCAAGACGCGCCTGGCGGTATGCGCTGGCTACGCGAAGCTCTTGGAGGCACTCGGAAAGGTGACTGGCGACCGCATCCTGTACGTCACCGGGGACGCGCGCGTTGGCAACTCACCTCCGTCGGGAAACGGACACGCGTGGAACGTCGCGCAGATCGATGGCGCTTGGTACCTGCTCGATCCGACCTGGGACTCGGGGTCTCTGGATGGCTCTACCTTCACCAAACGGTACAGCACGGACTACCTGTTCGCTCCGCCCAAGGTGATGGGCATCACCCATTTCCCTGACGATGCCAAGTGGCAGCTCCGGGAACCCAAGATTAGCCGCGCGGAATTTTTAGATCAGCCGGTGCTGCGACCCTGGTTCTTCAGCAATCGACTGTCGTTGCTCACACCCAGGAGCGCCCAGGTCACCGTGCACGGGCGCTTCGAGGCGCGCATCGACAACCCGTTGGGGCGCTTCTTCATGGTGTACGCCCGGCCCACGAAGGGAGGTCAGGAGGTGCGCTGCGATAGTGTCCAGCGTGACGAAGTGGACATCAGCTGCAACCTGCCGCGGGGTGAATACCAGGTGCAGGTCTACGTCGGTATGCAGCAATACAACGCCACTTACCCGAACGCCGCCGAGTTTCAGGTATTCTCGAACTGACGCTCAGTCGCAGACTAGGTCGCAGCCCGGATACTTCGGTTCGGGAACATGGCACTTCCACTGACCCAAACAGGCGCAGATATGCGTCTCCGTCGCGCAGCGGACAAGCGCGGTCCGCGTCTGTGGACCGAAACACGGCTGACCTTCGAGCTCTTCCGCGCTGGTTTGGCATGCGATGGGGCAGGGGGGAAGCTCAACGTTGGCGCAACCTTCGTTCCGTGAGGAAGCGTCTTCCGCGTTCGTGCCGGCGCCCCCGCAGGCGGCGGCAAGCCCGACGCTGCCAACTAGGAGCACTGCGGCGCATACCCGGCGCACCTCACCCCCCAAACCGGCGGAGCCGGCCCTGCATGTCGAGTTCGCGGTAGATGGCGAGGGCTTCGCTCCGAAGCGCGCTAGCGGCGTCTGGCTTTGCCTCTGCGAGGGCCATCAAGGAATCGGCTAGCTCGTCACGTTCACCGGCAGGGCGCAGCTGTTCCACGCTGGTTTCCAGGTGTTCACGAGCACCCTCAGGATCACCCTCCCGCAGCGCGATCTGTCCGAGTAGGCGCTCAGAGAGCCCCAAGGTCACAGCGAAACCTTGCTCCGACAGGTGCTTCGCGCGCTCGGCGCAACGCTTGGCGGTGGCCAGGTCCCCCGACTCGAGCTCCACGACACCTAGACCCCACACGGCTTCCGCGACCACGAAGATCATTTCCACGCGGTTAGCAAGCTCGATCGCGCTGGTGAAGCTGAGGCGCGCCTTCTCCAGGCGGCCAAGCTCGAGCTCGATACGTCCTCGGTTGCAGAGCGCGTTGGCTTCCAGCCGCCCCTCGCGGGCCGACCGAGCGTGCTGCACGGCTTGCTGGGCGCTCTCGAGTCCGTCTTCGAGTTCTCCTAGCAAGCGCTGGTTGATCGAGATGTTGCCGTGGTGCTTGCCCGCTGAGCTGCGATCGCCGCTGGACTCAGCGAGCTTTGCCGCCTTCGAGTAGTGAGAGATCGCCCTGCGGTAGTGACCGGTAGAGCCCCAGGCGATCCCTAGGGCATTTTCTGCACGGGAAAGCAGCGTGGCATCGTCGAGGCCCTCGGCGAGCTCTGCTGCCTCGGTCGCCCGTTGCATCGTCTCCTCGCCTTTGGCGCCGAGGTAGGCGAGGTAGCTCAAGCTGAGGTTCGCTCGCACACGGGCTTTGGTGTCGTTTAGCTCGATGCCCAAGTTCAGTGCGCTGAGCAGGTGCTGGCCCGCCGCCCCCATGCGTCCCGTGCCTGTCTCGAGCTCTCCCAAGCTGAGCACGGCTTCGAGGCGTTCGCCGGAGCTCAAGCCGTGGCTCTCCGTCAGCTTCAGCGCCTGCTCCAAGCTGGATAGCGCGTCCGCTAGTGCGCCTCGCCCTTCCGCTGCACGACCCGCAAGAATCGAGTAGTGAACCGCCTTTGAGTATTGCCCTGCGGATTCGAAATGCTGAGCCATTCTGCGTAGCCGCGTCGGCCCGGCGTCGGGCAGCTCCTCGAGGGCGAGCGCGGCCGCGAGGTGCAGGCGTCGCTTTGCTTCGAGGTCCAGGTTCGCATACGCGACCTCGTGGAGCTTGTCGTGGGCAAACACGAGCCGCTCCTGCCCGAGACCCTGGACGTCTTGGGTCTGCGTCGGTTCGAGCATGCTGCGAACGACCAGGGTCTGCACCGCGGCGTCGAACGCTTTCTGTGACATCGCCTGCTCATTGGCTGCGTCTGCGGCTAGCACGTGGGCGCGGAACAAAACGTTGCTGTCCACCCGGCGCCCGAACACCGAAGCCAGCTCCGCCACGCGACGCGCGTTGCGATCGAGGCGGCTGAAGCGCAGCGCGACCAGCGAGGCGAGGCTGCTCGGCAGGGGGACGCTGCGCAAGGACTCGGCGGCGGCGGTGAGCTGCCAGGCGCCGTCCAGCCCGCGCGTCAGGAGCCCTTGCCCGACGGCGGCGCGCAAGTACTCCGACACGAAAAACGGGCTGCCGTGAGCGCGTTCGATGAGGAAGTCTGCGAGCTCGACCGGTGGGCTCGGCAGCGCCAACATGTCGGCAGCCATGCCCAGGATGCTGAGCGGGTCGATGCCTTCGAGCTCGAAGAGGCGCTCACGATCGTGGCTCGCTATGCGGTTGAGTTCGTCGGTTGATTCTGCCGTGCGGAAACTGCCAATGACGAGGATGCGGTGATCAGCGAAAGCGCGGCTCTCCACCAGCTCGGCGAGCCACGCGAGGGTCAGCGAATCCGCCCACTGCAGATCATCCAGCAACAGGAACAGCGGGTGCTGAGCTGACCAGCGCTCGAGCACCTGGGTCAGCGCGCGCCGCGCCTCTTGCTTCAGCTTGTCCGGGCTCAGGCGAGAGCCTTGACCCTCGCGGCACAAGCGAGGCTCAAACACACCAAGCGGTGTGCACGCGTCCCCAAGGAGCTCCTCGGCTCGGTCAGGTTCCGCGCTCGCGTAGTCCGCGAGCTGAGCCAAGAGCGGACGGATCGTTGAGAGGCTGGCGTTGCTGGCCTCCCCACGTGGAGGTTGTGCGCCGCAGGTGATGATTCGCGCGCCCTGACGCGCCGGCTCCCGCACCAGCTGGAGTAGCAAGCGTGTCTTGCCAATTCCGCTCTCTCCGCTCACGAAGCAGACGCCGCCCGTGCCCCGAATTGCTGCTTCGGTGACATCCCGCAGCACCTCGAGCTCCTTCTCGCGCCCGGCGAGCTCAGGTTGATACAAGTAGCTCGACGGTGCGGGACCCATGGACGAAGGGACTTCGTCCTGAAATAGCTCCAGCAAGCTGCGCTTGACGTCCAGCGCGTAGCCAAGCCGCTGCGCTGGCTGCTTTGCCAGGAGGCGCATGACCAGCTCGTTCAACGCAGGTGGCGTGTCCGGAGCGAACTCCGTCAAGGGTGCAGGGGGCTCGTACAGCTGCGCCCGCAAGAGGTTGCCAACCGAATCCGCGAGGAAAGGAGGCCGGCCGCTGATCAGCTCATACAGGATGCAGCCCAACGAGTACAAGTCCGCGCGCGCATCGACGAGCTCGTTCTTGACCTGCTCTGGCGCGATGTACGCTGCGGTACCCATGGCCGTCGCACTGTGGGCCAGCGCGTCGCGCCCACGTGAGCCAGAGAACTCCGAGGCGATGCCGAAATCCACCAGCACCGGCATCTGATCCCCGCGGATAATAATGTTCTCGGGTTTCAGGTCGCGGTGCACGATGCCTTCGCCATGCAGAAAGGCCAGTGCCGAGCACAGCCGCGACAGAATGGGCAAGACAGCTTGAACGCGCTGGAGCAGCGGAGGCAGACCGCTAACGGGCTCGTGCCGTATAGAGCTACTGACAGGGCCTGAGTCTGACCCCAAGCCTAGCGCGTCGCTGTCTGCGACTTGCGTCGGTGCGAAGCTCTCGGGCGCGATGGAAAGCGGTTCGTCGGTGATCGTCTCCGCGCCCCAAACACCGGATGACTCGGGCTTTGGAAATGCGGCGGAGTCGAACACATGGCTCAGCAACGTGCGCCCCTCGATCAGCTCCATCGCATACCAGGGCAAGCCCTCGTGCACGCCCTGATCGAGCACGCGAACGATACCCGGGTGATTCACCCGCGAGAGCGCGTGGATCTCACGCCGCAGGGAGGCGAACGCGAACTCGTTGGCCGCGTTCACTGTCTTGAGTGCGACCCGGCGGCCCGAGGATCGATGGGTCGCGCTGTACACCACGCCCATCCCACCACGCCCCAAGCGGTCGTGAGTCAGGTAGTCGCCAATCCAGAGTTCTTCGCCCATCGCGCGCTAGTGCGGTGCTGCTTCGGCGCGCCTCGGGCACGCGGTCGCAGGCACTCGGATCCTAGCTTATCAGTCAACCGCCGCCGGGCAGCGTCGGGTTTTTCATGCCGAGAGTTTCCGCGCTTCGGCGGTGCAGCTGGCTGGCTCGTGGCTGGGCTAGTCGGCCGCGCAGGCGTCCTGCTCTAGGTACCCGCAGAGCTCTGTTTCGGTTTGACTACAGGCGCTGCTGCGCAGCTGACAGCCCACGAAGCGTGGCTGATGGCAGTTCACGCACTCCTGCTCCTGACAACCGATGCAGCACGGGTCGTTTGTTGGCGTTCCGGTTGATGGCGGGGGTAGCCCAGCCATTTCGACGATTTGATCGTTTCGCCAAACGACCACGCAGTTGTTCTCGCTGGCGCACTCGTTCTCGCTCAGGACCGCACAGTCCGTGTTGCCGGCGCTTGTTCCCCCGTTTCCAAGACCCGCCGTTCCCCCCGTGCTTCCCGGGTCCTCATCGCTTGAGACGGAGCCGCCACAGGCCGCGCCGAGCGCAAATGTTGCGGCGAACAACGCCCAGATCCCACGTGTCATGGGCCGAGCCTATCGAAGGCTGAGCCGCGCGTCGACGTGACGAAAGCTCGCCAAAGCCTTCGAGGCAGCTGAGCAGAATTTGATTCCCGTATGGATTCGCTCTACTTGCGATCGGAGTGGCCCAGGTCTCGCTCAGGATCGACGCGATCTCGCAGCAGCTGTTTGATCTCTTTTGGTTCGGGAAAGCGCCCCACATCGGCACGAGAGAACAGCAGCTCGGCTTCACCGCCGGCGCTTTCCAGGTAGCTCACCTTGAACACGCCGCCAGTGCCCGGCACCAGCGCGAGCTCGCCGAACTCGACTGGAAACGTCGTCAGTAGTTCTTGAGCGAGCCAGCTCGCGCGCAACAGCCAGCGGCACTGCGTGCAGTACTCGATGGCCACGCGCGGGTAGCTCACGACTTCCAGCTGCGGCTCAGGTTCTTGGTGTTCTTCTCGATGAAGGCGCGCTCGACGTCGATGTCCAGACGGTTGGCGATCGCCAGCAGATAGTTCAAAACATCGACGATTTCTTCGCCAACGTTGGCGACCAGCTCGGTGCGTTCTTCCGGCTGAGCCTCCGCCTGATCGAAGAACCCACGGACTTTCCGCACGGCTTTAAATAGCTCTCCGACTTCTTCACCCATCAAGAAGCAATTCTCGATCAGGTTCACGTCGCTCCAGCCGTGATGCTCCTCGAGCTGCTTGATGTAGCGCTGGTACTCGCTCATCGGCGCGGACTCGTGCAAGCGAATGGGCGGCAGCTCGAGGGTCGGTCGGTCCCCAGTGTCCATCACTTCGATCTCCGGCTCGTCCAGCTCGGTGATCTCGGGATTGCTGGGGATGGGCTTGCGAGAAGCGTCCGTCGACATGTCGCGACGCATAGCACACGTTTGTGGCGCTCGGTTGCGCCCCGCGGGGCACGTACATTCACACGGAAAAAGCGCCAGGTTCCAGCGCTTCGGCGCTGTTCCGGTCTCTCGAAGTCTACGCCATGCCGAGCTCAGTGAGCTCCGCCTCGACCTCTTCCCACTCCGTCATCAGCCGATCGAGGCGACTCTCGATTTCGGCTTCCTCACGACGTAGCTGATTCACTTCTGTCTCGGGTGTCTGCTCGAAGAAGCCGGGTTCGCAATACTTGGCTTCGATCTCCGCCTTGCGCGCTTCGGTGGACTCGATCTGGCTCATCAGCTCGTCGCGCTTCTTGGGTAGCGCCTTGCGCTTGTTCGCGCGCCGCCGCCGTTCTTCGTGGCTCAGTCCAGCGTCTGGATCGGGTGGGGGTGAGGGAGCAATGCTGGGCTTCTTCTCAGCGCCCTTCGCCTTGTCACCGCCCTTCGCCTTGTCGCTGCCCTTTGGCTCCTTCTCGCCCTTTGCTTTGAGCACGACCTGATCGGCGTCTAGGTGATCATCGCCTTCGCGCTCCAGGTACTCCGCGTAGGTCCCTGGAAAGTCGATGATGCCGTCGGCTTTGATTTCCACCACGCGCGTGGCCAGCTGATCGACGAACCAACGGTCGTGGCTGACGAAGAGCAACGTGCCGTCGTAGTCCTTGAGCGCCTTCACCAAGGCCTCGATCGACTCCAGGTCCAAGTGGTTGGTGGGCTCGTCGAGCACCAATACGTTGGGCTGCTGGACCATCATGCGGCTAAATACAAGGCGAGCTGCCTCGCCACCGCTCAGCGCCTCGAGCGGCTTCTCCACCTCTTCGCCGCTGAACAGCACGCGTCCAAGCATGCCGCGCACGTAGCTCGTGCCCTCTTGGGGACACGTATCCCAGAGGAAATTGAGGGTGGTTTGCTTGGGCTCCGAGAGCAGGTCTTTGTGATCCTGAGCGAAGTAGCCGATCTGTACTTCGTGTCCCCAGTTCACCTTGCCAGCGTCAGCCTCGAGTCGATCCACGAGGATCTTCAGTAGGGTCGACTTCCCGAGCCCGTTCGCGCCGATCACCGCGACGTGCTCTCCGCGGCGGATGCGTAGCTCCACGTCGCTGAGCACCTGCTTCTTGCCGTAGGCCTTGCTCAGCCCCTCCACCTCCAGCACGTCCTTGCCGCTTGGGCGCTTCTGCTTGAAGGCGAACTTCGGGTAGCGCCGGCTGCTCTTCGGCAGTTCTTCGACTTGAATCTTTTCGATCTGCTTGACGCGGCTCTGGGCCTGGCGCGCCTTGGTGGCCTTCGCGCTGAAGCGCTCAACGAACGCCTTCTTTTCCGCGATGATGCGTTCGTTTTTAGCGATCTCCGCTTCCTTGCGGATGCGCGTCTCTTCTTTCTGGTTGCAGAAGGCAGCGTAGTTACCTTTGTACGCCGTGACGGTGCCGTAGTCGACGTCTAGGATGTGCGTGGATACCGCGTCGAGGAAGCGGATGTCGTGGCTGATCACCACCGCGCACCCCTTGTACGCCTTGAGGAAGCCTTCGAGCCAGCGGATGCTCAAGATATCCAGGTGGTTGGTCGGCTCATCGAGGAGCAGGATGTCTGGCCTGGCCACCAGAGTTTGCGCGAGCAATACCCGGAGCTTGAACCCGCCGCTCAGGGTCGAGAGCGGTCGCGTCAGTGCATCGTCCGGGATGCCGAGGCCCACCAGCACCTGGCTTGCGCGCGACTCCAGTGTGTAGCCATCCCCCGCGGAAATGACTTCGGTGATGTGCGCAATGCGTTCAGGGTCGACGTGGCTGTCTTCGTCCCACGTCTCTTGCTCGCGTAGCGCCTCGAAGACTTCAACGTCGCCCTTCATCGCGCAGTCGAGGATGCGTTGCGAGTCGTCTTCGAAGCGATCCTGGCGCAATACGCCTACGCGCGCGTTCTTGGCGAAGGTCATGCTGCCGTCGCTCGCGGGCTCATCCCCCATCAAGATCTTGAGCAGCGTCGTCTTGCCCGCGCCGTTCGCACCTACCAAGCCGTAGCAGTTCCCGGCATCGAGCTGCAGGCTCACTCCGGCGAACAACGTGCGGGGACCGAAACCCTTGGCCAGGTTCGAAATGCTGATCACGGGCCGGGGGTTAGTCGCTTTGGGCGGTCGGAGCAAACGGCGGTGGCGCCTTTTCGCTACGGATGCGCAGCCACGCGCCGTTCTTGACGTTGAAGCCTCATGCTTAGTGCCTCCACACCGCCCAGAAAGACGAGACCCGTGTATTCTAAGGAGCGCGTGTCGGGGCGCCTCACAAGCTACTTGGGAAGCCTACCGAACGGGCTGGAATCCTACCCAGAGTGCACGGTCAAGACGTCCTTGCTGCGTGGGCTGCTTGCGGCGTGCCCTCCCCTGGATGACCTGCAGGTTCAGGGGCCGCTGAGAGAGCTGCTGCTGGATCCGCCCGGAGCGAACGCTTGGATCCCGGAAGCGCACTTCGTCGCAGCGCACTTGGCGATCGCCGACGACCTCGAGCTGTCCACCGAAGACATGTTGCAGCGCACCTACCAGGCGAACAAAGCGCTCACCGGATCCGCGATGTACCGCGCGCTCGCCTCTGTAGCCTCGCCCGCCTTGCTGTTGCGTGGTGCGAAGGCGGGGTGGGGTTTGATTCATCGTGGTGTGCATCTGACTTTACATGCAGAAAAGGCGCGAGCGCGCTTGGTTCTGACTCATCCGCCGCACCTCTACAATTCCTTGGCGCACGAGTCCGCGGCGTGGGGCTTTCGCGCGGTCGTCGAAGCCGCACACGGCCGAGAAGTGCAAGCAGTGCTGGAGCAGTCCATGCCCACCGGCGCAAGCGTGCTCGTCGCTTGGGCGTGACGCGAAGTAGCCACGGGCGCGAGCAGTTCTCGACACCAGACGCGGCCTGCTTTCGCTAGTCATCTCTCAGTCACGGGCGCCATGCGTACCCCACGCCGAGTACGAGTTGCGAGCTGGTCAGCAGCCGAGGCCGCGCTCAGCAGACCTGCGCTCGGGGGTGTCTGAAGGAGAGGTCGGACGCCCCCGAGCCCACTATTCTTCGCGCCACTGCGTGTTCAGCGACGCATGGGCTCTGCAATATTTCCCTGGGGACTCGACCGATGTTCGCGCGTTGAGGCGTAGGGCACGCTAGGATGCGCTGATGAGGGCGGTCGCGCTGGGCTTGAGCTGGCTTCTCGGAGTCTCAGGCTGTGGCTCTGTGTTGGTGGATGCCGAGGCAGGGCCCACCTTCGCCCCCGCACATGTCGAGGGGCGGACCGGTGCTGCGATCACCCTGGGCAGCGGCATGAACCTCAGCAACGACCAGTCAGCTGAGTCTGGTGGGGTCGGGATGGATCTGCGCGGCCGCGTCACGCGTGACGTTCAAGAGGTTGCCTTTGGTCCACACCTGTATGTCCTCGCGGATTCGCTCGTGACGCCCTTTGCGCGAGTGGGAGCGAGCCTCGTTGAGATCGGCAGCGTAGACGATGACTTCAGCTTCGGCATGTTTGGTCCGCACGCTCAGCTCGGCATGGTCTGGGCGCCGTTCGCGCTCTCGGCGGTCGGCTCCTACAGCATCCGCTTCGGTCCCGATGACGACGCCTTCGTTGGGCTACTTTTCGGCTGGGGCTTCGGTGGGACGACTCGCACCGTCCGCGAAGCGTTTTAGACCAACGCTGGGGCGCCTCTTGACCCATGAACATCGCTCCTCCCCCCCAGAAAAAACGCGCGCTTGCTGAAGTCGGGATTGCGCTGTCTGCCGTGGCGGAGATCCGCTAGGAGCGCCTGCATGGTCTCGCAGATCTTCGATGAAGCCCGTTGGCAAAAGGTGGACGGCTTCGATTTCACCGACATCACGTATCACCGCGCGGTCGATCAAGGCACCGTGCGCATCGCGTTCAATCGTCCTGAGGTGCGCAATGCGTTCCGACCTCACACGGTGGACGAGCTGTATCGCGCTCTGGATCACGCCCGCATGTGGAGCGACGTGGGCTGCGTGCTGTTGACCGGCAACGGACCTTCGCCGAAGGACGGCGGATGGGCTTTCTGCTCTGGCGGTGATCAGCGCATTCGTGGCAAGGACGGCTACAAGTACGAAGGGGCTGAAGGCGTCGACCCGGCGCGCCTCGGGCGCTTGCATATCCTCGAGGTACAGCGGCTGATCCGCTTCATGCCCAAGGTGGTCATTGCGGTGGTTCCTGGCTGGGCAGTTGGGGGAGGGCACAGCCTGCACGTGGTGTGTGATCTGACGCTAGCCAGCAAGGAGCACGCGCTCTTCAAGCAGACGGATCCCGACGTCGCGAGCTTCGACTCGGGCTACGGCTCGGCGCTGTTGGCCCGCCAGTGTGGCCAGAAGTTCGCGCGGGAAATCTTCTTCCTTGGCCTGAATTACAGCGCCGATGAAGCCGTCGCGATGGGCATGGCGAACAAGTCGGTGCCTCATGCGGAGCTGGAGAACGTCGCCCTCGAGTGGGCGAAGCTCATCAACGGCAAGAGCCCGACGGCGATGCGCATGCTCAAGTTTGGTTTCAACCTGCCTGATGACGGGCTCGTTGGGCAGCAGCTCTTCGCCGGGGAAGCCACGCGCCTCGCCTACGGCACGGAAGAGGCCCAAGAAGGCCGCGACGCGTTCCTCGAGAAGCGCCCCCAGGACTACTCGAAGTTCCCCTGGCACTTCTGAAGGCCATCCGAGGCTTCAGGCGCGTTCCAACTTCAAGGTTCGATGGGGGGGACCGCCAGGGACGCCAAGGACGCCAAGGATTGGGGGTAGCGTCTTCAAGTGCCGTGCGGAAACGTACGGGCGCGGAGCTTCATCTGCGACCTGGCCTCGTTCGGGAAGCCGCGTCGGGTTTCAGAGAAGCCTCCCGGCGGCGTTCCAAAAAATCTTGGCGCTCTTGGCGTCCTTGGCGGCTTTTCAAGTCCCGGTTGGCTTCGAAACTGAATCACCCTCAGGGGTAGTGCTATCAGCGAACGCGGGTCCGAAACCGGGACTCACGGTCAGATTATTGCGTGCAGCTGAACGGTTTTGCTCTCAGCGCGATCCAGCCAGCAGGAAGTCATCCTGGCGAGTGGATGTGGGTGGATCTCTTCCACGGCTCGGCGTACTCCATGGAGGTCCTTCCGGAGCGGTGCGGAAGGCATGCAACCCCTCTCGACTCGCGCTCATATGCGTGAGCACACGCGGCGCGCGTTGGTGCGCGGCGCACTCGGTGGACGGCGAATGTCAGAGCGTGATCCTTTGGGCGTGTGCGGTGAAACGCTCGCGCAGAAGTACGAGATCCGCGAGCTGGTGGCTTCCGGTGGCTTTTCCCTGGTCTACAAGGGGCACCACAAGCTGTGGAAGTCGGCGATCGCGGTGAAGTTCTTCACCTTCCTGGCGCAGGCGCCAGCGGAGGATCGGGCGGCGCTCCAACAAGCGTTCGTGAACGAGGGTGCGCTGCTCAGTGACTTGTCTTCCCAGAGTGCGAGCATCGTTCAGCCGCGGGACGTCGGGACGTTCACGACGCCCGAGGGCGAGTGGATCCCGTACATGGTGATGGAGTGGCTCGACGGTGAGCCGCTTGGCGCGATCTTGGACCGCGAGAACGGCCGTGGTGACCCGCGACGCACGCCCGCGGAAGTGTTCTTGATGCTGGAAGGCGTTGCTCGCGCCCTTGAGCTCGCACATCAGCGCGGCGTGGCCCACCGCGACGTCAAGCCGGAGAACCTCGTGGTGGTCGGCGACCCACGCGAGCCCGACGTCGTCAAGCTGCTCGATTTCGGTGTCGCGCAGATCATGGACGCTCAGGCGCCAGTGCTCGGCACGACTGGGCGTCAGGTCAGCTCCTTCACTCCCAGCTACGGGGCACCAGAACAGTTCGACTCGCGCTTTGGCAAGACGGGACCTTGGACGGACGTCTATCAGCTGGCATTGGTCGCAGCGGAGCTTATTTCCGGGCGGCAACCGCTCAGTGGGCCCAATCCTGCCGATTTCGCCGCATCGAGCACGGACTCGCGCACCCGTCCGACCCCAGCAGCCTTGGGCGCCTTCGTCTCGCCGGACGTCGAGGCGGTGTTTGAGCAGGCCCTGGCGCTCTACACCACGGACCGCTACATCAGCGCGGGTAAGTTCTGGTCAGCGCTCGCTGATGCTCTCGGCATCATCCAGACGCCCAGCGTGCGTCCGCCGCCGATCTCCGACTCCGCGGTGCGCGCAATGACGCCTCCAAACACCGCGAGCGGCAATACGGCACGCTGGGACGCTGACCTGGACTCGCTGCCCACAGCCTCGATTCAACCGCTGCCACGACCTTCACACGTGCCGGCGGTGTCTGCTACGAGCGGCGCGGTTGCGAGCGGCGCAGGTAGCGTTGGTACGGAGCCGCTGCCGCGCTCTCAAGTCCCTACCGTGCGGAAAGATGGGCGTGAGGTGCCCGCTGGGCCATCTTCGCCTCCCCTCAGCCGGTCGTTGCCGAGCAAAGCTGAGCGGCCGGGGTCGCGCTGGTTCACGACGGCGATGATTGCCGGCTGTGCGGCGTTGCTTGCTGGAGGCGGCGTCTTCTTCCTGACTGCAGCGGGGAAAGACAGTGCGAGCCAGGTGCGCGCGACTGAGGCGACCGCGCAGCAGCCCGCTGCAGCCATGCCGGCTCCCAAGGCAGCGTGCCCTGAGGGCATGCTGAACATCCCCGCCGGGCAGTACTTCATGGGGTCTGATGCTGACGACGCGCTCGACCTGGAGAAACCAAGCCATCACGTCCTGCTCGATGGCTACTGCCTGGACGAAACCGAAGTCACCGTCCACGCCTACCAGAAGTGCTCGGACGCCGGAAAGTGTCGTCGCGCTTCGAAAGAGGTCGAGTGGGACGGGATGACGAAGCCGCAAGCGCGCATCTACTCCACCGCGTGCAACGAAGGCATCGAGGGCCGCGGCGATCACCCGATCAACTGCGTCAGCTGGCAGCAAGCCCACGACTACTGCGAGCTCGCCGGAAAGCGTCTCCCTACGGAAGCTGAATGGGAGTACGCTGCGCGTTCTTCCGACGGCCGCGTCTACCCGTGGGGCGACGAGGAGCCTTCTTCCAAGATGCTCAACGCGTGCGGCTGGGAGTGCGTGAACTGGGCCAACCGCCAAGGTGAGAAGCTCACCTCGCTCTACGAAGAGAACGACCGCTTCCCTACCACCGCTCCCGTGGGGAGTTTCCCTGCGGGAAATTCACGCTTCGGTGCGAAGGACATCGTGGGGAACGTCTGGGAGTGGGTCGCGGACTGGGAAGGCCCGTACACCAAAGACGAAAAGCACAATCCGACCGGTGCCGCGAAGGGCGAAAAGCGGGTGATCCGTGGCGGCGCGTGGAACGGCGGCTACAAGGCCTGGTTACGTCCGAGCTTCCGTTACGCCATGACGCCAGACACGCTGAGCCATGGAATCGGGTTCCGCTGCGCGGCTGACCTGACGAAGTAACTGCGCTGACCAGGATTGGCGTTAGCTCAGCGCGCGCTGTTCATCACCCAGGTGCACTCGTCAGAGTACGACGGGGTGTAGCTGCTGACCGAGATGTCCGAGCCCGAGGTCCGGGTGGGGCAATGCCAGAGATAGGTCGCGGACTGGCCGCAGCCTTCAATACCCCAGGAGAGTGCGTCCGCGGGCTTGATGTAAAGGGACGCCGCGTCGCACTTGAAGTCGAGGGATGCGCGCGCCTTCAGGCGTTGCTCCTTGAGATCGTTCACCAGTCGCCAAACGCACTTCTTGGAGTACTGGGTCTCTCCGTAGGGGCAGGTCAGCACGACCTGGATGCGTTGCCCGCAGCCGTCGCCGTTCACGATGTGCTCGCTGTACTCCTTGAACCGCATCTCCTTCTCGGGGCAATTCGCGTTGCGCGAGATCAACGTCTTTGCGCCCTTGGGGACACTGGCGCAGCCGAGCCCAAAGAGTGTGAGCGCGAGCAAAAGAAGACCGAGGTAGCTCTTAGTTGCGGGCATTGTTCAAGATCCAGGTGCAGTCGTCAGCGTAGGGCGGTACGCGGCTGGAGACTTTGAAACCGTCCCAGTCATAGCGGCTCGACGTCTGGGCCGCGCAGGTCCAGAGGTAGGTACCCGTTTGCTCGCAACCGCGGACGTTCCACGCCTGCTGGTCGAGGGGGGTGATCGCGAGCTCTGCCCCGTTGCACTGGAAGTCGGCTGAAGCGCGGCGGCGTAAGCGCTCCGCCTTTAGTTCCGTAACCGAGCGCCACGTGCACTGATCGTCGTCCACTGTAGAGCAGAGGTGGACGGCCTGTTCGAAGCGACCGCAGCCGCTACCGCTGACGAAGGAGCCCTTGCGCTTGAACTCCATCTCGTCCTCGGGGCACCGCGCCTGGGTCGAGATCGCAGACTTGGCGGTTTGAGGGATGTTCGAACAGCCCGCGAGCAGCAGCGGCACGAGCAGGTACCAGAACGAGCGCATCCGTTCGCAGCTAGCAGCTCACCTCCGTTCACTCAAGGTCCCTGAACCGGCAAACGCACGGTTGCGAGTGCTCCGCCGCTCTTCGGGTCAGAAACGGCACCTGCCGCTGCCGTGCGGTTCTCTAGCGTCAGGCTTCCGCCGTGGGCTTCGGCAATCTGGCGCGCGAGCGCTAGGCCAATGCCAGATCCTCCCGGTTTCGTCGTGAAGAAGGGGACGAAGAGATTGCCGGGGTTAGCGATGCCAGCGCCATCGTCTTCTACCTGGATCAGCACAGCGCCGTTTGACTTGGACCAGCGCAAGCGCACTGACTCGCTGCCCTGCTCTCGGCTTGCTTCGGCTGCGTTCTTTACCAGATTGATCAGCATTTGCTCGAGTTGATCCGAATCCGCGCGGATGGAGCACGCCGGTCCTGACTGTATCTCGACGTTGACCCGCTGCTCTAGCTTCGCCACTCGCCTAACCCACTCTGCGACGGAGACTTCCTTCAGTTGCGGCTCGGGCAGCCGCGCGAGCTGAGCATAGGCTTGCATGAAGCGTGCGAGGGACTCCGCACGGCGCTCGATCACTTTGAGTCCGCTCTGGGTGTCTTGCTCCCATTCGGGATCGCCGTCCCGCGCGGTGAGGCCTTCGGCGATCGAGCGCGAGATGGATTGGATGGGGGTGAGGGAGTTATTGATCTCGTGACCGATGACCCGCACCAAGCGCCTCCAGGCGTCCCGCTCCCGTTGCCGTAAGGCAAAGCTGACGTCGGACAGCACGAGGAGGGTGTGCGCCTCCCCTGACAGGCGGAAGGTGCCGCGCCTGAGCTCCCATGGGCCGCCAGGGAGCGCCGTATTGCCTTCGAGGGTGCGCGGCGCGGGGCCGGCGAGCAAGTCGTCGATCCCAAGGTCGGTCGCCGCTTTGTCGAGTAAGCTCGAAACCGGCCGCCCGACGAGTTTTGCTGCCGCCTCATTGGCCAAGCGGATGCGACCCTGCTCGTCACACGCCAGCACGATCACGTCGACCTCGGCCACGACCTTCCGCAGCAGCGCCCAGGCTTCCATTTCCCCGAGGCGATGCCCGCGGAGCGTGTCTCCGAGGTGGTTCAGCTCGACGAAGACCTCGTTCAGCGCTGGGTCCGCCGCAGTGGAACGAGCGCGGATCGAGAAGTCGCCCTCGCGATAGGCAGCAAGCACGGAGGTGACCGTGCGCAGGCGCCGAGCGTTCGTGCTGAGTTGCCAGGCTACCGCCAGTAGCGACAAGAGCGCGGTCACGCCCAGTTCGGCCCAGGTTGGCGGTGCTGCACGATAGCTGCACAGCGCGCCCAGACCGAGCGGAGGTAGCGCGATGCTCGAGGCGCGCAGAGCAGCGACGACCGGCTGCTTCACGGGGTGCCGGCGTCCCTTCCGAGCGCTGAACGCGGAGGATTCATTCGGAGACCTTCAAGCCCAGCGCCTGCAGGCGTCTGTAGAACGCGCTGCGGGAGAGCCCGAGCTGGCTTGCCGCTTCGTTCGCGTTGTTGGTGCGGTTGATTGCCGAGCGGATCAGGTACGCTTCCGCTTCTGCGAGGGTCATGCGCTCGATGGGCCTGACCGCCTCCGCCGAGGGCCGAAGCGTCAAATCCGGCACCTGGATCTCCTCACCCCCAGCAAGCACGACGGCGCGTTCGATGACGTGTTCGAGTTCGCGCACGTTGCCTGGCCATGGGTGGCCGAGCAGGGCGGCTAGGGCGTCGGGCGTGAATCCGCGAAGCGCCTTGCCGTAGCGCTGCGCCTTGGTTGCCAGGAACTGACCAGCGAGGGCAGGGATGTCTTCGCCGCGTTCCCTGAGCGGCGGAAGCTGGACTTCAACCGTGTTGAGACGATAGAGTAGATCCTCGCGGAAGTTGCCTTGGGAGACCTCTCGCGTGATGTTCACGTTCGTCGCGGAGAGCACCCGCACGTCACACCGGCGAGTGCGCGACGAGCCAACGGGCTGGAACTCGCCGCTCTGCAACACGCGCAGGAGCTTGGCCTGCTGAGCCGCGGGCATGGTGCCGATCTCATCCAAGAACAGCGTGCCTTCATCCGCGAGCTCGAAACAGCCGAGGCGATCCGCCTTGGCGTCGGTGAAGGCGCCTTTCACGTGCCCGAAGAGCTCACTCTCGAACACGCCGTCAGCCAGCGCGCCGGCGTTCACAGGAACGAACGCACGACGCGCGCGTGAGGACGCGGCGTGAAGCCAGCGCGCCACGACGTCCTTGCCGGTGCCGTGTTCGCCGGTGATGAGCACGTTCACGTCAGCCCCAGCGACTCGCTCCAAGAGGCTCGTCACCTCCCGCATCCGTGGGGATTCGGCAACGAGTTGCGGGAGATCGCGCTTCTGTTCACGCTCACCCTGTGCCTGTAGCCGGCCGGCGTTGCGTGCTGCCTGGCACAGCTCAACGTGAAGCTTGATCGCCGCCAGCAGGCGCTCGTTTTGCCACGGCTTCTCGATGTAGTCCCGGGCGCCGCGCTTCATTGCCTCCACCGCGCTGCCGACGCTGCTCCACGCGGTCATCACCAGCACGGGGACATCTGGCGCGACCCGGGCGAGCTTGCTCACAAGCTCGAGCCCCTCGCCACCGGAGGTTGTATCTCTCGCGTAGTTCATGTCCACCAAGCAGAGGTCCAGATCTTGAACCTCTGCCTGCTGGAGCACCTCCGCGGGTGTTGCCGCGGGGATGCAGTCGTAGCCATTTTGCTTGAGCAGCAAGCGCAGCGCAGCGACGATGTCACCCTGGTCGTCGGCGACCAGCACCTTGGGCCTGCGCTTGTTTTGCTCCGTCATGGCGTCACCTACTCATACCGCAGAGCGCTCGCTGGTGGCATGCGCATGGCCTTCCAGGCTGGGAGCAGGCAGGCCAAGGCGCCAATCAGCGTCAAGACCAGGGGAATGCCTGCAAAAGCGGCGAGATCGAAGCGCTCGACTCCGGGCATCGAGTCTTCGAGATTCCGTCCGAGCCAGATGGCGCCGAGCAGCCCAAGCAGCGTCCCGATGGCGAGCAGGCGTAGACCGCCCCCGACGACCAAGCGCATCACCGCGCCTGGAGGTGAGCCGAGGGCCATGCGTAGACCGAGCTCCCGGGTGCGCTGTTGAGTCGAGTACGACACGAGACCGAAGATGCCCATGCCGGCGAGAACTAGCGCGGCCAGAGCGAACGCACTCAGCATGTTGACGGCGTAGCGTTGCGTAGAGGTTCGGCTGGCGACTCGCTGCTCGTAGGGGCGCAGGGTGGCAACAGCCAGTGTGGGGTCGACTGCTTGCACCGCGCCAGGGATGGCCTTTGCGGTTGCTGCCAGGTCCCTGGAGCGAACGCCGAACGAGACGTAGGGTTCCGGGCTCTGAGCGTAGGGCACGAAGGCTTCGGCCTTTGGCTCGTCGTAGGGGCCGTTCTTGCGTACGTCTGCGGAGATCCCAACGATCTCTCGCCATACGGGCGTGTCGTCACGCTTGGCGCCCCAATCGATACGCTTGCCGATCGGATCCTGATCGGGAAAGTACTTTGTTGCCGCCGTTTGGCTGATGATCATGATGTTCCGTGCGGATCCATCGTCAGCCTCCGTGAACTCGCGACCTCGGATCAATGGGGTGCCTAGTGCCTGGAAGTACCCGGGGCCCACCATGTTGCGCTCCATTACCGGCCGCTCCCCAGGGGCCCAGTCGGGCTTGCCTTCGATCTTGAAGGAGCCGCTGTTGTTGGAACCCATCATCGGCATGCAGCTGTTGACGATGACGTGGGTGGTTTCCGGCAGCGTGTTCAGTTTCTCTCGCAGGCCTTTCACGAATGCGGCCATCTTCTCTTCGTTGTCGTAGTTCTTTCCGGTGAGCAACAGCCTGCCCGTCATCACGTTCGAGGCGTCCACGCCGAGCGGAGTGTCCACGATGCGACCAAAGCCACGCAGGGCCAGACCGCTGCCGATGAGCAAGGCACAAGCCAGCGTGACCTGGGCAACGACCAACACAGACCGCACGAGCTTCTGCTTACCGCTCACTCCGGAGCGCGCCGCCGAGGACTTCAGGACGCTCTGTGGTTCGATCGACGAGACGGCGAGAGCTGGGATGAGGCCGAATAGCAGCCCGCACAGAGTACAGACGAAGGACGTCGCCAGCAGCGCGAACCAATCGACACCCACTTCCACCAGACTGGCGGTGCCGCCAACCAGGCCGTCGCGGAAGAGCTCGACCAACCAGAACGACAGCAGACTTCCACCCACTGCACCAACCAGGAACACGACGACTGTTTCGGTCAATACCTGACGCACGATACGCGACCTGGGAGCACCGAGAGCACCGCGCAGTGCCATTTCCGCGCGGCGACCTTGAGCCCGAGTCAGCAGCAAGCTCGCGACGTTTGCGCACACGATCAAGAACACTAGGCCGACCGCGCCGAACAGCGTACCAACGGACGAACGCGATCCCCCTACCAACGCCTCGTGCAGGGTTTCCACGTGCACGCTGACCTTGGTGTTGGTGTCGGGATACTTCGCCTCCAAGCGACCCATGACCGCGCCGACCTCAGCTTGAGCGCTCTCGAGGGAAACGCCTGGTTTGCGTCGTCCGATGATGTGCGCGAAGTGGTCGCCTCGACCCCACTCGTCCAGGTCAGGCCGGGAGACATGGATCGGCACCCAGATCTGGCACTCGTTCGAGTAGGGACCGGAGAAACTGAAACCCTGATGGGCTACGCCCACGACGGTGTAGTCGTTGCCGTTTAGCGTGATTGCCCGGCCCACGATGCCTGGATCCGAGTCGAAACGGCGCTCCCAGAGTGCGGCGCCAATCACGGCAATGCGCGGCGCACCTGTCTTGTCGTCGTCTGAAGTGAAGTAGCGGCCGTGGAGGGGCGCCTGTTTCCATAGCTGGAAGAAGTCCGCGCTGACGTTCGCGCTGGGTACGAACTCCGGCTCTGCGCCCTGGGCGCTCAGACTGTATCCAGCATAGTCAACCGCCGCGACCGCCTCATAGCTCTCGCTTTGTTCGCGAACGTCGAGAAAGTCAGGGTAAGAGAAGCCCGATTTGGGGAACAACCGCTGCTTGAGCCAGATCATGTCCAGCTGCTTCGAGTCCTCGTAGGGCAGCTGACGCATGAAGAGGCTCTCGGCGATGCTGAACATTGCCGTGGTCGCGCCAATGCCAGCGATCAACACCGCAAGCAGCGTCGCAAAGAAGCCCGGGCTGTGACGTAATTGACGCAGGGAAAAACGGATGTCGAAGAGTAGCTCGCTCATGGCTTCCTCAGGCGGCTCGGGTGACGTCTTCCACGACGCGCCCATCGAAGAGGTGCACCGCACGAGTTGCGCGGCGCGCGTACTCACGGCTGTGAGTGACCATACAAATCGTGGCCCCCTGAGCGTGCAGCTCGTCGAGCAAGTCCATGACGGCGTCGCCGTTCTTCGAGTCGAGGGAGCCCGTCGGCTCGTCAGCGAGGAGCACGCTCGGGTCCCCCGCGACAGCGCGCGCGACGGCAACGCGCTGCTGCTGGCCACCTGACAGCTGGCTCGGCATGTGCTGTTTACGGTGCGACATCTGCACCTTCTCGAGCGCGTCGTTCACCCGTCGCTTGCGCTCCGCAGCGTCCAGGCCGCGGTAGCGCAGAGGCAGCTCCACGTTCTCCCACACACTGAGATCGCCGATCAGGTTGAAGGTCTGGAAGATGAAGCCAATTTCTTGGTTGCGGATGCGCGCGCGTTCTCTGGCGCCCAGGCCTTGGACGTTGTTCCCCTTGAGCAGATATTGCCCCGAGGAAGCAACATCCAGCAGCCCGAGGATGGAGAGCAGCGTCGTCTTGCCCGAGCCCGACGGGCCTTCGATGGCGACGTAGTCACCCGCGGTGATCTCGAGATGCACCTCGCTGAGGGCATGGGTCTCGAGCTCTGTGGTCAGGAAGACCTTCTGGATACCGTCGAGGCGGATCAGCGGTGAGTCGCTGGCGGGGGGAGCCAGGGTTTGGGGGTTGGGGTCTGAGTGTTCCACGAGTCTCTCCGGGGGTTGCGGCCTTGACATGATTGGGGCTTGGGCATGATTCGCGCTTTGGATTTCGCAGCGACTTGAACTTCGCAACGACTGACGTCGTTGCTCAGTCGAGCACGATTCTCGGTGCGGACTCCCAACTGGAGGTGTCGGAGATGATGACCTCGTCGCCTTCCTTGAGTCCGGCCTGAACTTCGATGTGTCTGTTGGACGCGCGGCCTAACCGCGCGCTAATGCGATCCGCGCCGTTGGCGTCACGCATACGGTAGAGCGGTGCGCTGCTCGCTTCCTGTACACCGCTCGGGCGCGCGACGTAGAGCACGTCACGCAGCGTTTCGATCTCGATGTGGGCGGTGACGCTCTGATCGACACGGGCTCCCTTGGGCAAGCTCTGGTCGAGGTTCACCTCCACGCGCACGCTGCCACCGACGACGGCGGGGTCGACGCGCTCGACGGTGCCACGGAACTCGCCGGCAGGGGACTCGAAGCGCACCCCAAGGCCGCGGTGTATGCTGCCCGCGTCCTGCTGGGATACTCGCACTTCGGCCTTCAGCTTTTCTGGCTTGGCGACCTTGGCCAAGGTGGTGCCGATGGCGACCCATTGGCCGCTCTCGAGGGGGATCTCCTGTACGACGCCTGCGATGCCGGCCTTCACTTCCAAGGCCGCGAGTTGCTTGCGGCGGAAGTCAGCGATTTCCTGCAGGCGCTTGCCCTCGCTTCGTTGAGCGGCCAGCTGCCGCGAGCGTCCGCGCTTCAGCGCGCGCTCGAGCTGGCGTTCGCTCTTCACTTGCGCGCGTAGGCTCTCAGCACTGTCTTTCGCCGTGCTCACCGCCTGAGCACTGACTAGGCCGCCTGGTGCGAGGCGATCCATCAGCCCTTCGTCTCGTGCGGCTTGCTTCAGGTCTTTGTGGAGGGCGAGTAGCTGGGTCTCGTGAGCGCGGCGCTCAATATCCGTGCGGACATCCAGTTGAACCAGATAGGAGTTGGCGCTCGCTGCGGCTCGCTCGGCCTCGAGAGTCGCGAGCTCCAACTCGGAGTTCTCGAGGACCAAGACCACGGTATCTGCCTTGACGACTTCACCTGGCCGCACGGAAATGCGCTTGACCCTCGCGGCGCTCTCAGCGCTCAGCCAGCGGACCTCTTCCGGCACCAAGGTGCCTTGCGCCAGCACCTGGCGGACCAAGTCGCCGCGCTGGACGCGCTCGGTCCACACGCCGCTGCGTTCAACGTGGCGAGCGCGTTCCCCACGAGGCCAGCTGAGAGCCGTCACGCAGGTGATACCCGCCAACGCCGCAGCTGCCCACAGTGCCCGGCGCGCACCGACGTGGCTCCTGGTTGGCTTCCGCACGACATCCATGACCGCCCCAAGAGCGAGAAGCGTGCCGATCGCACCTACATCTGCGCCACCGCGCTAAGTGATTGAAACCGCAGTTGAAAGCGGCTCGCTCCGAACGCAGCTCGGAGTCTCTGCAGTCCCGTGAGCGGGATCCCACGTCCCAGTTACGGGACTTCGGATAGCATCGCTCAGTTGGTTGCATGCAACGGGTCTGTGCCTGTTGCAGGGGGCTGGTTTTCTGGCTCGCGCCAGGGGGGCGCGAAGGGTGGCGTGAGGGCGCGGCGATGGAAAGGCGCGCTCCAGAGCTGGTTCTTCACATGTGTCGTACTGTTGGCGGTGCTCGATCTGGTTGGCATCGGGCCTGCAATCACGATTCGTTGATGAGGTTTCGCGGTGCTGAGGCACAGGTCGGAGGTTCTGATGCGTGGGTGTGACGTGGGACGAGGTCTGCGGCTCTTGCCGCTCGTGATGGCACTTGGGGTGCCGCTCTTGGCGTGCAAGCAACGCAAGGCGCCAGATCCAACCCCGGCGGCGGCGACTCCAACTGTTTCACCCAACGTCGCCAAGACGGCCGAGCTCAAGCCGAAGCTGAAGAAGCATATCGACGATGGCGTCTACGGCATCGTGACGAAGCTCAAGAAGGAGCCAAAGGTCCGGGCGAACAAGCCCCTCAAGGATAAGCTGGAGGATTCCAAAGTCGTGGTCGTTGGCCTCCCCTGGCTTGAGGAACCCAGCCATTCCGCTGAGGCGGGAGAAATTCCTCTGGGAAATACTACGCTCTACCTGTGCCAAGGCCATCAGGACGACACTGAACTCAGCGACGACCAAATCAAGTGGGCGGAAGAGTGCCTCGCCTGGGAGTACCTCGCCGTTGTGCGTCAACGGTCGCTGAAGCTCCCCAAGGTCTCGAAGGCAGAGCACACCTTCGACAAGGGCTCCTTCTACGCTGACCTGCTACTGGTCGAGATTGCGACGGGGGACATCAAGGGGCGCTACATCATGCGCATCACGAACTCCGACAAGTTCACGGTGCTCGACAGCGCGACTCAGAGCGAAATTCAGACCGCCGCAGAAAAGGATCTCGGGGAGAACATCACCGGCGTGATCGGCGAGCGCTTGCGTGGAGAGATCAAAAACATGGGGAGCTGAGCCTCGCTCCGGACTCTGTTGAATAGAAAGCCACGCGGAAACCCGCGTGGCTTTCTTGCGAAGGTCGTTGGGCGTGTCAGTGGTAAGTGAAGCTTGCCCCCAGAGTGGGGAACAGATAGCTGTAGCTTACTTCGACATCAGAAGGCTTCATGCTCGCGTACTGGACGCGCAGGAACGGCCCGACGCTCCACTCGCTGCCGATCCAGAAGTCGTATCCACCGCCGATGGCGAGGTTGACGCCCACTGGGTCATTGCCCCCGCTCTCGCCTTGTGCGCTAACGAAGTCGATGCCGCCGTAGCCGATCATGAGCTGGAGGTGCCCACCCTTCGTGGGATCAAAGTAGTACTGTCCAAAGAGGTTCGCAGAGGTGATGAACATCGTGCCATCTAGTGTGACTTCCGCGCCTCCAAGCTCACGTGTCGGATCCGACACCTGCGAGTAGAGCAGACCACCTCCGATCACGAGTCCGTTCGCGGGGGTTCCGCCGAACATCAACTCGCTACCAAACGAGAACCCGCTATAGGTGACCTCCGGGCCGCCAGCATCCGCCTTCCCCGTGATGCTTAGCGGACCGAGTGTCGGCCCGATCCGAAAAAAGAACCCGTCGTGAGTCTCCGGTGCGGACTCGGCCAGCGCCGCGCTAGAACACACGAATACGGCTGCCGCCGTCCCAATCGAGATCGCCCATCGCTTCATGATTTCCTCCAAGTAGTCAGTCGGTCAGTCAGATGAATCGCGCCGGGAGGGCGCGACCTACAAACAGGCGCCTCGAGGCGCGAAGAACGAACGAGCGGAGATCAGAGTTCAGTACCTCCGCATACAGAATCACACCTACCCGTGGTCAGTCCTCAGCCACGCCCCACGCCGACGTGATCGCCAACCGAGTGCCCAACCACACTCGGTGCGAGCCCCTCGCTCCTTCTCTTCAAGCCAACTCTGGAAGGCAGCGACCCTCGCAAGGAACTAGCGAGGTGTTGTCTTGTACGGGGAGTTTTGTGAGTTTTTCCCACGTAATAATCGTGCGGGTGTCCCCCCACTCACCGCGCCCCCGTACCTCAGCAGACAGTCACTCGCCCGTGCGAGTAGCCTAGGTCGAGTCCTTCTCCAGCCTCGCAGCGGGTTCGCTGCGAAGTCGATTGAAACCGCACGGAGACGCTCGTGTTCATCAGATTTCCTGATCCATCGGCTCGCTAGACTTCGCAGGTGGAAACGTACTTCATGAAGCCAGCAGGAGCGCGTCTGGTCGGCCTGCTGCTTGAACTGCTCTGCGGTGTCGGGACCGTAGCCTGTGGGGATGAAGCGCCGGAGGTATGCGACAGCTCCTCGGAGGTTCGCGGCGCGGTCCAGCTCGAGGGCGGAGGACAGCAACCCACGGGGGATGCGTTGCCGACGCAATGTGGCCATGCGTATGTTTTCGTGACCGGAGAGTGCCAGTACTTCGCGTACGGCCGAACTGACTGACTCATATCCGTAAGGATACAAAATCGGCGACCGGAAGCAGACGCGGGATGTGCTAGGGTCTCCGCGTGACGCGGCCCCTCGCCTCGATGTGTACGTTGTGCTTACTCTGCACGGCGGCTTGGAAGGCTGAAGCCCAGGAGCTTTCTGCTGCAGAACGAAGCGACGCGCCGCCAGTGGCTGAGGCGTCACCCCAGACGCGGCTCGAGCTCGACGCGCCGAACCTGCTCGTCCCAACCCTCCACGCCAGCGCGCTGATGTTGAGCATGCGCGTCGCTGAGGCCTACATCTGGCCTGAGCCGTTCGCAGAGTCTCCCTCCCATTGGGGGGCGCACTACGAGGAAGCCTTCACGTTGCCTCCGAAATGGGACAGCGACGCCCGCGCGTTCGAGTGGGACGGCGACCCCTGGTACATCAACGTGATCGGCCACGGCCTGTTCGGCAGTGAGCTCTACTTGCGAGCGCGCCATTGCCACCTGGGCGTCGCCGGAAGCTTGCTCTTCACCAGCGCCGCCAGCGCCACCTGGGAGTACGGCTTCGAGGCGAATGGAGTACGCCCTAGCGGCTTCGATCTGTGGTTTACGCCCCTTTCTGGCTTGGTTTTGGGGGAGGGGCGCTACTGGGCGTGGCGCGCTGCCGGTTCCGTGGGGCAAAAGACACTGCGCGGCGTGCTGCGTGCCGTGCTCGATCCGTTCGGCGAGCTGGAACGCGCCGCGGGCACCCGATGCTAGCGCGCTAGTTCCGCTCGCCCTGACTGATCAGCACAACGGCGCAAGGCGACTCGTAAGCCACGCGTAGAGCCACTTCACTGAACGACCGCGTGCCGCCGCGCCCGCGCTGCAAGCCAAGCACCACGAGATCACAGGCTTCAGCCTGCTCGATGATCGCGTCGACAGGGGAACCATGGCGCTCGACGATGACTTCGGGGGGCCGCGTCGTCGCATCCTCCGCGAGGCGATGCAGCTTGCGGCGCGCGTCCTTCAAGGCGTCTTCATCGGCGCTCTCAGGTTGCGTCGTGAACCAGATGAAGTCCCGTTCGACACCGCGCTCCAGGCTGCCCAGGAGACGCGCTCGGAGCTCCGCCTGCGCGCCGCGGCCGCCGACGGGAACCAAGATGCGTTTCGCCTGGTCGAGGCTCCAGCCATCTGGGGCTCTCAGGAAGGCGACATCACACGACACCGCCTCGAGTAGCTCCTCGAGGTGCGTCGTGTTCTCCGTGCGCTGATGACCGAGCCCCAGCAGCAAGCCAGCGCACTGATAGGTGCGAGCCACTCGGCGAATTTCACGCCACGGGGTCGAGGCAATGGTGATCAGCGCTTCGGGGCGGTGCCCAGCTTTCAACGACTCTCGCAGGGCGTCGCGAAGCACCGCGTGCGCCGGGTTCAAGCCGTTGTCTGCGGGCGCAGGCTCGGGAGCGTCGGGATCTGGCGGCCGCATCACACTGAGGAGCGTCACTCGGCCGTAGCGCGGCGGTGCAAGCGCGCCGGCCATCGCGACCAGCATGGGCGCGCTCTTCGGGTTCGCCAAGGGCACCAACACGAGGGGACTGCGGCCGCGCAGCTTGGCAAGCGCAGGGTCGTGAGCCTCTGCCAGGGCGTCGAACGTTTCCGCGCGGCCAGAGAACAGCGCCATGTAGAGCAGCACCCCGAGCGCCAACCACAGCACCGCCACAGCACCGGCAGCGGGCACCGCGATGCCTTGAAACAACGCCATTCCCGCGCAGGCGAGGCCGCCCACCACCGGCAAGACTGGAAACCACGGACTGCGAAACGGCTTCTCCGTGTTGAGCAGCTCCGCCGTGGCAAAGGGCGAGGATGGCGGCAGCATGCTCATGCGCTGCTCCGTGCGCTTGCGCGCCAGGATGCTCATCCAGTGCGCCAACGCGAACACGATCAGGAAAATCAAGCTCGCAGCAGCGCCTGCAGAAGCCAAGTCTGGCACGATCAGCACGATCGCGATCAAGGTCAGCGCGCTGGTGTAGATCGCCATCACCGGGGTGCGCCGGCTCTCGTGCAGCTGACCAATCACCTTGGGCAAGGTGCGGTCGTTGGCCATGGACAGCGCAACTCGCGACGCCGCCAAGAGGTTCGCGCCGAGCGCGGACAGCGTCGAGAGCACGGCGGCGATGATCACGAGCCAATAGCCCGTCACGCCCATAAAATTCCGCGCGGCATTAGCCATCACGGTCTCTGGGTTCGCGTTGCTCATCGCGACGATGTCCGAACCAGGGTCGGCGCCCACGGTCGCCGCCAGGAACAAGAGCGGAATGTAGATCGCCAGGCCGACCCCCAACGAGATCAGCATCGCCCGAGGGATGACTCGGCTCGGTGACTTCACCTCGCCTGCGATGGCGGCGATCAAGTCAAAGCCCTGGAGCGCGATCAGGGTGAAGCCCAAAGCCTGCAACAAGCCCGAGAAGCCACCGGTGAAGAATGGCGACATTCCGCGCTTGATGGTTCCCTGGGGACTCGTCCCGATCGCCCAGCAGCCGGCCAAGATCAGGATCGTGAACACCACGACCTTGCCCCAGGTTGCGAAGTCTCCGCCGCCGCCCGACTTACGAATCAAGGATAGGGTGTAGAGAATCGTCGGGCCGAGAGCGAGCGCCACACTCATGCTGCGCCCAGAGAGCCACTCTGGAGGCTTGCCAAATAGAGCCCACAGGTGCTGCAGCAACACCACCGCATAAGAGGCAAAGCCCAGCGCGTACAACACGCCGGCGACGATGTACGCGAACCACAGCACCCACCCCACGGCAAAGGCGGCGCGGACGTTGAGCACCTTCTTTGCGAAGGTGTACGCACCACCCGACTCCGGAAACGCCGTGCTCATCTCGGCGAAGCTCATTGCGGTGATGATCGCGATCACGCCGTTGAGCGCGAACGCCAACATCGCCGCAGGGCCGGTCGCACGAAAGGCGACACCCGCCAACACGAGGATGCCACCGCCGACGATAGCGCCAATGCCCACCGCCGTGGCGCCCATCAGTCCAATGCTGCGCTCGGGGGACGCTGCGTTGCCTGCTGGCGAGTCGCTCATGAGCTGCGCACGCTAGTCAGCCTGTTGCGCCGGCGCCAGCACCTGCTCAGTTCAGTCTGGCCAAGCGGAAGTACAAGGTGCGCGTGTGTCCGCAGCTGCGGCAGCGCAACCGCGCCACACGTAGGCGTTCACCTGCATGTTCCTCCACAGCGTGCTCCTCGACCTCGACTGCGGCACCACACTGGGAGCACGGCGTACGGCCTGCGTGCGCTTCGACCACGCTAGGCGCCGCGACCTCGATCGCGGTTTCGGGAGTGCCGCCTGGCTCAAGCAGCTCGAGCTTGCGCACGTCCCGCGCCAAACGCGCCGGTGCTTCCCGCTGTTCGACGACTTGCACCGCGCGCCGCGTGAGGCCGGTCAGTTCACGCAGCAGCAGGCTGAGGGCAACGAGCAAGCCGAGCAACACCAGCCAGATCACACCTCGCCTTAGCGGCTTGGCGCTGGCGTCGCAAACCAGGCTGTGCACCTGCGGTTACGCCGTGTGACGTCACATCACGTTCTCTGCCGTCGCTCCTCTCCCCCCAAAATCCGAAAACCGGCTGGAATTGCTGACTCCGAGCGCCCCACTGCTTCCGACGCAGGCTGGCACGGCGACTGCACTCAACCCCGTGCTGCTTGGGAGTGAGTCGTTTCATGCAACGTTGGACTTGGTTTTTGGGTTTGGGGTTAGGGCTACAGGCGCTGGTTGGCTGCTCGCCTGCGTACGTCGCACAGACCGCCCAGCGTGACCCGAGCTGCGAAGATCAGTGCATCCTGAGCGGCGCCGAGGACCTCTCGATGTGCCTCCAACAATGCGGCGGGGGCGACTTCACGGACCGCCTCGGCTGCCAAGAAGACGACTGGCGTCAGGCCTGCGGGGCGGCACCGCCAGAACCCGAGGAGAGCTCCGGCGGTGGCTTCTTGCTGGCCTTGATCGATACCGCTCTCGACATTGCGCAGACCGCGAGCGACGTGCATCACGCAACGTCCAGCGACGACGATGAAGAAAGCGACGACCAAGCAGACAACGAACCTGCGGGGCCGGCTCCCGAGGAGCGCCACGACCCTCCGAAGCGCGAGCGCAAGTCGAAGACGGACCGCGAGCCGGCAAAGCCCAGCAAGACTCATAAAGCGGCCAAGCCGAACAAGGGCTGAGCGTTTCCCCCGGGTTATTCCTGACAATCAACACACGTGGGGCACAGAACCGCCGCTCGGGGAGTTACCCTGAGCGGCGTGAACGCATCCAAGGCCGAAGAGAAAGACCGCCGCTTCGAACGTTGGCTGAGCCTGATCGGGGAGCGCCTCAAGAACCACGCTTGGGACGTCTCTACGTTCTATGAAGACGCAAGCCGGGGCAACTTGCTGGTGCTCTCGGCGAAGGATGACTCCGGGCTCGTCGAGCTGCATGTACATCGCAGCACCAAGGGGCCAACGCCGACCGGGCAACGCGCCCCTCAGGAGGAGCAGCAGCGCAATGTCGCTGCGACACTCCTGCTTTTCACCGAGAGCCAGGGCGCAATCGCGGCCTTCTCGAAGTTGATCTCCGGGCTACATCGCAATCTTCCGCGGCACCATAATGCCAAGCGGAAATTCGTGCATCGGGTGGAGGACATGGCGCGCCACCTGGACGAGACCTACGCTGTCCGAAAGAAGCAGTTCCCCGCGGATGACTTCGGAAAGTACAAGAAGTGGCTCACGGATGCTTCCCCGATGGTGGGAGTCCAGGCTAGCTTCCGTCAGCGACAGAAGGAAAAAGAGGAAGACGGTAGCTGGTGGGATCCGAGCCAGTGGTTCGAGTCGGATCAGAAGAAGCTGGCGCGCGTAGCGAAGCGCTTTCCGACGCGTTTCGCCGCTGGGGTCCGGGCGAAGGGCAGAAAGCGCGCGGCGCTCTATCAAAACGGCGCGTTCGCGCTGGGAGGGGTCTTGCTGACGGGGGTGGTGCTCGACCAACTAGCGCGAGATCCTGGGACGCTCGATCGTATCCGGGAGGATATGGAAAGGAACGTGAACCTCGATGTTTCTGTAGAGGACGCGCTCGACGTGGCTGAGTTCGCCTATGACATCGGCGACCTCGCAGGGGAAGTCGCTGGCTCTGGCGCGGGAGACTGCGGGGGCATCGACATGCCTGACTGTGGAGGCATCGACATGCCGGACTGTGGGGGCATCGATCTCCCGGACTGTGGCGGCATCGACGTTCCCGACTGCGGTGGGTGTGACTTTGGCTGAACGGTCGCTTGCGCGCCCCCGCCGAGCTGCCTCCCAAGCTGCCCTGCAGCTCGCGATTCGCGGCTATCGACGCTGGGCGTCCGGCAAAGGGCCGTTCAGGCGAGTGCGCTGCAGCTTCGAGCAGACGGAGAGCTGTTCGGCTTTCGGTTTGCGAGTCAGTGAAGAGGCGCCCAGTCTGGACGTCGCGCTGCGACTGGTGCGCGCGCGAATAGCAGCGTGCGGTGAGGCCTGCTTGCATGTGACAGAGCGCGCCGACCGAGGTGGAGGCGATGCGGAGGTGTACTGGGGACCGCTCTACGATCGCTTGGAAGAGCCGGCGGTCCAGGAGCTGCTGAGCTGGGAGCAACCGAGCACGCGTCAGGCGCTGCTCCGGGTGGGTCGCGTGGTGCAGCACCCCCAAGCTCATCGCCTTTCGAGCAAGCAGCTCGGGCGGTTGCTCGGCGCGCCTCGGGTGATGCTGAGAGCAGGCACGGGAGACGCGAGCCGTCGTCGGCGCCTGCAAATTACCGCGTGGATTTGGTCGCTTTGGCTGCTGGGCTCGATGGCGCTGGCCACGCAGTTCACCTGGCTGTGGGCGCTGAGCGCGTTGAGTTTGGCGCTCGGCGGGCGTGCAATAGCCCGCGGCTATCGGCGCCTCGATGGCTGGCGTGAGCGGCGCGCAGAGCAGCGCGCCGCGGCACAGTTCGAGCTATTTCAGCTGGAGTGACGCCGGCAGCGGCTAGCTACTGGGACTTGTCCTGCTTCCAGGGGAAGGCCGTGGTGCTGCAGGGACCCGTGTATTTCGGCACCGCGCCGTCCATCCCGTCTGGGTTGGCTTCTTGAACGAACGTCTCGAAGGCGAGGTCGCTCTCGGCGAAGCCCAGCACCTCGCACATCTCCTGATCGCCGAAGCCCCAGTGCACCGTCTCGTCGCGCGGGTTGTCGAACTCGCAGCCAAAGCGCAAGCCGGTAGCGCCGGTGACATCAATCGGCGGCCGATACTGCTTGCCTCGCGCCTCGCCGTTGAAGCCATGGATGTCGATGATCGTCTCGCCGTCGCGATCCCCGCCGAGCAACTCGAAGAAGAAGCGGCTGCCGAGCGCGTGGGTGTGAGGCAGCGCGTAGTAGATCTTCATGTTGAACGGCGTATTGCCGATCGTCTGGAAGCTCTCGCTGAAATCGCACTCGCCCGTGAAGCGGCTAGTGGACTGTGGCGGGATATCGAGCTCCTCGTAGGACAGGTGGAACGGCGTCAAGACCGTCTTCACCTCTTCCTTCGGGATCTCATAGAACGCGATGTTCATGTCGCCCGTGACCGCCTTCGGGCTGACGTTCAGGATGTGCACGTCCGAGAGGACTCGCGCGTGGGGAGGGATACGGATCCCGACTCCGTCGGGGAACTTTTGCACTTCGTGGGTAGCTTGGGTGCTCTGAGCGTAGAGCACGCCGCCAGCGAGCGCCGCGACCAGCTGAGAGTAGTTGCGATCTTTGCAGGGCCAGAAGCCATCCGGGCCATCGAACTGATCGTCCGGTACGAACATCCAGTTCGAGTGATGTGAGGCTTCGTCCTGGGTCAGCTCCACCGCGTTGAACCAGATTTCCTCAGGGTTATTCAACGTCCAGCTGCGGCACTGCCCGGTGACCTCCTCGCCGGGCTCCACCGTGCGGGTGTCAAAGGTGTGCTCCCACTTGGTGCCGCCGATCTTCGCACACACTTTCGTGTCAGGATTGGCGTACTCCCCTTGAGGACATGCAACGCACTGAGGCGTACCTGACGAATCGTTCGCGCAGCTCTTCTGGTTCACGAGGCAGTCGTCGATGATCGCGCCGCACTCAGCAGAGAGCTCGCGCACGCCGCCGCCACCAGCGGCCGCCTCTTCGTCGCTCGACCCACAGCCGCTCAGTAGCGCGACAGCAAACAGTCCGAAGGCCGTGGAGATCGACCTCGAAGAAATGCGCCCTAGCCGAGGCGCGCCCACAACACCCGCTCGCATATTTCGAGATCTGCCATGGAGCGTCCCTTGAAACAATGACGTTGAAGTGCAGGGTTAGCTCAAATTTAGCTGAAAGCAGCCAAGTCGGTCAGCTAGAGGCCGATTCCATAGCCAAGCGCCGGCGCTGCCACGAATCCGGACGAGGGCAGCATGTACATGCCGCGCAGATCCAGCATCACTGCGCCCGGGCCGAGGGGATAGAAGAAGCCCACGCCGAGCGCTCCAAAGCCTTGGCCGTACTTCGCCCAGGCGTCCACCTGCTGGCCCGGTGGGTTAGGCTGACGTGTGGTGACGTCGGTGCGTTCCTGCACTGGCACGTTCTTCTTCGCGTCGACCTGGCCCAAGCCGCCGCTGCCCGCAACGTAAACCCCAAGCCCTTCCGTGGGGAAAGCGCCGCTGGAAGTGAGCCACAGCTTCAAGCCCGCCTCGGCGTGGAACTTGAGCGACTCCGCGAGCCCGTCCGGAGTGGGGCCCGTACCAAAGACATAGCCCGCCTTGCCGAAAGCGCTCAGGCTGTCCGTCAGGCCGATGTCGAGGCCAAGCATCACCCGCGTGGTCGCGGGCACGAAGCCGGTGTCGATCTTGTCGTACAGACCTTCCACCGGGGCGCCTTGGTACTGGGACCCATCCTCCCGGAAACAGTAAAAGGGGCCCGCTTCCTGGGAGGACGAGGTGCAGATGTCCGTGCCACCCACCAGGGCTAGATCCTTCTGAACTCCAAGGCTCACCCACACGTTCTTGTGCTTGCGCTTGGGCTCCTCCTCGGGCGGCGGCGGTTCGTCGTCCAGGTCGTCGTCGTCAAGGTCCGGTGTGACGGGTTTGGCGCAGCTCTGAGGCTCGGAGTCGCCGGGTAGGCTGCGCACTTCGCCGTCGATTTCCTCGGCCATTTCGACCTTGAACGGCAGCTCTTCGCTGCCGCTCGTCGACACCAGCTTGTCAGCGCGATTGACCGTGACGTAGTACTCGATGCTGTCCTTGTTGAGCACCGACTCACACGGCAGGTACGCCCCGAAGCCACCGCTGCGGGAGTCCATCGCGAGCTCCTTGAAGACCTTCTGTCCTTCCACGCGGTAATGCACGGTGAGCACCGCGTCCGGCACCTCGCCGAGGAGCTCGGCGTAGATCGGCACCGGCGTGTTCTTCTTCTGCTCGTTGACAGCGTCGTGAAGCAGCGTCTCTTTGCGACCCCCCGCTTTGAGGAACAGCTTCTTCACGTCCTCGCTGGCGTAGGCGCGGGGCAGCGTGACCGCCTTGTCGAGCTTCACGGCCTTCTGGAAGTTGACCAGGGCGGCACCCTTGTTGTTGAACCCGGTCGCGTAGAGCAGCCCCAGGTCACGGTAGAGCCGCGCCTTCACTGGGTTCTCGCACTTCGCGCACTTCTTCAGCGCCGTCTTGAGCTTCTTCAGCGCGCCCTTGAAGTCAGTCGCGAGGAAGTCCTCGTTCATCGCCTGGTCGGCGAGCTTGAGCGAGTCCTCTGCGGGGCCAGCGTGGGCTACGCTGAGCCAACCAAACGCACCGAGGGCGCACGCGAAGCTGAGGTAATGGAGAGGACGAGTCGAGCGAATGGACGTGCGGGGCGACACAAGAATTTCCCTATGAGAATGCGGGCGGAGGCAGGTGCGGCGCGGGATATTAGCTGCGAGCTCGCGCGCAAAGCGCAGAAAACCAGGCGGATCACCTCCGGATCCCACCCTACTGAAAAACTTTTCAGCCGCGGTCGCTAACGGCTGCAGCGACTCCGACGGTTGGAGGCAAGCGTGGCTTATTTGCAGTCGCAGGCCTTGAGCCGCTCCGAGTGCACCTTGACCCGCGCTCTCGCGTGAGAGCACTTATCGTCGCTCTCGCCGGCCAGCCGACACACACCTTCTGCGGCGCGCTCCAATGAAGCAAACGCCCGACAGGCTCGCTCGCAGCGAGCGTCCGAGTCACTGAGGGCGGTCGCACCCTTGAGCAGGTCGACCAACTCCAAATCCGCAGCAATCAATGCCTTCTCTGCGCTCTTCAGGTCGGTGAACTGGGGCTCCTCTTTCCGCTTGTCCTGTTTCAACCCGCCTTGGGGAGTCGCCGTCGCTCCGTTCGTCGACTTCGGCAGATCCGCGCCAGCTGCGGGCGCCTCGGGCGCTTCTTGCTCCTCGGCCGCCTTCTCCGGGCGCTGGTCCTCGTCGCTCGGCTCCGCCTGCGCAGGAGCGACGGGCGGTGCCGGGGGTGGTTCGTCCTTGGCGCAGCCCCAGGCGAAGCAGACGAGACAACAGGCGGTCAGCTGACGTCGCATGATCGGAGCATACTCTCGACGCCGCTGGCGCGGCATCCCCCGATGGGCTGGGCGGGATCGACGTCGCGCGCGGATCGACTTGACGCGCCCCCGAGTCGGCTGGAGGTCATCGACATGAGTGAGCCCCGCTGCCTGATCTACGGTGCCTATGGCTACACCGGTGAGCTGACCGCTCGCTTTGCTGCTGAGCGAGGGATGCATCCCATCCTCGCGGGGCGGAACCCCGCGAAGACTGAAGCAGTCGCCAAGCGCTTCGGTTTCGAGGCGCGGAGCTTTGGGCTGAATGACCCTACCGCCCTCCAGAAGAACTTGGACGGCATCAGTGTGGTGTTGCACTGTGCGGGCCCGTTCGAGGTCACGTCGAAGCCGATGCTCGACGCGTGTCTCGCGGTGAAGGCGCACTACCTGGATATTACCGGAGAGATCCAGGTCTTCGAGGCGGCCCAGGCGCGAGACGCCGAGGCTCAGGCGGCAGGCATCTGCGTGATGCCCGGCACGGGCTTCGACGTCGTGCCTTCGGATTGTCTGGCGTTGCACCTCAAGCAGCGGCTGCCTGATGCGACTTTCTTGCGCCTAGCCTTCATGGGGCTCACCAAGACATCTCACGGCACCGCGACCACGATGGTACGAAACCTCGGCAAGAGCGGACTTGTCCGGCGAGGTGGTGAGATCGTGGATAGCCCGCTCGGCAGCCTGACTCGGGTGATCGACTTCGGCGAAGTCGGTGAGCAGCACTGCATGGCGATTCCGTGGGGAGATGTCTCGACGGCCTCCTTCAGCACGGGGATCCCGAACATCGAGGTGTACACGCGGGTGCCCAAGGCGGCGGCCGTGGGGGCACGCATAGCCGACATGATGCCGGCGCTGATGGGGTCGAGCTTCGTCAAGGGCAAGCTCCAGCGGCGCATCGATCAAGGCCCCGCGGGACCGACGGACGAGCAACGAGCTCGCGGTGCGAGCTTTCTCTGGGGTGAAGTCGAGAACGCCGGAGGCAAGCGCGTCGTCAGTCGCCTCAAGACCCCCGAGGGCTACTCGCTCACGGCCGACGCGTCGCTGAAGGTCGTCGAGGCGGCGTTCGCCGGCAAGCTACCGGGTGGCTTCCAAACCCCGGCGACCGCGTTGGGAGCCGACTTCGTTCTCGATCTCGAAAACGTGCGTCGGGAAGACTTGCTCTGAAGAACGAGCGCAATCAACACCACGTCCTCGACAAGCTATGGAGACCGGACCCTAGTTGGCTGGTGGGCGGTCACCGTCGAACTCTACGCGCGGTGAGTTGTTGTGCCGCCGAAGCACCATGTGGCCTAGGCGTTGTTGGCGTAGCATCAGCGCCAAGGCAGCAAGTTGAGCTGGCGGCATGCTCGGGTGAGGAACCGCTTCAACCAGAGCATTGGGCGGCAGACCAAAGGTGAGGGTGGGCTGCAGTCCACCCTCCGCGGTCGTCGCGATGCGCAGTCGGGGATCATTGTGAATGCGACTGCAGAGAGCAACCAAGACTAGACCGCCTGGTCGCTGAGGTGCGCGGGAGGCGATGAACGTGGCAATGAAAGCCAAGGTTGCCTCCCGCTTGACGGTGGAGGGGTCGGATGCGCTGTCCCAACCTCGACGGGTCAGCACAGCCTCGAGCAGCACCTCGTGTGGGGCGTCCCCTTGGGGAACCACAACGCAGTTAGGCAAGGCGTCCAGGACGTCTCGATCGAGCCCAAGGCTGACTCCGGTGTGAGCCCCCTGCTTCGACTCACTGATCGAAAGCGCGAGGGTGGCGACGGACGTTGCCTCGCGGAGACGCGCGTGGCGCGCCGTCGCGAGGAACGCAGTTGCGGCACGCCGCACGAGCGGTGTGCCGCCCGTGAGCAAATGCGAGGCGGCGCGATCGGCTTCGCGCCAGTCCAGGCGCTCTTCTATCTGCGACGTTTCGTCTGGTGGCGAGAAACCCCACGGAAACAGTTCTAGCTTTCCCGCAAGGAAGGGCATTAGTCCAGCCAGCGAAGTTTGACGAAAGACAATCATCGACGGTCTCGTATGTTGTGATGCTCGAGAGGGTCGAACATCGAGTGAGGGGAGAGTCGATGATACGCAACGTCACCGCGATGGCTAGCGCCTCGCGGAGAAAACCACACCCGCAAACACCGCTGTCTCTAAGCTCGGCGCGGCTATCGGGTCGAGAAGCGGCGCGGCACGGAGTGTAGTTTCCACACGGGTTCCAACGTTTGGTTGACCGCGTATACGTAGCGGTCTGCGCGGGTGCGCGAATTTCTTGCGCGACAAGACTTCAGGGTGTGCTGAATCCTTGTGGAATCAAAAGGGAAAGGCCTGATGAGTGATCGAGGCCGCGCAGCATCCGCTTGGGCATGCGAAGGGCCACCGTCAGGCCTGCGTGGCGCTTTTGGCGAACGCCATGCAGAAGTTGCATTGCTGTTCTCAAAGCGAGACCGAGCGGGGGGCTTGTCGTGCAACCTGATACTCTGGCGCGGTCGCTCCGGGGGCCTCGTCGCGACCCGTCTTGGTCCGCTATTAAGGCGTCCGTTTGCCTAAGCGTGGGTCGACCATCCGTCGCTGTTGAACGCGTTTCAATCGAGCGGCGCGGCGCTAGGGGCCGTGATTTCCCAGGGGAAAGTACTACTGGGGTTCGTTCGTGCTGGAGGATGGCGCGGGTGACGTCTGCTCCACCAGCTTGCGCATGAGGTGGCACGCCCAGTCGGAACCCTTGCCACACGCCTCTTGCATCATTTGGTGTCCCTGCTCTGTGTCTTTTTCCACGCCGCGTCCCGCGTAGAGCAAACCGCCGTAGCCCCCGCAGCCTCCGGGGTGACCGCCGTCGCATGCGATCTTGTAGAGCGCTGCAGCCCACACCGCATTCTCCTTGGCGAGCACCCCGCGATCGTAAATCAGTCCGAGGTTGAAGCATCCGCTGGCGAAGCTGCCCGAGCAGGCCATGCCGTAGTGCCGGATCGCCTCTGCAGCGTTGCCTTGAATTCCCTCGCCCTTTTCTGCCATCGCGCCGACATTGAAGCATGCAGCGGGGTTTCCGGCTTCACACGCCTTCTTGAACGCCTCGTAGGCGAGCGCAACATTCTTCGGAACTCCTGTTCCCAGCTGGTGCAACGCTCCAACTCGGAGGCAGCCTTCGGCGTTCTTGCCGTCGCACGCCCGTTGGTAGAGGGCGAGCGCTTCGCCCATATCGGCTTTCGTTCCGTCACCGATTGCTAGTGCTGCGCCGGCGAGCACACAGGCGTCCAGTGCCCCGAGCTTGCACGCGTGAATCCGTAGGGCAAAGGCGTGCTCATGGTTCACCTCCCCGGCTTCTCCGGTGGTGTAGAGGATCGCGAGCTGTGCGCAGGCGGCTGCCTCTGGGCTGGGCGCGCTCGGAATTTGGGTGCTTGGGGCCTGCGCGCTCGGGATCTGGGGAGCGCTGGCGCTGGGGGCAGGCTCGCTGGCGCCGAGCGCGTGCGCTGGCTGAGGTTTCGCCTTGCTCTTGGGAACGCCGCACGCCTTCTCGAGGGCCGGCGCGTCGGCGGCGCTTGGTGGCTTGGGGGCTGGCCTCGCGCTTGGCATATCCGGAAGCTCCAGCAAGGCGGGGCTCTGGGCAGAGCTAGGTGCACTACTCGGTGCGGAAGAAGTCGGCTTTGACTCGTCACATCCAGCGGCGCTCAGCGCCAGCCCGACGAGTGCGCCCAGCGATCCGCGCGAGAGCTTGATCAAGACTGCCATCGTTGCGACTTATACTGCGATTTCGCAGGGCCCAACCGACAAACAAAACTGCCCCCTTGAGCGCCTTCGGCGGCGAAGATTGGTCCATGAGCAACGTGGATATCAGCCGGCGAGGCCGCTGCCTCGAGATTCGTCTGCAGCGCGAAGCCAAGAAAAACGCCCTGACACTCGAGATGTACGAGGCACTCTGCAGCGCGCTCGAGCGCTTCGAGGGTGAGCAGGAGCTGCGCTCGGCGCTGATCACCGGAGGCGAGCAATGCTTTACGGCTGGGAACGACCTGCAGGACTTCATGAGCGCCCCTCCCGACGAAGGGAGCCCGGTGATGCGCTTCATCTCTTGGCTACCGCGACTGAGCAAGCCGTTGGTCGCAGCGGTGAGTGGCCCTGCGATCGGGGTTGGCACAACCCTGCTCTTGCACTGTGACTTGGTCTACGCCGACACCACCGCCCGCTTTCGCATGCCGTTCGTCGATCTCGGAGCAGTCCCTGAAGCCGGCTCGTCGCTCCTGTTGCCACGCATCATGGGTCACCAGCGCGCCGCCGAGTTGCTCCTCTTGAGCAAGAAGTTCGACGCCGAGGAGGCGCATCAGCTCGGAGTTGTGACTCGAGCTTGCCCGCCAGGGGAAGCGCTCGCGCTCGCTCGCGATGCGTGTGACCGTCTCGGCAAGCTCGCGCCCACTGCGGTCCGCGAGACCAAGCGGCTAATGCGCCGGGGTACCAACCAGAACCTCGCGGAAATAATGGCCGAAGAAGGTCGCGTGTTCATGGAGCGAATCCGTTCCACCGAAGCACACGAGGCGATCCGCGCTTTCTTCGAGAAGCGCGAGCCAAACTTCGACTAGCAGGATGCTGAAAAACTCCGTTTTTCAGCATCCTGCGTGCTTATCCGCGCGGATCTTTGAACCACGCTCTCGCAAAACCCCATAGAAGTGAGGGTTTTGCGAGAGCGAGATCTGGCCGAGTTGTGCGCGGGCACGGTTGTTGTTGTTTGGCAGGGTGTTTTTCAACACCCAGCTAGTGTCCTGTCTCCGTAGTTCGCTGCAGAACGCGTACTACTCTTGAGACGAGGAACGCTGTGTTGATTCGTTCAGCGAATCACAGAAACGCCTCACTAGCAGGGTGACGGCTTACAGCCGGCGGGCTGTGCCGTCTTCGATGACCAGGCAGCTGTGGCTCTCCTGGCGACCGAAGGCGAAGGATCCGGAGTTGATGTAACCAGGAGCTTCGTCTTCGTGGTGAGTGTGCCCGAACACGACCAAGTCCGCGCCACTCGTTGCTGCAACCCGCGCCGCGGCTGCGCGCAGCCTTTCTCGAGGTGCCTCCGAGTAGCGGCTCCCTTGCAGGGCGATTGACTGCACCAAGTATGCGCTGGCGAGCAAGGCGAGCCCAAGTGCTGCAGGCGGACTCAGGGGCAACAGTGCTGCGCTTCCCAGCGAACCAACCACCGCGCACAAGATGCGGTCGAAGTACAAGCGCATGAAGGTGTCGCTGAAGTCGTGGTGCGTTGGTTGGACCGCGCCTGCCAGCAGCTCCGTCAACAGCTGGATCTCCAAGCCTACACTCTCGGCGAAGTCTTGTAGGCGACCGTGGCCGACGTAGCGTTCCTGTTTCAGGAGCTGAGCTTGAGGAGAGGTTGACCGGGACTCTAAGGTGAGCAAAATAGCCGCATGGAAATATTGGTAGACGATGCGCGGTGCGTTCACCCCGTACTGGATGAAGGCGTCTAGGAGCCCCTTGAGTGGTGTGGTCTGATGAGCATGAGCAAAGTAGGTTGCGCCACTCGGCACCAAGAAGCGCCGAGTCAGTGCGATACCCAACGGTTCTGTACCTTCTTTCCAGCACGCGAGCGGATGGGTGGGCGCGTTGTCCGGGTCGTAGAGGTGACCATGCTCGACGTGCACACCGCCTCGCCGGATGAACCATGGCGCCACACTCAGTGGTGCGGAGTGGTTCAGATCGAGGCTCGAGAGCAGTGCGTCTCGCCCCGTTTCGGTCAGCAGTTCGGCGTCGTGGTTTCCCACGAGCAGCGTGACGGGGTGCCCCGCTCCCAGGTGGGTGTGCAGCGAACGGGGCAACTCGGACGTCCGAGTCAGCAATTGCCGCAGGCTAGCGCCAAGGTCGCTACCGCGCGGTTCAAGCGATAGATCGAAGATATCGCCCGCCAACACCAACTCGTGGCCTGGATGCTGGTCCAGGATACACGCCAGTGCGCGGTCCACCCGTGAGGGTGTATGTGGTCCCAGGTGGACATCACTTGCGACGAGTAGGCGCATAGCCACGGCAGCATAGCACCCGTCCTGAAGAGCGGGCTCGCCTCTGGGCTCGTGTCGACTATTCTGATCCCGATGTCACAGCGTCCCGTCCCTGGCCATTTCGACATGCATGAGCGCGCCCCGAGCGTTGGCCACAGCGGCTCGTTAGAAGAGGGCGCCGTTGCTCCGTCCGAGGCAGCTTCGTTTCGAGTCAGAAACGCACAGGCGACGCACCGGCAACTCAGCTTGCGACAGCGCGTGTTGCGTCGCGCTGAGCAAGCGCTCGTCTTGGCCGCGAAGGCAGCTTTCCCGCTGCATCGCAAGCTTGGCAGCGTGCGTCCGGGGCCCCGAGTGCAGCCGAAGTGGGCGCCAGCACCATTGATCCGCAAGGCGGAGCGCAGCTTTCCCAAGCTGGGTTGGCCCCGTGAGACTGACTCCTTGTGTCCCGAATGCGTAAAGGAGACGCGTCGCGCGATTCTCAGTGGGGAGACTCCGTTGACTGAGCTCGTGGATGGCAACCCCGGGGAGGTCAAGGCGCAGATCCTTGAGGAAACGGGTCGCATCGTGATGCGAAAGACCTGTGCCGTGCACGGCGACTTTGAAGACGTGATGAGCGTGAGCCCGGAGTTTCTCGCGCGCATCGAGCGCCTGTTTCCGGGGCGCGACTATCTCGCGCCAAAGACCAAGCTCCGCAACCATGGCACCAGCAGCATCAAGTACGGACGTGGCTCCGTACTCACCGTAGATCTGACGAACCGCTGCAACATGATGTGCGACCCATGTTTCATGGACGCAAACCAGGTCGGTTACGTCCACGAGCTGACCTGGGATGAGGTCACCAAGATCCTGGACGATTCACTCAGTATCCAGCCCCGCCGCCAGATGAGCGTGCAGTTCTCCGGAGGTGAGCCGACGCTGAGTCCCTTCTTCATCGATGCCGTCCACTACGCTCGAGAGGTTGGGTATTTTTGCGTGCAGTGCGCCAGCAATGGGATCCGCTTCGCGCAGGAACCGGAATTTTGCCGTGCGGCAAAGGAGGCGGGGCTACGCCTCGTCTACCTGCAGTTCGACGGTGTCAGCAATGCCGCCCATGAGCACCGCAAGGTAGGCAACCTCTTCGACGTCAAGCAGGCGGCGATCGACAACCTGCACGCGGCAGGTATCGACGTCGTGCTGGTCGTCACGGTGGTGCGCGGGGTCAACGACGCGGAGGTCGGACCCATCGTGGAGTTTGCCCTGGAGAACGCCGAGAAGATCACCGTCGTCAGCTTTCAACCGGTGAGCTTCACGGGGCGGGACGAGGACATCAGTGACGAGCGGCGACACGCTCAGCGCTACACCCTGAGCCATCTGGCCCAGGACCTGAGCGACCAACTCGGAGCCACCCAGCCGCTCCGCGATTGGTTTCCGCTATCGGCCATGAACCCGTTCAGCGATGTGGTGGACGTTTTACTCGGACCCGACACGGACTTTGGCGCACTCAAGTGTGGCTGCCATCCGAACTGCGGGATTGGCACCGTGCTCCTGGTGAACAAGCGCACCAAGGCGTGGGCGCCGCTCTGCGACTTCATCGATGTCGAACAGGTCCTGAAAGATCTCCAAGAGGTCGCGGACGCCGGGCGGGGCAAGGCTCACGTGATGAGTGGTGTGGCGCTGAGTCTCGCGCGTAACTTCAGACCCGAGCGCGCGCCCGCTGGTTACGGACTGACGGAGCTCGTGCGCCAGTGCGTGAGCCAAGCGGGCGCTACGGGTGACGCCGTTGGCACGACCGAGGGCGACGCCCAGGGCTTCGAGTGGCGGTTCTTGTTCGTCGCCGGAATGTGGTTCCAAGACCTCTTCAACTACGACTTCCGGCGCACCGAGATGTGCATTATTCCGTACGGAACTCAGCAAGGGGAGATCAGCTTTTGCGCCTACAACACCGGCGTGGGCTGGCGACAGATCATCGAACAGATGCATATGTCCGCAAAGGTCGCGGACTGGTATCGCGAGCACGGCCGCCACCCGGTGTACGCCAAGGGACAGCACCTCGAGTTGCCCGGCGTGGCACCGAAGGCGAGCGGTCGCCGCCGCCGCCTGAACCTGGTCGACTAGAGCGTGTCGCTCACTGCCTCGTGGAGGCGCGCCACCAAGTCGGACTGGTCCAGCGCCTCTTCGAGTTGGAGCAACAGGGAGCGCGCCTCGTACCGCGACTGCCTGGGCGCCAAACACGTACCAGGGTGCTCCTGATGCGTTGAGCACGGACGCCAGGGCGCGTAGCGTCTCAGCGACGGCCGACATGAGGTGCTCGGTTCAAGAGCTCACGGAATCGGCGGTGAGACGCGATGTCCGCGTCACGTTCCGCCGCTGACGGCCAGTCTGGCCGAGTGCTCTTTGCAGCCTCATAAAGCTGGATCGCGAGCGATACCTTCTTGGCGACGGCAAGCGTTGCACGTTCGCGGCGAGACAGCCTTTCCAGGGTTTGCCAGTCGCGTCGGGCGTAGCTCCGAAGATCCGTCGCCTTCAGGATGGTCATCGGTGTAGCGTAGCACGAGTGCAGCCGCGGCTTCGGCGGCGACGCAGCAGCGCTAGGCCCAGCATACCGAATAGCGCCGCTGCTAGCGGACTGGTGCTTCCAGCCCCGCTCGCTCGGCAGCTGCAGCCGGAGTCATCACCACCAGCCGCGCCGCCGGCGCCGCTCGAGCCTGCTTGCGAGCCGCCTTGACCCGAGCCGCTCGAGCCCGCTTGGCTAGAGCCGGCGGTACCGCCGTCCGCTCCCGCCCCGCCAACTCCAGAGCCTCCTGGACCACCGCTGTTCCCTGCGGATCCACCTTGCGCCCCGCCGCCCGAGGCAGCGCCGCCAGCGTCGGTGCCGCCTTGCGCGCCGCCAGCTCCGCCACTCGCGGCGCCTCCGCTGCCCCCGTTCCCTGTGTTACCGTCGCAGTCGGGACCATCCGCGGTTCCGGTGTTCTTGATCGCGGAGTCTGCCCCGAGCGCGCTGTCGGTCACCTCTGCCAGGGCTTCAGCGTTGCCCTTCAGGTAGGCGAGGAACCAGGCTGTTCCATAGTGGGCGAAGCGACTCTGCTTTGCGGGCGTCGCTGCGCCGCCGCAGAAGCCTCCACACAGTCCCCCGCGATCCGCGTTCTCTCCGTCGCAGTGCGTCGCTCCGGTGATCCTGAGCGTGGCGCGCGGACCACTGCTGGACAGGGCGAATGGTGACCAGTTGCTGTTGCTGTTGCAGGTGCTTGGTTCGGTGAAGATGGTGATGGTCGGGCTGCAGATGTTGGGCACCGCGCTGCCGCCCGGGTCTGTTCCACCGCCCATGCCGCTGCCGCCAACCGGGTCGAAGAGCACGAGCGCGCCGGGCTTCAGACCCACCGCCGCTACGGCGAAAGACTGTCCGCCAGCGCTGAAACCTTCGAGGCCGAAGTTTGCGGTGTCCGCCAAGCCCGCGAGTGGCGCGGGCGCGCTGTCCAGGTAATTCAACGCGGCCTGGATGATCGGCGTTCCCCCATTGCCGTCGGGAAAAGAGCCTAGGTTAACGGCGACCGCCACGAAGCCGTACGACGCGAAGTGCTCACCCCAGCCGATCTGCTGATCTGCATTGGCGAACAGTGCTCCGTGGCCAAGCACCAGCGTGGGAAACGGGCCACTCCCATTGGTCGGGTACGCGACTTTGCCGTTCGCGCCGCTGGTGTTGAAGCTCTGTACCGTCGTGGTGAGGGGGCCTGGTTGGCTGTAGTCCGCTGCGCGAACAGGGCTCGCAAAGGTCGCGACGCTCGCGGCTAGAGCAAGACCGCCAATCCGGAAAACAGCCAAACCGAGCTTGAAACTTCGCAGCGCCACAGCGGACCTCCTTAAAAGTGAGAAGTTCTACTTCTAACAGGCGTTTACCTCGAATTCGGGCGCGTGGCCACATCCGAAGCGTGAGGCTGTCCCTCTCCCCCACCAAGTACGGAATTTTACACCTAAACTAATTCGCGCTCTGCAGGTTCCCGCGCACCAGATCGATCCAGTCGCTCTCCTCGTCCACATCCGCGAAGGCGCGTCTGGGTACCGGGAGCACCACTGAATCCGTGCGTACCAGCCACAGCGTCTGCGTCTGTTCCACTCCGCGCAGCGTGGACCATGCGTAGAGCGTCTCTCCCTGGCTGTGCCGGTGGAGGAATCCTTCCGGGAGGATCCGATAGGAGACGGGCTTGAAAGCCTCCGCTCTGAGCAGCCTGGCTTGGACCCACGGCGTCATCAGGGCGATTGCGACGGCAAACAACAGCGTGAAGGGCAAGCTAATCATCCAGGCGATGTCGTGCCCCAGCTGGATGAAGCGCGCGTTCGCGATCACTCCGATCACAATCGGTACCGTGAGGAACCAACGCATGAACTTGAGCTGCGTCGGCTGCGCAGCGCTGTAGATTTCGGTGTAGTCCCGACGCGTCAGCGAGAACGTCAAGTCAGCGGCCTCTGGGGCTGCGTCAGGCGGGGCCTTCATGTAGTCGCGCACGGCGCTGACCCAACCACGCTCGGCATCCCTCGAAGCGAACGCCCGCTTCGGTACCACGAAGACTTCGCTCTCACGGAAGAGCAGCCAGAGGTGACTGGTGCTCCTCAGCTCGCGAAACGCTGCCCAGTGCAAGCTGACATCGTAGCCTGGGCTGTGCAGCTCGTAGCCTCGCGAATCCGTGCGGATGCGATGGGGCTGAACGAGGTGCGGGCTCCGACGCACGAGCTGGTTCGCCAAGCGATGCGGCATCGTCGCGAGCATGAAGAAGACGAACACCGCCCAGACTGCTCCGACGAACCAGGGCAAGCTGGTCTGCAACCAGAAAACGGGCAACGGAGCGCACAACGCGAAGGCGAGGAGGATCACACCAAACGGACGCCGTGCGAGGTTTGCGCGCACGAGCTCGCGGTAGTCCGCGACGGTCGGTGTGAATTTCAGCTCCACACCGCGGAGTATAGCGTCGTCAGCAGGGCGACTGGGGTGATGCGACCTCGCGCCTTTGCTCCTCCCCGCGGATCCTCTACAAGCAGCCCATGGTTGGTCGTACGAGTCCGCTCCGTCGCTGCACCGCTCTCGGCTCTCCGCGTTCCTTCAGGGGTTGGGGGTTAGGCGCCCTAGGTGCCTTCGCGCTCGCCTCCACCCACTGCGGCTCTGCCCCCGCTCGCGCGCCGGAGGCGGTACCAACCGCAAGCGCTGCGTCCAATGCTGGCGCACTGCCCAGCGCCAGCGCGCCCCAGACGGACCCCGACATCGACGAAGCGCAGCCCGAAGAGCCGGCCGTTTGCAGCAACGAGTGTAAGACGCTGCTCAGCGCCGCGGACGTGATCGCCAAAAAGGTCAGCGGGTTAGCGGGCACCGACGGCGAGGCGGCGTTCGCCGCCAAGGCGACGCTTGCGGCAGAGGTCGCGTGGCGGGGCTGCTTGCTCAGCCAGCCCCACGGACCCGACTTGGTGTGCGAGGGCAGCTCTGCCCTGGTCCCAAGCTGGATTACCCAAGCAAAGCTGGCCAGGGACCCCGATGCGGAGCTCTACGCCCAGCTCGTTCTGCGCGATCCGCGTTGGCGCTCTGAAGGCGCTACCATCGACGACACACGGCTACAGGCGCTGATCAAGGACGCGAAGAATCCGGCGCTGGTGCTCGCGGCGCTGGTGGTGCTGCGGGACCCGCGCAAGGTTTGGTCGTATGCCGCCAGCATGAAGGCGACCGATGCCTTGGCAATATCCGCACGGATTGGTTCGAGTAGCTACTTCAACGATTCCGACATGGCTCGAGAGGCACTTGGGGTGCTACCCGCGGCGAAGCCCGCGGAGCCAGGCCTCGCGCTGGCGTGGGCCGCCCAAAAGGCTCGCAAGCACTTCGCGGCCGGCGAAACCGCCTTGGCCATGCAGAACGCCCAGGAGGTCATCCAGGCATGGGAATCCTGGGACGCACCGGGCAAAGCGAAGGCACTGATGCGCAAGGAGCCTTACCCACTGATTGGTCGAGAAGCGGTGATTGGCGCAGTGGGGGCAGCGATGTATTTGCAGGCGGAAAAATTACGCCTGGAAGCGGAGAAGCTCAAGGCGCCGAGCACGAAGTCGCTCAAGTCGAGTGACCAGCTGCAGGACTATTACAAGACGTTTCAAGGCTGGTCCAAGGAGCGCCACGCAGCGCTGGAAGACGCGATGCGCGCCTACGTTGAGATCACTCGCATCAAGCCCGTGTTTCCCGCGCGCTGGGTCGTTGAGGGCATGCGCCGAGTGGGCGAGATGTGGCGAGATTTCTCTGAGGAAATGAACGGCATCAAGTTTCCTGCCGCGGTCGAGAAGGACGCAACCTCGGTGAAGAACCTTCGCAAGGCCATCGCGGAGTCGAGCGCACCGCTGCAAGAACGCGCGAAGAAATCCTTCTCGGTGTGCGCGAACACTGGGAAGCGCGAGCGGGTGGCAAAGGACACCGTCGAAGTCTGCGAGAAAAACCGCTAGGTCGATATCGCGGCAGCGAGCGATATCGTGGAGGAGTTGAACGGCGCGCCCTAGCGCCGGGACAAGCGCCGCGGCTTGGCGAAGAAGAAGCCTTGGAGCAGGTCGCAGCCAATCTCGGTGAGCTTGGCACGCTCCTCTTCGGTCTCTACACCTTCCGCAACCACCGTGGTCCCGAGCTCGCGCGCGAGACTCATCATGCTCAAGATCACCTTTTCTTTGGTGCGGTGGAGGTGCACGCCACGCACCAGGGACATGTCGAGCTTGACGATATCTGGCTCCAGCTCGGTGAACGAGCCAAGGCCTGCGTAGCCAGCGCCCAGGTCATCAATTGCCACGCGGAAGCCAAGTGCGCGAAGGCTGGCAACGCGGCCGGGCACATCGTCGAGCTTCTCGAGAGACGCACGCTCTGTGATTTCGAGCACCACCCGAGGTGCGATCTTGGAGAGCGGCGCCGTGGGCGAGAAGAGCTGAGAGTCCATCAAGTCCGCTGGATGCAGGTTGACGAACAGGTGTGAGCCTTCAGGAGCCTCTTTGAAGCCTTCTACCGCGCGATCGCGAATCCGCCGACCAAGCGCGTGGAGCTGATCGAGATCCTCTGCGGCGCTGAGGACCAGGCTCGGATCCGGAAAGCTCGGCTCCTCTGAACGCATCAGGGCTTCGTAGCCGTAGATGTTGCCATCCACCGTCACGATGGGATGGTACGCCAGCCACAGCGTGTCCATCATGCGCGAGAAGCGCTCGCTAAGCTCTTTCCTTGCGGAATCAACCTGGGCGCGTCGTGAGTGGGGCCCGGTTCCGTTGCTGCGCGCCTCGAGGCCCTGGCGAACGATCTCCAGCACTTGCTCCACCTTGAATGGCTTGAGCACGTAGTCGTGGGCGCCGCGCTTCATCGCGTCGATCGCCGTCTCCACCGTGCCGAAACCCGTCATCACGATGGTGACCGCGTCGGGGCTCTTGCGTTCGATCTCACGGAGCAAATCCAGCCCACCCATATTGGGCATCTTCAGGTCGGTGATAACGACGTCGTACTTGCTGCGGTCCAGCTCTCGGGACGCAGCAGCGCCGTCCTCGGCGGTGCGGACTTGGTACCCCTCCATCCCGAGGAAGTCGGCAAGCACTTCGCGGATGAAGCGCTCGTCATCAACTACCAAAACGCGGGTTTTTTCGCGGGTAGCAGCGTCTTCGGGCACAAACCCGAGCGTACAACCAAAGTAGGCAAAACCCTAATCAGAAGCTCAGGTGGCGTGCGGGGCGCAGCATTCCGCACCTGCGCTTCACACGCCACTCGCTGAATACTGAACCTGTGCTCCGTACCTGGGCCGTGGGTATTTAAGGTTCACCACCAGCGGCGCCGTTGGTGAGATCCAGGATCTGGCCCTCCAAGAAGCGCCGTTCGGAGCTGTTGTCTGTCAGCTCGAGAGCGCGTGCGAACGCGGCCTTCGCTTCGTCCAGACGACCGAGGGCGCGCGAGAGGTGTCCGAGCGTGGCGTAGAGCATGTGGTAGTTCGCGAGCCTGCCGCTGTCGGCCAAGCGTTGCACGAGGGGCAACGCACGCTCGGGACCGTCCGCTTTCCAGATCGCGACCGCCTGGTTCAGCTCGATGATCGGCGTTGCTTGTTCAGTTGCTCCGTCACGCGCGAAGTGAAGCAGTGCCGCATACAGCCCAGCGATCTGCGGCCAGTCGGTTTCGTCCGGAGTCGTCGCGCGCGCGTGCAGCGCAGCGATCGCCGCTTGGACCTGATAGGGACCGGCCGCCCGCAGGCTCAACGCTAGATCCAACTCTGCCAAGCCTCGCTGGATCGCCGCTCCGTCCCAGCGCGCTCGATCTTGATCGTCCAGCCGGACAAGGCCGCCGGCGGCGTCGACGCGCGCGTCGTGGCGAGCGTGAGTCAAACGCATCAGCGCCAAGAGGCCGATCACTTCCGCGCGTTGTTTTCGAGCCTCATGAATCGAGTCGTCCGCGCTGGCGCCCTCCAGCAGAGTGGCCAGCACGCCGCCAAGGCGCAGCGCCTCTTCGCAGAGCTGCGCGCGGACCAGGCGGTCTCCGCTCGTCGCGAGATAGCCCTCATTGAAGATCAGGTAGATCACGGAGAGCACTGCCTTGAGTCGTTCGGGCAAGAGCTCCGCGGGGGGCACGCGGTAGGGGATCCCCGCGTCCGCGATCTTGCGCTTCGCTCGCACCAGGCGCTGGGCCAGCGTCACCTCGCTCACCAGGAATGCTTTCGCGATTTCTGGTGTGGTGAGTCCGCCGAGGGTGCGCAGGGTCAATGCCACGCTCGCCGCTTGGGGCAAGGCGGGATGGCAGCAAGTGAAGAACAGACGCAAGCGGTCGTCTGGGAAGACGTCAGCGTCTGCCGCGTCGGCTTCAGCCGGTTCGGGCGGTTCGCTCGAGACGTCTCTCAGTTCCGCGAGGGAACGCTCTCGACTGCTCCAGCGCCGCATGCGGTCGATGGCCGCGTTGCGGGCGACCCGGGTGATCCAGGCGGCTGGGTTGTCGGGCACGCCCTCGACTGGCCAGCGGTCGAGGGCGCGGGCTAGGGCCTCTTGGAAAAGGTCTTCCGCGACCTGGAAGGCGTCTTCACCATGGCGACTCGCGCCAGCGCGGGTGAGCCGGATGAGCCCGGCGATCACCCGCCCGGACTCCTCACGGAACACCCGCTCCACTGCAAGTGCCGTCTGGCTCACGGCTTCCTAGTAGACCATGATCGGACGGACCTCGATCGACCCGTACTTCGCGGTCGGGATCTTGGCGGCCCACTTCAGCGCCTCGTCTAGGTTCGGGGCCTCGATCAGGTAGTAGCCGCCGAGGGCTTCTTTGGTCTCAGCGAATGGACCGTCGGTGGTCATGGTCTCGCTGCCGCGAACGCGCACGGTGGTCGCGGTGGTTGTCGGCTTCAGGGCGTCGCCGGCGCGCATCACACCGGCTGTGACCAGCTCTTGGGTGTACGCGTGGTAGTCGGCCATGAGCTGTTGCTGTTCGGCTTCGCTCATGTTGGCGCCAATTTTTTCGTCGGAGTAGATGAGGAGTAGGTACTGCATGCTGGGTCGACGCAGGGTAGGCGTCGATTCGACACGTCCCGGATGTTTTTTTTTCGTCGAGCAGATCCTCGTGTTTCGCGCCTCCGAATGTGCGGCCGGGAGGCGCGAACGAACGACAAATGAAGAACGCCAGCCCGATGGGGCTGGCGTGAGAGCGAATCGCAACGTCGCTTTCAGTCGTACTTCATGATGGGGCGCACCTCGACACAGCCGTACGTCGCGCTGGGGATCTTCGCCGCCCACTTGAGCGCTTCGGCTTCGTCGGCCGCCTCGATGAGGTAGAACCCTCCCAGCGCCTCTTTGGTTTCCGCGAAGGGGCCATCCGTCGCCAGCGTATCCCCATTGCGCATGCGGACTGTCTTGGCCGTCGAGGTCGGCATCAGCGCTTCGCCGCCCCTGAGCGCTCCGGCCGCGATCAACTCTTGGGTGTAGGTCTCGTAGTTCGCGATCAGCGTAGCCTGATCGGCTTCGCTCATGTTCTCGTCGATGGACTCTGCCGCATAGATGAGGAGTAGGTACTGCATGTTGCCTCGACGCAGGCTGGGCTTCAGATCGACAGCCGGCGGGCGGATTTTTTCTGTGGGCGGCGTGTGGTGGAAGGGGAAAACGCCATTTCTAGGTGGATTGGGCTGAAAACACCGCCCCTCACCCCAAACAAAAGCGCCTGGGGTGGCTTCGCAGGCGCTGGGCTTGGCCTTAGGGTTTGACGCTCATGAGTGCGCCGGTGCCGAGTCAGTCGTCCCTGCTTCAACGCTACTTGGAGGTGCGGCGCTTCACCGAACAGCTGCGCGCGCCGCTGTCCGCCGAGGACTGCATCGTGCAGTCGATGCCTGATGTGAGCCCCACCAAGTGGCACCTCGCCCATGTGACGTGGTTCTTCGAGACCTTCGTGCTCAAGCCGCGTGCGGCTCGGGGCCTGGACTACTCGGTGTTCGACCCGAGCTTCGAGTACCTGTTCAACTCCTACTACAACAGCGTGGGTGCGCAGTACCCGCGGGCGCGGCGTGGTCTCGTCACGCGACCGAACCTGGAGACGGTGCTCGCGTATCGTCAACACGTCGATCAAGCGATGACCCAGGTGCTTGGGACAGAGCTCTCGGCCGAGGAGCATGCGGTCGTGGAGTTAGGGCTACACCACGAGCAGCAGCACCAAGAGCTCTTGCTGATGGACATCAAGCACGTGCTGTTTCAAAGCCCGAGCTTTCCAGTGTACTCAGCTGATACCGCGAGGAATCAATCCAGGGCTGGCTCAAGCGATGTCGGTCCGACTGAGTTCTTGGATTTTGGGGGAGGGTTGAAGGCGCTGGGAACCGACGGCCCAGGCTTTCACTTCGACAACGAGGGGCCGCGGCACCAGGTCCACCTCGAGGCCTACCAGCTCGGGTCGCGGCTCGTGACCAACGGGGAGTTTTTCGAGTTCATGCGAGACGGCGGCTATTCCCAGCCGCTTTTGTGGCTCAGCGACGGCTGGGCCAGCGTGCGCGCCGAAGGCTGGAGCTCGCCGCTCTACTGGGTGGAGCGTGAGGGCGAGTTCTATGAGTTCACCCTGCGCGGCCTCGAACCGCTCGATCTAGCTGCGCCGGTGTGCCACGTCAGCTACTTCGAGGCAGACGCGTTTGCTAGCTGGGCCAAGGCGCGGCTCCCCGGCGAAGCCGAGTGGGAGGCGGCGGCGGGAAGCTTGGGCTCTGTCCGGGATAAACCATGCGGAAATTTTGTTGAGAGCGGTGCCCTGCATCCCAGCGCGGCGCGCGGCGAAGGCCTCCGCCAGATGCACGGCGACGTCTGGGAGTGGACCGCGAGTGCCTACGCGCCGTACCCGGGCTTCAAGGTCGCGGATGGCGCCCTGGGGGAATACAACGGTAAGTTCATGGTGAGCCAGCAGGTGCTGCGCGGCGGCGCGTGCGTGACGAGCGGGAGCCACTTCCGTCCCACTTATCGGAACTTCTTCTATCCAGGCCAGCGCTGGATGTTCTCAGGGATCCGCCTCGCGCGCTGACGGATCCCCAGAGCGCGACCGTTCTCAGCCTTCGCTGATGTTCGGCACGCGAGTCAGCTCGAGGGCGAAGCGCTGCCATGCGCTGCCGAGTTCACCCCATGCCTGGAGGGAGTCCTTCATCAGCTTGGCGGTCTCGTCGATGGACTCGCACGCGCGCTTGGTCTGCTGCGCGCTGAGCTCGTTGAACTGGCTGTTCAGGCTCTCCATGCGAGCGGTCTGAGCGCGCATCAGCTTGCTGTAGGTCTCGGTGTAGGGATTGGCTGCGAAGAATTGGTTGGGAAACATGGCTAGTCCTTTGGTTGTTCGCGCCCTGTTCTACGTGAGGCGAGGGTCGCGACGTTGTGTTCCGATGCGGTGGCCCAACCACGCGATCGAGAGTTTGTGAAAGCGCCCCCGAGGGGGTGCTAGGCGCCCGCGCTGCTCTGGGCGTCGCTCGAGCTGAAGCGCGCCTCTTCGGGCTTTGAACCTAGCTCGCTGTCCTGCTGCGCATTGCCGTCGGGAACCGACTTGGGGGCCAACGCGACGCCCAGGAGGCCGACGACGCTGCTCAGGATGAGCCCGTAGGTTGCGGTGACGCCGGGGTTCAACAACCCCAGCTGAACGGCGCCGTGGTCGAACATCCACCCAAGGGCGGTGCTACCGAGCACGCCGTCCGCGAGCTGCACGCCGTGAGACTTTGCCCAGCTGGCCCAGCTGTAGAGGCTGAAGTGAACCGCGAGGCCCGTGGCAGCGGCGGCGAAGGCTGCGCGCTTGTCCATGCGCTTGAACAGGATGCCGAACAGGATCGGCACCGTGGAGGCCGCGACGATGCCGTAGACGCCCACCTGACCAAAGATGCCGAGGAGCTTCGGGGGATGAATCGAAATCAGCAGCGCGGCGACACCGATGGCCAGCAAGATGGCCTGGGAGGCGCGGTGTGCGATGCGCGCGCGCTGCTCCTCCTCGTAGTTCTTGAGCAGGTTCTTTTCCGTGAGGTTCAAGAACAGGTCGTTCGCGGCGATGCTGGAGAGCGCCACCAGGATGCCATCCAAGGTGCTCATGCCGGCGGCGAGCAGCGCCACGGTGATCACGGAGAGCATCCCTGGACCGAAGCTATTCGCCAGGTAAGCGGCCATCACCTGGTCCTGACGAAAGGCACCCGTCGTGGGATCCAGGAGCGCGTCCTTCGGAAGCTCCATCACTCGGGCGTAGAGCCCCACCAAGAGCAGCGCTGTGAAGATGCCGAAGCTGACAAGCGTTACCGCGAGGTACTGACGGATCTCCTTCTTGCCTTTCACGTAGAGCGCCTTGGTCATGATGTGCGGCTGACACACCAGCGCAAAACCGATGATGAAACCGGCGACGTAGACCGTGAATGGGCTGGAAAACAGCGGGCTCTTCGGGTTCACGCCCATCACCAGGTTCGGATCTTGGGCGGCGATCTTGTCCATGAACGGGCCGATGCCACCGCTCAGGTAGTGTGCGCCGCTGCCGATGATCACCACGCTGACGATGAGCATGATCACACCCTGCAGGGTGTTCGTGTAAGCGTGCGCGTAGGTGCCGCCGACGAAGACGTAGCTGAAGACGAAGCCAACGATCAGGAGCAGGCTCTCGAGGTTGCTCAGCCCCAGGGTTTGCTGCATCACGATCGACAAGCCGCCGACGATCAGCACGACGAAGCTCAAGCTGAGCAAGTTCACTGCTGCAAAGAAGATGGAGAGCGCCCGTGAGTCGTAGCGCTTGCCGGTCCACTGAGGCAGCGTGATGGCTTTGTGCTTCTCGCCAATCGCGCGAAACCCGGCGCTCATCACCAAGAGGCCAACTGCGATACCGAGGCCAGCGGCTAGCCCAAGATGCATGAACGCCGAGAGGCCGTGCACATAGACGAACCCGGGGTTGATCACGAAGGTCGCGGTCGAGGCGATGCTCGCGGCCAGCGTGATGCCCACCACCCACGGGTTCATGTTGCCGCTACCCACCGCGAAGGAGCGAATGTCCGTGGTGCGCTTGTGCCCCAGCCACGCGAGGTAGCTCGTACCCAGCATGTAGACGATGAACAGACCCCAAATCAGCGGCCGCTCGGCGATCAAGTCGATGTAACGCATGTCTTCCCCCGCACCCCGCGCCCTCTGGCGCGAGCAATCGATCTCAGGTCATCACCAAGCCGCCGTCGACGTCGAGTACCCGGGCGTTGAAGTACTCGCACTCGATGCAGAAGCGCAGGGCGAGCCACAGGTCTTCGGGCACACCAATTCGACCCACGGGGATGGCGGCGACCAGCGCATCGCGCGCCTTCTGATTCATGCCCTGAGTCATCGGCGTTTCCACCATGCCCGGCGCGATACCGACCACGCGGGTGCCAAACTTCGCCAGCTCGCGCGCCCAGGTCACGGCGTTTGCCGCGAGGGCCGCCTTCGCCGCGACGTAGCTGGACTGCCCGCGGTTTCCGTGTCGAGACACCGAAGACATGTTCACGATCAAGCTTGGGCGTTCCTCGCTCTCGGCGACTCGGAAGGCAAACTCGCGGGCCATGAAGGTCGCGCCGCTCAGGTTGACGGCGGTGACGGCGTCCCAGTCCGCCTTCGACATCTTCGTCAGCGCACCGGTGTCCCGCGCCTTCTTCACCAGCAAGCCATCGCGGATGATGCCAGCGTTGTTCACCAGCACGTTCAGCCCGCCCATTTGCTCCTGGGCCCAGGCGACAAAGCCTTCGCAATCTGACTCCTGGCTGACGTCCAGGCGGCGCTTGTGAATTCCGCTCGGCAATGCTTCGAGCCCGGCCTCATCGACGTCGCCTACCGCGACTTGCGCCCCCAGCTCGTGGAGACGCATTGCGAAGTGGAGTCCCATGCCTTTGGCTCCACCAGTGACGATTGCGCGACAGCTTTCCAGTTTCATACGCGGTTCCTCGTAGCTCGAGCTCAGAAGTGCTCGCGGTCCAGGCTCTGAGCCTGGAGGTCTTGGGTTGCCTTGATGAACTCGACCTGCAGACGCTGGACGTAGTTCAGCGTGTCCTTCGCGAGCCAAGCGCTCGCGTCGACCCAGTGTAGCCAGCGGCCAAGCGCCTGACTCGCCAGTTCCGCGTGCAGCGTCGCCGCCGGCTGCAGTGTTTCAGCCTGCTGCAGTGTCTCAGCGTACGCTCCACTGAACGGGTTCGAGGATGGAGCGAATCCTGGAGGGAACACGCCAGGCCAAGGCGTGCTCTGTAGCGCGCGTAGCCACTGTTCTTGCAGCTGGGCCGCCACTTGGGTCCCCCCGAACAGGCGCGACCACTCGCCGAGCAGTTTGCTCCAGATCACGCCGTGCTTGGGTTGCTGGTTGAACACGGCGCCAAACTACGGGACGGCGATTGGGTCGTCAATTGAAATGTTGCATTGCAACACGGTGCTGCCGGTCGCGACCGCTGGGTCCCTTTGGCTGAGCCGATTTACGCTAGAAAGCTGATTCTGAGGGTATGGTGCGTCGCGAAACGAAAGGGCTTGACGCTGACCCGTCGGATGGAGCAAGACAGACGACGTTGTTGCGATGCAACATGGCGGGGTTCGAAGCTCGTGAATCGAGGCCGAGCGCCGTCCAGGAGGCGATGTGCATTGGCGGTTTAGCAGTCCGAACTTTTACGAAGGTCCCCTACCTGGGGCTCCCGAAGAGGACAGCTACGCCGACGTGTGTGGAGCGCGTATTCGCTATCGCGTGTCTGGAAGTGGGCCCGCGGTGGTGTTGCTTCACGGCTACGCGTCTTCCCTCGATGCGTGGGACGACGTCGTCCCAGCCCTATCGGCGCGCCATCAGGTGATCGCTGTCGACTTGAAGGGCTTTGGCTACAGCAGTCGCGGCGCGGGCGACTATTCACCCGCAGCCCAAGCACGAATCGTGGTGGCCCTCCTCGACCACTTGCGGCTCCCTCGCGCCGCGATCGTGGGTCACTCGTGGGGTGCGTCGGTCGCGCTCGCGACGAGCCTGGCAGTGCCTCAGCGGATCAGTCGCGTGGCCCTCTACGATGCGTGGGTCTATGAAGATCAGCTCCCAGCGTGGATGGTGCTGGCCCGAGCCGATGGCATTGGTGAGTGGATGTTTGGCTGGAGCGGTCACGGGCACGTGGAGCGCACCATGCCCATTGCCTACTACGACCGGCGTCGCATCACCTCCGATCGAGTGCGCCGCGTGGAGCAGCTGCTGGAGCTCCCGGGTAGCAAAGCCGCGGCGTTGGCAACGCTGCGCGCCCAGAAGTTTCGCCGTCAGGAGCAACGCTACGGGGAACTGAGTCAGCCCGTGTTGTTGCTCTGGGGCAAGGAAGACTGCATCTCCACGCTGCCGGTGGCGTATCGGCTCATGCGGCAGCTCAGGCATGCGGAACTCAAGGTGTATCCCCGCTGCGGTCACTTCCCCATGGTCGAGGCCCTGGAAGAATCCAACCGCGACCTCGCGGGTTTCCTCGAAGTGGAGGTCGAAGCGGCTCAGGCGGACGCGCTAGGATCGGAGCTCAAGCGCAGGAGGGCGCCATGAGTTTTCAAACCGTCGGTCCGTGGGGCGCGTTCAAGCGCTACTTCAAGGCGTGGGACAACGCGACCACGCCGTATCTCGATAGTGTGCTCAAGAACCCGTTGTTACTCGAGCCGGTCGCTGGTTGCTTGGGTGCAGCCACCAAGCTCAAGCGCGCAGCGGACAGCCTGAGCGCTGGCGTGTGGTCGGGGATGGGCCTGCCGACGCGCCGGGATCAGGAGCGCACGTTGCACGTTCTCCACGAGCTGGAGAGCCGTCTGATCGATCTCGAGGAGCGCTTGGAAGATCTCCAAGGTGCTGCTGCTGCGCCGCGAGAGTGATTCGCTTCGCAGCGTTTCCGAGGCGCGCCGCACGAACGCGCCGTTTCCTGGGGGAGCCATGGACGTTACGCCGTATCTGAAAGTCGAAAATGCTGCATTGATTCTGCTCGAGGCTGCCGCGCGCCACGGGGACTTGTCGCGGTTCATGCTGCCTACCTCCGAAGTACCTCGAGGAAACAACTACAGCGGCTTCGCACCTTTGAGTTGGCTCGCCCATGGCAAGCAGGTCGCGGCCGTATGGCGCATGCTCCGCGACTTCGGTCTCGCTCGGGGGGAGCGCGCGGCGGTGTTCGGGCACAATCGCGTGGAGTGGATGGCTGCGGCGCTTGGCGTTCAGGCCGCTGGTGGCGTCTGCGTTCCGATTTACCCCGCTTCGACTGCGCCCCAGGCGGCTTACATCCTGAATCACAGTGACGCGCGAGTGGTCTTCGTGGACTCCGTGGAGTTGCTTGGGCGGCTGCTTGACCAAGCCGAAGAGCTTGGGACCGTGGAGCGGGTCCAACTCATCGATCCGGATCTCAGCCTCGATGTGGCGCGGGACCAGCTGGCCTCACGCCTCGAGCAGCCGAGCGCACGGGCACTGCTCGAGCGCACCGCGCCCTGGAACGACCTGCTGTCAGCGATGGGCGACACCGAGGTAGAGCTTGCGACCAGGAGCGCCGCGAGCGTACCTGTCACTGCGCCGGGCATGATGCTCTACACCAGTGGCACCACGGGTCACCCCAAGGGCGTGCCGCTCACCCACGAGAACCTCGGCATCAACTGGCGCGACTGGTTCGTGAACAACGCGCCACGCCTGCCGGAAGACGGCGTGGACCTGCTATGGCTCCCGATGAGCCACATCTTCGGCTACGGCGAGACCATCATCGGCAACCGTCTGGGCTTCTTGAGTTACCTCACGGATCCAAAAACGGTGCTCGACTTGATGCCGCGGATTCGCCCCAACGTCTTCATGAGTGTGCCGGTGTACTGGGAACGACTGGCGGCCTCGGTCATCGAGCTAGCGGACGAAGCGGCCCGCGCGAAGCGCCTGCAGGCGGTCACGGGTGGGCGCTTGCAGTTCTGCCTCTCGGGCGGTGCCGGGTTGAAGCGCCAAGTGAAGGAGCAGTTCCTCTCCGCGGGGATCTTGATCATCGAAGGCTATGGCCTAACGGAGTGCTCTCCGACGCTCACCCTCAACCGGCCCGACGACTTTGACTTCGAGAGCGTCGGCAAGCCACTACCCTCCGTCGAGCTCAAGCTGGACGACGACGGCGAGATCCTCGCCAAAGGGCCAAGCATCTTTGGTGGCTACCACAAGAACCCTGAAGCGACCGCTGAAGCGTTCGACAGCGAAGGCTGGTTCAAGACGGGCGACCTGGGGCGCTTCACCGAAAGGGGCTTCTTGCAGATCATCGGTCGCAAGAAGGAGATCTTGGTCACCGCGGGAGGCAAGAATGTTGCCCCAGGGAACATAGAGAAACTCTTCGCCGACGACCCGCTGTTCGAGCACGCGGTCGCCTATGGAGACGCGAAAAAGTACATCGTGCTTGGTGTCTGGCCGAATCAAGAGGAGCTCGAGGCGCGCACCAAGGCGAGCGGCAGGTCCGCCGAAGAGCTAATCCAGTCCCGCATTGAAGCGGCGAATCACGACCTCGCGCGCTTCGAGCAGATCAAGCGCTTCAAGCTGATGGCGCCGAGCCTCAGCGTGGACGACGGCATGCTCACGACTACCCTGAAGTTGCGTCGCAAGGCGGTATACGAACGGTTCCGCGATGCATTCGAAGGGCTCTATGAATGACTAAGCCAGCCAATGATCTCGGGGAAGCCGAACTTCAGCGCGCTGAGTGGGCCGAGCTGATCGACCTGTTGAAGAAGCCCCGTAGCGTGGTCGGGCAGACACCGGCCCGCGTCGTGCACCGGGAGAACAAGCTCCGCGTGCTTCGCTACACCCCGCGGCCGGAGGGCATCAGTCACAAGACTCCGATTGTGATCGTGCCGAGCTTGATCAACCGCAACTACGTGCTCGACTTGCTTCCAGGCAAGAGCTTCGTCGAGTTCTTGGTGGAGCAAGGTCATGACGTCTACATGATCGACTGGGGTACGCCGACCGCTGAAGACCGCCACCTGGACTTCGATGTGTACTGTGATCGCTACATATCCCGGGCAATCCGCGCCGCCCGTCGTCACTCTGGCGCCCAGCGCGTGCACCTCCTCGGTTATTGCCTCGGGGGAACGCTCACGAGTATCTACGCAGCGGCTTATCCAGAACGCGTCGCCACATTGACCGCGCTTGCCGCCCCCATCGACTTTCACGACGGCGGCTTGCTGTCGGCCTGGACGTTGACCAAGACGTTTGATCTCCCAGCGCTCGTCAAGGCCTTCGCCAACGTGCCGTGGCCGCTGATGCAGGCGTCGTTTCACATGCTGCGGCCCACGCTGGCAATCAGCAAGCTGATCACGTTGGTCGATCGCCGCGCTGACGCGGAGTTCTTGCGGGGCTTCTTCGCGACGGAGATCTGGGGCAACGACAACGTCTCCTTCCCCGGCGCTTGCTACGAGCGCTACATCCAAGAGCTCTACCGAGACAATCGCTTGGTGCGCGGCGACTTCGTGCTGAGCGGTCGCGCGGCACGCCTCGACTCGATCGAGTGCCCGACGTTGGTGGTCACCTTTCGTGATGATCACATCGTACCTTGGCGCGGCGCCGCACGGCTTCACGAGCTGATCTCCAGCGAAGACAAGGACATCTTGCAGCTGCCAGGTGGTCACGTCGGCGCCGTCGTCTCGAGACGCGCACGGGACGGCCTGTGGAAGCAAATGAGCGAGTTCTGGGCGAACCGTGAGGACCGCTCAGTTGCTGCGACGCCGGTACAACCAGAGCGCCGCGAGCAAACCAACTAGGCTGAGTTGTGCAGGTGCGTTGCCGCGCGGCAAAAGAGCGCCTGGAAGCGAGCAACTGCAGCCGCTAGAAGACTCGCCCGCTGGTTCGGTGCAGCTGCCGCCCGCGGAGACGGAGGAGCAGTGGCTGTTGCCACTGCCGCCGGTGCTCGGGCTGCCACCCGACGTTCCTAACCCCCCGCTGCCGCCGCTACTCAGCGCTCCCCCGGAGCCAACTGCGCCTCCCGAACTAACTGCGCCTCCCGAGCTTCCACCGGTTGCGCCATTTCCGCCGCTGCTCACGCTACCAAGACCCCAGAAGGCCGCCATGGAGCGCGCTGCGCACACATCGAAGTCGACGGCCCAGGTCCCCGTCGCGCCGCACCCCGTCTCAGGGTCGACGAAGCTACCGTGGGGAGCGTTGCTGACCCGCACGGTCTCAACCAGGATTTCGCCGGAGCCTGCGCTGTAGCCCTCGCGCTGCACCGACCCGAGGTTCTCGGACGCGTCAGGAGCCTGGTCGATGCCGTGCACGTTCGTCCACTGCTCCATCAGCTCTCGCTGGTTGTTCGGGTTGACCACGGCGTCGGAGCTGCCCGCCCAGATGGTTACGCGCGGAAACGGACCGGTGTAGCCTGGTAGCGCGTTGCGCACCAGGTCGCCCTGTTGCTGGGGCGTCTTGTCGATGCCTGGCGACAAGCAGCTCGCCACCTGAGTCAAGCTCGTGGAGCAGTCGTAAGGGATCCCTGCGATGATGCCGCCGCCGGCGAACACGTCTGGCCAGGTGGCGAGCATCAACGCGGTCTCGGCGCCACCCGCTGACAAGCCCATGATGTAGACCCTAGACGCATCGATGGCGTAGTCCGCTTGCATGCGCTGGACCATCTCGACGATCGACTGATTCTCGCCCTTACCGCGCTCCAGGTTCGCTCGGTCGCCGAACTCGCCGTACCAGTTGAAGCAGCGAGCGCCATTGTTTGCGGCCGTTTGCTCCGGGTACACCACGAAGAAGCCGAGCTCATCCGCCAGTGGTTCCCAGCCCACGCGTCGGTAGTCTGCAGCCGTCTGCGAGCAGCCGTGGAGCGCGAGTACGAGCGGGGCGGTTCCCGAGGGAAGCGGGCTCGGCACGTAACGATACATGTTGAGCGCACCGGGGTTCGAACCGAAGTTCTGGATTGGCTCGAACGCCCCGGCGCCTTCGAATGCGAGGCTCGTCTGCCCTTCCGTTTCTTGATCGGGGGGGAGGGGAGCACCGCAGCCCACCAGCGCCAGCGTCAACGCGCTGCTGAGTTGCGCGACCACGAGAGCGCGTTGGATGCTCGAAGGTTTGGGCGGGCTCATTGCTCCGTGTGCTTTTACCGTAAGAGAATTCTGGCACTTGGAGGCAAGTGCTCGTCGCTGCGCTTTCGGACGCCCGCGCCGACGTCCAAGAAGAGGAAGACTTTTCGGATACCGACCGTACTTTGCCCATGTTGCGACGGGGCCGTCACATTTTGTGATTGGCAGCCCGCGCTCATAAGGTATTGAAAATGCGAAAGTTCTTTGAATACTTCGTCGCGGGCGGAGCAATCTACGTCGTGATGGCCGCCTGCTCATCAGCAGGTTCTTCTGGATCACCGCACCACGGTCCTGGCGGGGGTGGAAGTGGCGGTAGCTTGACCGACCCCGTGCCAAACGCGACCGCGAATGAGAGTGGCTCCAGGCTGAGGGCGAACTACTACGCGGGTCAGGACGGTTCGCGCCAGTTTGTGGGTTGGCACGACACGCAGCGCAACGAAGATTGCACGATGCGGAACACGAAGGAGGGCCCGAGATGCCTCCCCGTGTTGGCCGCGGCTGACATCGTGGACTGGGACTCCAACGAGTACAGCGACCCAGAATGCACTGTCGTTGCCTACAACGCCCGAAGCTACCGTTGCGAGGGAACGGTCTACCTGGTTGAGGGTTCGACCGACGAATGCAGGGCGAACGACGCGTTGCCAAGTGACACCGACTTCAGGGTTTGGCAGATGGATCAACTCCAACAGCCGACGATCTACCAAATCTCGTATGACACGGACCGCTGCCAACCGAAGGCGTTGGAGCAGGGCAGGGACTACTTCGTCAAAGGCCCCGAAGTACCACTTACCGACTTTGCTGGGGCAACGGTGCTGAGGGAGTAAGCAGAATGGGCCACGCGGTTGCTCCGCGTGGCCTCGTTGCCGGCTGCTCAGGGACTTGTGCTACCGTGAGGAAACCGAGCCGCGGCGCACGCCCCTTTGACGTCGAATTAGCAGGCCAGCTGCGAACGCCAAGATAGCAAGAGAACCGCCCCGAGACCCGTGATTGCCGACCACCGACGCCTCGCAGGCGCCAGACGCGCTGGTGTCCGGTGGGCTCGAGTCGCTGCCGCCGCTCGCGTTCGCGGTTCCGCCCTGCCCCGAACCGGAGCCGCCTGCAGCGGGGCTGCCGCTGCAATCGCATGGTCCAAGTCCGATGCCACTCGGGCTGCAGATCTGCACGCCGGTTAGGCCACCGCTGCACGCGCACGCCAGCTGCTGTCCCGGAATGCAGGCGGTGTTGCCACTCCCGCCGGAGCTCGAACTACCACCGCTTGAAGACGAGCCGCCGCTCGAGGACGAGCCGCCGCTGGACGAAGAGCCGCCGCTGCCGCCACTGGAGGACGAGCCGCCGCTCGACGAAGATCCACCGTTGCCGCCGTTCCCCGAGGAAGCAGTGATGCCCCAAAACTCCGCCATGCGGCGCGCCGCACAGATCCCTTCGTCCAGCATGTAAGTGCTGGTGGAGCCGCAGTTGCTGCCGGGGTCCACGAAGGTGCCGTGACCCGCTCCGGGGATTTCGTAGAGCTCGATCTGTGCGTTGCCGTTGCCGTCCTTGAAGACCTTGTGATTGGCGCCGTCCACCACGTCTTCGCCGTCGGCGGTGGTGTCGATGCCCATCACGTTGCTCCACTGTTCGAGCAGCTCCGTGGCATTCATCGGCTTGACCAGCGTGTCGCCGGTGCCTTGCCAAATGCTCAGGCGCGGGTAGGCGCCGCCGTAGCCGGGGAATGCCTGACGCACGAGATCGCCATGGGTCATCGGCGTCTTGTCGATACCGGGGGAGAGGCAGGTTGAGACTTGGAATGTGCTGGTGGTGCAGTGGTATGGGATGCCCGCGATGATGCCCGCACCGGCGAACACATCAGGCCAGGTTGCCATCATCACCGACGTCTGAGCGCCGCCGCCGGAGTGACCCATCACGAAGACGCGACTCGAGTCGATGTCGAAGTCTGCCTCCATCTTGAGCACCATCTCGACGATCGACTCGTTCTCACCCTTGCCACGCTGCAGGTTGTCGGTGACGCCGTATTCGCCAGCCCAGTTGAAGCAGCGCAGCGCATTGTTCGCGGTCTGCTGTTCCGGGTAGAGCACGTAGAAGCCGTTCTCATCCGCGACTTCTTCGAAGCCCGCGGTGCGGTAGGTCGCAGCGTCTTGCGAGCAGGCGTGCATCGCAACCACTAGCGGTGCGCCCGGCGCCGGTGCCGGGTTCGGCACGTAGCGGTACATCTTCAAGCCACCTGGGTTCGAACCGAAGCCCGTGACCTCTTGGTAGCTGCCAGCACCGAGGGCCTCGCTGGTTTCGGCGAGCGGCTCAGCTTCGCCTTCGCTCCAACGTTCGTCCGCAGCACCACAGGCGCTCAACGCGAGTAGCGCCAAACCCGCGCTCAACGGGCGCAACAAACGGCGCACGCGCGCGCCAGGAATCAATCCCCGATGCATGTCGATCCTCCCCAGTGCCCGCAAAAAATGGCGCCGAGTTCGACGTCGGCTATTGCGGTGCAATGTTCAGCTGAAAGCGCCCAACCTCGCTGAATACGTGGGCACCCTACATCCATTGGGCGCCGAAACCAAGACGAAATGTTGCGGTGCCGCAAAGAGTTTTTGCGTATGCGAAAGCGACGCTCGCCTACTCGGCAGCCGGGTCAGTTGGCAGCTCTTCGTCCGGCTCGGGCGCCGGCTCTGTGACGTCGCCGTCCTCCGGCGCAGCGCTGTCTGGTTCTGGAGTTGGTGCGGGTGGTGACGCTGGCGGCGGAGCCTCGGACTCGACTGGTGCCGCTGTTGGAACCTCTCGGGTACCCGCAGGGAAATGAGCTTTCAGGAACTGCAGCGCCTCTCGATTGAACTCTTCGTGGCAGTCGAGCTGCAGCGAGTGCCCACAGCCACTCAGCGTGACCAGCCTGGAGCCGGAGATGTTGGCGTGCCCGTACTCCATGATATCGACGGTATTGCCGCCGTGCAGGAACGGATTTGGGATGAGGCGATCGCGGTCGCCGTGCACGATCAACGTCGGCACGTTCACGCGCTTGAGGTTCGAGCGAACGAACTCGTTATCGAGGAGGCCGTGGACACTCTTCACGTTGGCATAAGCGTAGGCCTTGAACTGCGAGTTCTTGACCGCGCGCACGCGCTCTTCGATCAACCACTCGTATTCAGACTCCCAACGATAGAAGTTCCCGTAGCGAATGCTGCCCCAGATCGCCTCTTCGTCGGCTGCCAGGATCAGCTTGCTGCTGAAGACGTTCCTGAACCACTGCTTCTCTTTTGGGGAGAAGGACTCGAAGCCTGCGGGGCTCACGAGCACCAGGCCACCCAGATCCTCAGGGAACTGAATTGCGTAGCTGAGCGCCGTTTGCCCGCCCATCGAGTGACCCATGAGGATCGGTCGCTGCAGGCCTTTGGCCTTCACGAGCTCGTGCACGACTTCGGACATCGCCTCCATCGTGTAGGGGAACGTCGCGGGCTTGTCGCTCTTGCCGTAGCCGACCATGTCGAGGGCGATGACGTGATACCCAGCCTTCGCCACCTCATCGACTTGGTAGCGCCAGAACTTGAGATACGAGCCCAAGCCGTGAATCATCACCACCGTCGGCGCGGCGCCTGCGTTTTGCTCGATGTAGGTGATCTCTGGCGTGACTGGAAGGCCGTATTTCTTGGCGGTCTCCGGGAGTGCCAAGCGGCTCTCGGGCCAGTCGCTGCCCTGGGGAGACGAGTACTCGACATCGGCGTACTCGAGAGCGGGACGGCTGGCGTAGCTCGACACACAGCCAGTGCCGAGCAGCGCGAAGGTGAGCGTTGAAGCGGCGCGAGTCGCGAGACTAGCAAGCCGAGCCAGTGTTGCGCGTGCCATCAGAATGCGTACCAGGTGAAGGTGGTGAAGGCCGCCCAGGGGTCCTTCGCGACCTGTGGGTTGCCAGTGAAGAAGTCGCCGCGCGCCATGTAGGCGCCGTGCAGTCCGACGGTCATCAAGTAGCGGAAGCTGTAGCGGATTTCCGCGTTCACTTCCGCTCCGATGGTTCGCCCACCCTGGATGTTGCCAGCCCAGATTGGGCGCTCGACGGACCGCGCGTAGGCACCGCCGAGCTTCACGTTCAGCTTGTTCGGGATCACGTCGTGAGCCACGGTGAAGATCCCCGCGGTAAGACCAGCGCCGCGATTGCTGATGTCCGTCACGGCGCCGGTATAGTTGCTCACGGTGCTGGTGAAAGGGAACAGGATCAGGGCTTTGTGATTGAACCAGACGGCGCCGGGCAAGCCGTAATAGTTCATCGTGAAGGCGCCCTTGTAGGTTCCGTCGTTGGGGTCGTCGTCGCCGGTCGTGTACATCCCCTCCAAGGTGACCCGGTCATCCTTGGTGAAGCCCCAGTTGTACATCAACTCGAGGTTCGCGGCCGCGCCACGGACGTCGACGGACTTGTTCTTCTGAGTGTCTTCCTTCTCGCTCGTGAACTTGCCACGGTTGTACATCGCGAAGCCCGAGGCCGCGAACGGGCTCGTCTTGAAGTTGATGTTGTGGTGGAAGTTCACGCCGAGGTAGTTCACGTTTCCGCTCGGCGAGTCGATGTTGAACGGCGCCGTGCCGGTGTAGGCACTCAGCGCGTTCGATGAAGGTCCGCTCTTGACCAGGCCTTGATAGGCGTACGCTTCACCCTTGGATTGGTCTTCGAGGTGCCAGAGCGAAGCGCCGATGCGCGTGCCGGGCGCGACCTCGTACATATAGTCCGCGGTCGCCAGGTAGATGTAGGAGAAGCGCGCGTCGCCCTCGGAGGCTTTGTCTGGCTGTGCCGCTCCGATTGGGATGAAAGACAGCTTGCCGCGCCCGTAGGCGCCTCCGTTGGCAAACAGGCTGATCCCCGTGGCATCGCTTCCGATGTACGAGAGCTTGTAGCCGGTCTGGATGATGTCGAAGAGCGAGGTGATGGTGGGATCGAAGATGCTGTCGTAAACGCTGTGCGTGCCGATCAGGATCGACATCTGCAGTGGGTTGCGCGTTGGATAGAGCGCGACGTTGACGTTCTTCGTCTGGATGTTGACCTGGTCGGCGTTGAAGCCGCCGCCCTGATTGTTCTGCACCGTGTTGGCGGCCAAACCCCAGGTGTAGTCGACCTCGAACTGCGCGCGGAACGTGGCGAGGCCATCCGCGAACGCTGGCGAGTAGCTGAGTACCGGGATCCAGCGTTGCTCCACGTAGGCGTTGGTCGTGCTGCTGCCAACGGACGTCGAGCTGCCGATGCCTTCCCCGGGGCCGAGCGGGCCGAGGGAGACCCCACGCAACCCAGATGGATCTCCCAGCTGATTGGTGAACGAGCCGCGCACGAAGAAGTAGTTCAGGAGCGACAGCTCCTGATGCTCCGGTTCGGCAGAACGGTCGCTGTCTTCTTCCCAGGCTTCTGCGCCGAGACCCGGAGGCGCGGGTCCCGTGGGCGCCGCTACGGCAAAGCCCGCGGTACCCAATACGCTGAGCCCCAGGGCAACGCCAACTCCACGCGGAATAAAGCGCCGACGCGCGCGACTCAAGCGTCGCGCGCGCTGGTCACTCTTCAGGGAACCGTTGAACTCCCCACCCATCATGCTCATCTCTTCGGTCTCTTGCGTCGTTGCGAGTCGTTGCGAACGAGGCCGCTCCGCGGCCCCGCCGCTCACTCACATGTCTTCGGTGATGCGGTAGACCTGCACGGCATCGCCGGTGAAGGCGTTGCCGTTCAACATCACGCTGTCAGAACCGACGGCGCCATCGGCGCAGCGGATCCCCGTGGCACTATCAGCGAAGTAGAGCTCGAGCTTCAGTACGTCGGCGGTGATGGAGCCACGGCCTTCCTGAGCGAAGCCGCTGTAGTTGACGGTGAAGTCGAAGCAGTCGCCGCCACCGGAGACGTTCTCGATCACGTAGCTGGTGCTCGAGAACTCGAGATCCGCGGCGGCCGTGTCGCGATCGCAGGTGCCCACGTCGCCCTGGTTCGGCGCGTCGTTGAGCGTGCCGACGGAGGTCTTCACCCCGATGGTTCCGCCAAGCGGGCGCATCTCAGTCTTGTGGTAGCACTGCGTGGCTTGGCCAGCGTTGAGGTTCTCCGGGATGCCGTTGGGGGACGAGGGGATGTCAGCGCCGGTCATGGTCAGCAGCTTGCCGTCCAGGTAAGCATCGATCTGGCTCGGTGTCTGGAACTCGAGACCGGAGCCGCCGGTGCCGCCCGCGGTCCCAGCCGTGCCGCCCGTGCCGCCGCTCGTGCTACCCGCTGTTCCGCCGGTACCACCACTGGTCGTGCCCGCGGTGCCGCCGTTGCTCGTTCCACCTGCGCCGCCGCTCGCAGACTTGCCAGCGTCCGGATCCGAACCGCAGGCGACCATGCTCAAGATTGCCGTGGTACCCATGATAAGCTTGATTCGATTCATGTCGTTCTCCCCTTGGGGCGAGCCCCATTGCGTCATCGTATGCTGAGCCGCACTCAGCGGCAGGTCCCCGAACACACCGTCTTTGGGCCCTCCCCGTGCCTGCAGCGTGGTTTGGCTGCAGCGCGCGTGGGTTGAGAGCCTGCGATCTTCACCGCAGCGAAGCGTCGCTTGGGCGCCAACAGTGTGTTGGCGCAGTGCGGAGGCACACCTCAACACCGCGGCCGATTGTGCAGAGCAACATTTCGGCCGTCAAGACAAAAGGAAACATTTCCGCAACGCACAATGAAAGCATTGGAAACTCACGAGATTCGCGAAAACCGCATGGTTTGCGCGCCGCGACGCGACACTACGTGTCGTTTAGAGAGCCCAGGAACGCCGGTTCTTGCCGCGGCGCAGCAATGCGGCGGCACCCGCTGGCGCACTGTTTGTGTTGCGGTGCAACAATGGCGTCTGCTAGCAAGACCGACGTGGGGCGCCTGACTTGCATCAGTGGCCCAACCGCGCATCGGTCGGGTGCCCCACGCTGATTTCGCCGCCCACCGGCGCGCACAACACCGGTCGATTGCACCAAAGCGTGCACCCGAGCGGGAGCAACCAAGGCCTGTCGCGTGTGTCCTCGAACGGAGACTAACGACAGCGAAGCGAGGGACCCATGTCAGAGTATGCAGTTGGGATCATCGGCTGGGGCACGTACTGGCCGGAGCAGATCCAGACGGCAGGTGAAATCGCCGAACGCAGCGGGCTGCCCGTGCACGTGATCGCAGACAAGATTGGCGTGCGCCAGAAGCGTGTCGCCGGTCCAGAGGATCACTGTTCGGTCATGGCGGCAAAGGCGGGCGAGGTGGCGCTAAGACGCGCCGGAGTGAAGCCTGAAGAGGTTGACTTGGTGCTCTACCACGGCAGCGAGTTCAAGGACTACGTCGTGTGGTCCGCTGCTACCAAGGTGCAGGCGTTGCTGGGGTGTTCCCGCGCGGCAGCGTTCGAAGCCTACGCGCTGTGTGCAGGGACGCCAGTTGCCTTGAAAATCGCCCGCGGCCTGATGCGCGACGATGAATCACTGCGCAAGGTTTTGCTGGTCACCGCTAGCCGCGAGGCGGATCTCGTCAGCTACGAGGACCCAGGCGCTCGATTCATGTACAGCTTTGGGGCTGGGGGTGGCGCCATGTTGTTGTCCCGCGACGACACCACACATCAGGTGCTCGGTTCTGCGGTGATCAGCGACGGCTCTCTCAGCGAGAACGTCGTAATGCCGGCTGGGGGCAGTCGCACCCCTTGCTCTGCGGAAACGCAACCGAAGGATCATCGTCTGACGACGTTTCGCTTGGACGAGATGGGGGAACGCCTGACGGAAGTCAGCATGCCGAACTTCGAAGCGGTCGTTAGGAAGGCGTTGTCGGGCACCGGCAAGCGTCCGGACGAGATCGCGTTTCTGGGGGCTGTGCACATGAAGCGCTCATTTCACGAGGCGCTACTCAGCCAGCTTGGGCTCCCCGCAGACCGCGCCATCTACCTTGAGGACTATGGACACGTGCAGTCGGTCGATCAGGTGCTGGCGCTCGAGCTTGCCGCGGAGCGCGGCATGTTGAAGCCAGGCGATCTCATCGTCTTGCTCGGCGCTGGCACCGGCTACACCTGGAGCGCGACCGCAATTCGCTGGTAGCGGCCAGCGCCAAACAAACTTCTGACCCGGCTTCACTTCAGCGCTTGCCGTTGGGGAGGGGACCCTGTGCGCGAGCCCGCGAGCGACACAGGGGAGGGGTCTGCGGCCAGACCCCTCACAAAAGGCCAGAAGGAGACAAGCAGCCGAATCGCTTGCGGCGGACCGGAGTCCCGCCCTCACTCGAGTGGGGGCGGGTGGAGGTCCGCCTAGCGCCGAGGTGGCGCAGTCTCAGCTCTGGGGCACCTACGACGAGCGTTTGGTGCGCTTTGCTCGCGGCTTGGGGGCTGCTTTGGCTGTACTCGCTGCGCGTGTGGGGCGCGCGGCGTCGCTGGTGAGTTGCCCCGCGACGGCCTGCAATGCGGCCTTCAGATCTTCGATGTCTTGGCGCAGCTGGCGGACTTCGCCGGAGCTCGACGCTTCGCTCTGCTGCTCAGGCTCTGGTTCGGACTCAGGCTCAGGCTCTGGTTCGGGAGGCGCAGGAAAGCGTTCCCGCGGTTGGTACTCGGGCTGTGCTCCCGCCGCCCAGGGAGTTTCCTTGCGGAACAGCCGCATGAAGGCATCTGAGGCAGTGTAGGGCCAGGTGGCGAAGGGGAACACGCCACTCATGGCCTCCGCGCTCTGGCGCCCCTTGAGGTAAAGCTCGAGGGATGTCGACATGTAGCGGCCCAAAAACTCCGCGAGCGCCTCGTCCTTCATGCGGATGAGCTGCACCAGGAGCGGTACTGGGAGGAGCTTCGCGGCGCCGCGACTCTCGATGATGATTTGAGTCAGCGTCGCCTGGGTCAGGTCTTTGCCAGACTTGGCGTCCACCACGTACACGTCGGCACCTTCGCGGATGCGCTCGGCGAGCTCCTCTTGGGTGATGTATCGGCTCTCACTGGTGTCGTAGAGCCGCCGATTGCTGTACTTCTTGACGATCATGAGCTGCGCGGGCGTCGGGAGACCGCTGTTTTGCGGTGCAACACCCGACCGCCGCGAAGCCTAACATAGCTCACCACATCCGTGCAGCCCTGCGGTGAAGAGCCTGGCTTGCGAGGAGAAATCGCCCTGGAAACGCGGGGCATGGTGACTTGTTGCGCCGCAATACCGGCGGTCGCCGAAGCGCGCTCGCGGGGTCTCCCAGGAGCGCCCCGCTATACCGTGCGGATACAGCCTAGTTCGCGCGGGCGCGGCCCTGAGGGGCCTTGTTCGAGCGATTGCCACCACCGCGCCGGTCCTTGCTGCCCTCCGGCCGTGGGTGGCCTGAAGGTCCGCGACTGCCACCGCCCGGACGCCGACTCTTGGGGCGGGCTGGCTTCTGCTGCGGACCGCGAGAACCGTTTGCAGACTGACCGTTGCCGCGTCGCGAGAGCTCCGTCATCGGAGGCGGCGGTTGGCTTGGGGGGAAGGGGTGGTCTTCATCGCGAGGGATGTGTTGCTGGATCAGCCGCTCGATGTCGATGAGGTAGGGGCGCTCTTCGGCTTCGCAGAATGACCAGGCGATGCCAGCGGCGTCAGCGCGACCGGTGCGACCGATGCGGTGCACATAGGTCTCCGGGACGTTCGGCAGGTCGACGTTGATCACATGAGTTACACCGGTCACGTCGATACCGCGAGCAGCGATGTCCGTCGCGACCAGCACGGGGATGCTTGCGTCGCGAAAGCCGCTGAGCGCGCGAGTTCGCGCCCCTTGTGATTTGTTGCCGTGAATCGCTGCGGCGCGGATGCCCGACTTTTCAAGGTGTTCCGCGATGCGATTGGCTCCGTGCTTCGTCCGGCTGAAGACCAAGGTGCGACCCACGCCGGGCTGCTTGAGCACGTGGGTCAAGAGCTTGCGCTTGTTGGCCTTGTCGACGAAGAACAAGCGCTGTTCGATGCGCTCCGCGGTGGAGGAGACGGGTGTGACCGCTACGCTCACCGGGTCGATCAACAAGCTCTCGGCGAGCTCACGAATTTCAGGCGGCATCGTAGCCGAGAAGAACAGCGTCTGGCGTTGCTTGGGCAGCGCACGCACCACGCGCTTCACTGCCGGGAGGAAACCCATGTCCAGCATGCGGTCGGCCTCGTCGAGCACGAAGATCTCGATGTCGTTCAGGTGCAGGTGTCCCTGCTCCATCAAGTCCAGCAAGCGCCCGGGAGTCGCGACGAGCGCGTCGACGCCTCGCTTGAGCTCCTTCTCTTGAGGCGCCTGACCGACCCCTCCGAAGATCACCGTGTGGTAGAGGTCGAGGTGCTTGCCATAGGTCGCGAAACTATCGCCGATCTGCGCGGCCAGCTCACGTGTGGGAGTGAGCACCAGCGCTCGCAGCTTGGGCTGCTTGCCTGAAGCGCCGTAGACGCGCTGGAGCAGCGGGAGCGTGAAGGCGGCGGTCTTGCCGGTGCCGGTCTGAGCGCAGCCGAGGAGGTCTCGGCCCTCGAGGCACGAAGGAATGGATGCGCTCTGGATCGGCGTCGGCGTCTCGTAGCCGGCGTCAGCGACGGCGCGAAGTAGCTTGGGGTGAAGCCCCAGTTCGGAAAATGTCACGCGCGTGAGTGACACGAGGTTGTCAAGTAGTCGAGGAGTTTCGACATCCTAGAGGCCATGTAGCGTCATAACTCTCGCATCCCAGCGCTGGGGCAAGAAACAACAGGGGCGTTTCGTCAAGCTCGATGCGTGGAAACGGAAAGCGCGCGCGGGCGCTTGGGGGAGTCCGCCGACTGCAACTCGAGATACCGTGCGGAATTGGTGGCGCCTGGCGACTTGGCCTGAGGGGCGGCGACGGCTAGCTTTGTGAGGCTCGATGCTACCCCTGGTTGCCGTAGAAGTGCCTGTCGGGGAGCCGCCCGCTGCGGTGGCTACCATGCTCGAGGCGTGTAGCTCCGCCCTGCCAGAGGGGCGCTGCGTCGCCGCCGATATCGAACCCCAGAGTCCGACTGGACTCGCAGTCGTATCCTGGTTGGGAACGGATCACCTAACTGCGCGAGTCGAGGTCGGGCAGCGCACGACGTCGCGCTCGAGCGTCAGTTGGCATCGGCGTGACCTGAACTTCACCCTTGGGGACTCGATCTCTGAACGTTGGACCGCTGTGGGCTACACGATTCCGACAATCGTCGGTGAGGGTCTCCGAGCCCACGAGGGGCATTGATACCACGCGGAATAGAGTCTCTGCCGAGCCGGCGCGGCCCGCGCCTGCGGCACAGCCAGCGCTCCCCGCTACTCACGCCACGCAGAGGCCGGGTGCCTGGCTCCAGTTGGGGCCGCTGGTCCTGCTCGACACACAGCGGGTCGGGTTTGGGGGGGCTCTCGCCGGCGGGATCCGTGTAACGGGACCCTGGGGTGCGGAGGTAGCAACGGCTTACTCGGGCTCGGGAAGAGATGAGCAAGGCCTCGCGGTCTCCCGCTGGTCGCTACGCGGTTACTGGGGACTGTTGGGGGAGAACGGCCGCTTCTCCTGGCGTTTGATGCTAGGCTGGGCACCGACAGCATCCCGTCCGGAGCGTTTCCGCGCCTCACATCACCGGAGTCGGGAGAGTTGGCTGCGGCCACGCCGCAACTCGCGCTGAGACTAAGTGCCGAACCCAAGCGAGCGGGGATTCTAGCGTGAACGCAAGACGAAGCTGCTATGCTTTCGCCTGTGAAACGCTTGCTGTGGGTTGGCCTGGTGTCGTTGGGGTGCAGCAACATTCTCGGCCTCGACGATTTTCACGCACAGAGCGACACCACAGGTGGTGCATCGGGTGGAGGTGCTGGCGGAGCAGGAGCTAGCGGCGCCGCAGGCGGGGCCAGTGGAGCGACCGGTGGTTCCGGCGCGACCGCTGGATCTGGCCCCGGGGCTTCGGGTGGAGTCGGGGGATGCAATGCGAACCTTGACAATGACTCATCAAATTGCGGTGCTTGCGGACACAACTGCTCGGCATCAGGGGCCGACAGCACCGACTGCCAAGGCGGCGTGTGTCGCCCCACGTGCACCACGGGTTTCGCCGACTGCGCAACACCCGGTGGTAGCGCTGCCGATGATGGCTGCGAGGTCGAACTCTCCAAGAGTTCCGAGAACTGCGGCGCCTGCGGCGTGAGCTGCCTAGGGGGAGAGTGCTTGAACTCCAAGTGCGAGCCCGTCGTGCTTTTCGAAGTCCTCGGCCGTAGCGGCGGCGATGGGATCGATGTCTCCTCCTCGGAGGTGCTGTTCACGGACTACGATGGGGGATTCGTGCTTGCCGTGCCCAAAGCCGGCGGCCCGGAGCGCACGGTCGCCGACCAACAGCCCAATGCATACCTGCTCGACGTTGATGGGAATAGTGTCTATTGGACCCGAAACAAGGGAATAACCACTTCCGGAATTGATGGGAGTGCGCGACTCCCACTTATCGAGAACCTTACCTTTGCCAAAGAGCTTGTGGCGGGGGGTGGGGTGGTACTGTTCAAAGACGCGCACATCACATCGATAACGCTTGGGTCTTCGGGAGGGGTCCAGGATGTTTCTTCAAACGCGAGCGCGCATGGCGTCCACTACTACAAGGGTGCAGCGTACTTCCTGGACATCCTTAACGGCGGTACGGTGCTTTACGCTGGGAAATCCGGTGGGACGAGCGCGACGACGTTTGCCTCACAGCTATCCGGTGGGCAAACGCTTGGGCAGCTCGTGATGAACGCCGATCTTGCCTACTACACCGTTGGGGCGCAGAGCTGGGCGGGCGCGCTCAAGCGAGTTGCAAAGAACGGTACACCGGAACCGTGGGCTAGCGGACACCAAGTCCGGACGCTCCAAACCTCAGGGGACCTGTTGATTTGGTCGGAACTAGCTAGTGATTCCGATCTGACATCCGGGTCGCTCTGGCTCGATTCCACACAGACTTCTTCGCCGAAACAGCTTCTTGAGTCGACCGACCATGTGAAGTCCTTGGTCATTGACGGCGACGCAGTATTCTACTCTGTAGAGACGTCGGCGAAATCATATCGAATTATGAAGTTGTCTCTCGCCGCCGCAATTGGGCCCTAAGTCGTTGGTTCAAGCACGGCGTGGACTTTCAGGTAGTACAGCTGTGTAGATCCCGGGTAGTCCGAGTCGGTGCCGATCAAGAACCAGAGCACGCCGGTTTGGTCCGCTTGAGCGTCCACATCGAGGATGCGCGTGCGGCTGAGCGTTTCGTAGGTGGGGTTGCCATCGCAGGTCTGACCGTTGGCGATATCGCCTGCCAACGTCCCGACGGGGCCTGCGGTGCCTTGATCTCCCTTGTCGACGTTCATCCGCCACACCCCGCCCATCAGGACCGGGACCGGGTTGGTGGGGGTGAGGCCGAACTTCAAGAACACGGACTCTCCCGGTGCGCCACCGATCCCGGTGCACCCGGACTGAGCGTTGCTGGCGAACTCGACGCGCAGCGTGGCGTGGTACTTCACTAGCGCGCGCAGACCGACTTCGGGCCCGACGGAGCGTTTGATGAACATGAAGAGGTCGTCGGAGCGGTTGTGCCCCTGAATCATCAAGCCCTTTCCGCTGCCCAGCTCCGACGGCAGGGCGCGCGACCCCGAGTCGAGCTGAAGATCCTGCATGCCTTCGGCATAGTCGGCAAAACCCGTGCTCCACCCCTGGAGGCCCTGGTTGAAATCGTAGTCGAGGGTGACGGTTTGAGGCGGTCCGCCCCCAGCGCCCGCCGCGCCAGCGCCACCACCAATCCCCGCGGAACCGCCCGTCGCTCCAGCACCGGCTGAGCCGCCAGCACCGCCGCTGCCGCCGGTGCCTGCCGTCGCGCCTGTGCCTCCAGTGGCACCGCCGCTGCCCCCGGCCGCGCCGGCGCCTCCGCTGCCGCCGCCGCCCGTCGACGCACCGGCGCTCCCAGCCGTGCTGGTGCCTCCCTCACCCCCGCCCTCGGAATCCGAGCTACACGCGACCACCAAGAGCGCAGCAGGGCAGCAGATGGTGCACAAGCCACGACGAAGCCAAGCTTTCATGGCGGCGAGTGTGTCTGAGGGCGCGCCCGGGCGCACGCCCAATACGAACTCGCATCCGGTCGCGTCAGTCGGGGCGAAGGACGATTTTGCCCTTGTTCTTGCCGTATTCGATTTGGCCCCAGGCGTCGGCTGCCTGGGAGAAGGGGAACACCTGGTCGACGTGCGGCTTGATGGCGCCTTGCTCGTAGAGCTCGAGCAGCTCGCGCATCTCTTGAGTGAGCAAGTCGAGCTCGCCCCACATATGCCCCACGTTCACTCCAGCGACGGCTTTGTTTTCGTCCAAGAGCTTCATCATGCCGAACTTGGGTACGCGCAGGATTTGCTTTGCGACGTGGAAGAGGTTGCGCTTGCCCCCGGTGTTGGTGTTCGCAAGTCCAAAAGCGATGAGCATCCCCGCAGGCTTCAGCAGCTCGTACCCCTTCTTCCAGTCGAGGCCGCCCAGTGCATCCAGCACCAAGTCCACGCCCCGACCGTTTGTCAGCCTTCGCACCTCTTCGACGTAGTCCTGTGTGCGGTAGTCGATGGGGTGCGTGCATCCGTGGGACCGCACGTAGTCGTGCTTCCCTGCGGAAGCAGTCCCGTAGGTCGTGACGTCGCCGATGTGCCGACACAGCTGCAACGCTGCGGTGCCTACGCCGCCAGCGGCCATGTGGATCAACACATGTTCGCCAGGACGCGTGCGATGGATGCGATCGAGCATGTGATAGGCGGTGAGGTAGTTGACGGGCAGTGCGGCGCCCTCCTCGAAGCTCATGCTTGCAGGCATTGGTAAGGCTTGACGGTGCGGGACAACCACGGTGTCCGAGTGACCGCCGAAGCGCGTTAGGTACACGACTCGATCGCCCTCCTTCAGATCCGTTACGCCGGGGCCGACCTTATCGACGAACCCGGCGCCTTCGTAGCCGACGACGCAGGGGGGCTTGGGAGCATCGGGATACAGACCTTGCCGAGCGGAAATCTCCGCGAAGTTCAGTCCGCACGCGTGCGCCTTGACGCGCACCTCGCCCGCGTTCGGTTCTGGGTCCGGAGTCTCACGGACTTCTAGAACCTCCGGGCCGCCGTGCTTTCGAATCCAGATTGCTCGCATGTCTCGCTGTGCCTTTTACTGTTGGACTGGAGTGAAGAACGCGTCTCTGCGCAGAACCTGAGCGATCGTCACGAATCAGTTGCCCGAGCCCCCGAAAAGACGAAACAGGCGACACCTGACTTGGTGGACTAGCATTTGCGCGCCTACATCGGGTGACTAGGAGCGCCCGGTTCAGGTCCTTGGATACGCCGCGCGCACACCCGTGGTTCCAAAAACCTACCCGTTCTTGCTTGGGAGCGAACACACACGGGCCCGACTCGAAATGACCATGCGGTGGCGCGAGTCAGCATGAGCACCTGATCGGTCCATTGGCGTGGCAGGACCTCCGGTGACCCCGGACCGGACAACGGGTCGATCTGAAACGGTCCAGTTATCGGAGCCATGGTCGTTCAAGGGTCAGTGCCACAATTCGCGCCCGGGAGGCGCGAACAGACAACAATTTTAGAAGCAGGTGCGCGTGTTGAGCACGCGACGTAACGCGAAGTGGACGGTGCCTACTTTCGACGCCGTACGCTGCATCCAAGCCCAGCTCCCGCTTTTCCATCCGGGATTCCTTAGCCGCGAGTCAGCGCGCTCAGGATGTATGTGCCTGTGGCACCAACCATGAAAAAAGTGATAGCGTTGGCACTCAATCACCACTGATTCCCTTGGGTCGACATCCGCGTCGCCCACCCCGACTACTCCACGAAGTTTGGCGAAATTTCCCGACTGACCCGTCCCCACCGGGCGCGTCGGTGGAAATCGCCTAGAGAGATCACGCCGTGTCTCCCTCTGTGCCGAGCATCCTGGTTGCTGATGACGTCCAAGGCGACGTGGTGCACCAGTACGTCGAAGGCGAGGTGATCGCTGACAAGTATCGGCTGGAGCGTCCCCTGGGCGCTGGAGGGATGGGGTCTGTCTGGCACGCCCGGAACCTCGCCTTGGACTCGGACGTCGCGATCAAGGTGATCTTGAACGACCAGCACCGGGCGCAGCTCGCGGATCGTCTAGTTCGCGAGGCACGGGCCAGCGCCCGGATGACGCATCCCTCGATCGTGCGGGTGTTCGATGTCGGAACGACGCGACACGGGGACCCGTTCCTCGTGATGGAGCTTCTGAAGGGGCAGAGCCTAGCGGACTACATCATCCGCAATGGTCGCCTCTCGGCGACACGCGCTGTACAGCTCCTGCTGCCGATTGTAGACGCTCTCGACAGCGCCCACGCCCGCGGCATCATCCATCGGGACCTCAAGCCCGACAATATTTTCCTTGCGGAAAATCACGGCCAGCTCAGCCCGAAGGTGCTCGATTTCGGCGTGGCGATGGATCTGAGCCAGGCGGACCACCGCATCACCCAAGCGGGGACGCTACTGGGCAGCCCTGCCTATATGTCGCCGGAGCAAGCGCGCGGGGAGCAAGCGCTCGATCAGGGCACGGACATCTGGTCCTTCTGCGTGATGCTCTACGAGACGCTGACCGCTCAGACGCCCTTCGGAGACGACGGAAATTACCACGCGCTGCTGCGGCGTATCATCGAGGAACAACCCACGCCCACCCATCAGCTCGTCGCTGGGGATGTTGCTCTGTGGTCGATTATCGAGCGCGGGTTCAGAAAGAAGCCGAAGGACCGCTGGCCAAGCATGCGCGCGCTGGGCGTCGCGCTTGCGGAGTGGCTCGAGTCCCACGACATCGCTCAGGACATCCTCGGGCAGAACGTGTACTCCAACTGGCTATCCCCCGAATCCGGAGAACGGGTTTCCCTGGTAGAGGAGCCGCCGGTTTCCGCGAGGATATCTGGGGCGTTGCGACGTTCCGGCGACCACCCTCGCGGGCGCATGAGCAGCGCCACGACCTTCGACGAGACGACGCCTACCGCGGACGCAGGTGGGGTCTCCAACTTGGGCTCGACGCTCCGGCCCGACACCTTGAGCGTTCGCCCAAAGACCGCGACCAGATGGCTTCTGCCTGCGATCGGCGGAGGCCTGGTAATCGTCGGGGCGCTTGCTTGGTTGCTTTGGCCGCACGGCAATGCGGCCCATGAGACAACCCAGGCCGCATCTGAAGTGCCCGCGGCGGTTGATCACGCGGCGTCAGGTCACGCGGCAGAAGAGCACGCAAAGCAGCCCGTCGACCAGGCTGGCAGCTCGGCTGAACCCAGCGCGCGGCCCGCTCCGCAGCCGAGTGCTTCCGCGGAGGAAGCGTCCCAAGGCGCCGCAAAAGCCGAGAAATCAGCGAAAGCGTCCAAGTCGGGCACCAGCGCCAAGCCAGCGGCGACGGCATCAAAGGCTGGGTCAAAGCCAGAGGCAAAGCCAGCGGCGCAGCCCGAGGCAAAGCCTGCCGCTAAACCCAGTGAGCCCAGCAAGCCGAAACTCGGCAGCGATCTAGGCTTCTAGTTTGCGCGCTGCTGGATCTCGCGTAGAGCTTGCTTCTCCCTCGAGCTTTTCCCATGCGATTTTCCCCTGCTGCATTGCTGCTAGCGAGCGCGCTGGCTGCCGCGCCGAGCTACGCCCAGTCTTCCGAAGACGAACGTCGCAACGCCGCGCGCGACTTGGGCGTCCAAGGCAACCAAGCCTACGACGCCGGTGACTTCGCGCGCGCTGTCGATCTCTACCGGAGGGCTCAAAGCCTGTATCCCGCACCGACGCTTTCCGTGCGGTTAGGTCGGACGCTGGTCAAGCTGGGGCGCCTTGTGGAGGCTGAGGAAGCCTACATCAAGACCCTGCGCTATCCGTTGCCGGACAATGCTCCGGACGCCTTCAAGCAGGCGATTCAGGTGGCGAAGGCGGATCTCGCGGAGCTCAGTCCACGGGTGCCGCGCTTGAAGGTCAGCGTCGCGGGCGCCAAGGAGTTCACGGTCACGCTCAACGGGGTGCGCCTCGAGCCGGCGCTGGTCGGCATTGACCGTAAGGTTGACCCGGGGGAGTATAAAATCCATGCGGAAGCGCCTGGGGCCGCGCGTGTGGAGAAAACCATCAAGGTCGCTGAGCGAGCCAAGGAGTCGGTGAGTCTGACCCTGAAGGTAGACCCCAGCAAGATCCCCGCGGGAACACCCGGCCCCACTGGGCCAAGCGGTGAAGACGCCGGGGCCCAGTCGGAGGGCCGCTCACCGCTGCCCTTCATCGCCTTGGGTGTTGGCGGCGCCGGGGTGGCCGTCGGTGTCATCACCGGGCTGATGGCGACTTCGAAGCACTCGAGCGCCGAAAGCGCGTGTCCCGATCTGAAGTGCGAGCGCGGTTCCCAGGGGGAGTCGGATCTGCAGTCCTTCCGCGATCTGCGCACCGTGTCGACCATCGGGTACATCGTGGGCGCGGTGGGGATCGCCGCTGGCGGAGTGCTGTGGTTCACCACGGCACCAAGCGGTGACAGCAAGGCGGCCTCTCATGTTTCGCCTTACGTTGGCTTGGGTCAGGCCGGAGTCTGGGGGAGCTTCTAATGGTTACCTCGCGGAAGCACGAGCTGCTGCGGCTCCTCGTTTGGTGTTTGCCCCTGATGTTTCTCGTGGCGGGCTGCCCGCAGCTCGCGAACGATGACTTCGAGGTGGTCGACCCCGCCAGCAACGGCGGAGTTGGTGGAAGCGACAACGACGCGAGCGCCGGGAGCGGTGGAGTTGGCGGGAACGCCGGCAGCGCAGGCGTCTCCGGCAATGCCGGCACGAGCGGCAGCGGAGGAACCACGACCGATGGCGGTAGCGATGCGGCCACCTGTTCTGAGTGCGCTGCCGCGGACTGCTGCGATGGCCAGTGCGTGAATCGCCAGTCTTCGCCGCGGCACTGCGGCGTTTGCGGCAACGGTTGCCCTGGCACGACGTGCTCGGGCGGCACCTGCACTAGCAGTTGCGCCCAGGGTTTCCTCGACTGCGACCAGAACATCGTCAATGGCTGCGAGGTCAACGCGGCGATGGACCCGATGCACTGCGGAAACTGCGACATCGCCTGTCCCGTGGACGCGACGTGCGTCTCCGGTGTTTGTATGTGCCCCACGGGTGCACTCGACTGCGACGGCGAGCCGAGCAACGGCTGTGAGACCTCGAGCGACTCGGATCCCCAGAACTGCGGCGGCTGCGGTCGCGCCTGCGGTCCGAATCAAGTCTGCCAAGGTGGTTCGTGCACTTGTGCGGATGGCTACGCGGACTGCGACAGCACGATGGACAATGGCTGCGAGGCGGATCTCACGGCGCCCGCGACGTGTGGCAGCTGCGCCAACGACTGCGGCATTCACGCCACCTGCGCTGGCACGACCTGTGGCTGCCAGACGGGCTACCAAGATTGCGACAGCACCCTGGGGTGTGAGCTGGACCTCAGCGACGCTGACCATTGCGGCAACTGCACCACCAAGTGCACCGGGGGCACCGTGTGTGATGGGGCTAGCTGCGTTTCCAGCTGTACGAGCGGCACCCTCTGCAACCAGTCCTGCGTCGACACGGACACCAGCTCTTCCCATTGTGGTGGCTGCAACCAACCCGTCGGCGCGAACCAGCACTGCGAAGCGGGTCAGCCGACGTGCGACGTCGGTTGGGCTGACTGCAACGGGCAGCCGGGTGACGGCTGTGAGATCAACACGACCAACGACGCCGGCCACTGCGGCAACTGCACCACCGCCTGCAAGCCGGGTGCGCAGTGCACGGATTCGAGCTGCGGTTGCGCGCCATCCACGCCCAAGGACTGCGGCTCCGAATGTCGGCAGTGTTGCGGTGCTTCGGACTGTAGCGACGGGGATCCCTGCACGGCGAACGTGTGCAACGCCCAAGGTCAGTGCGACTTCTCCACGGGCTGCACCGGCGGCACGATGTGCTGCTCTGGTAGCGGCTGCTTTGAGTGTTGCGACAACTCTCAGTGTGGCTCCGGGCAGACCTGTAGCGGTGGCCAGTGCGTGAGCGGCTGTACCTCCCCGCAGACCCTGTGTGGTGGTAGCTGCGTCAACACCCAGACCGATGCGAACCACTGCGGTGGCTGCGGTGTTTCGTGCGGAAACGGACGCAGCTGTAGCGGCGGTCAGTGCTCGCCGCGCTGGGTCACCATGGCTGCGGCACCGGGTGGCTTCGCGCCCCGAACGAATCCAGCCTACGCCGTGATCAACGGCACTCAGGTGTTCATCTGGGGCGGAAGCAGCGGCCAAACGGCGCTGGCCACGGGTGCGATCTACGACGTCGCGACCAACACCTGGACCAGTGTGGCACAGGACGCGAACACGCCTTCAGCGCGTGAAGGCGCCGTTGCGGTGTGGACCGGCAGCAAGGTGGTCGTTTGGGGCGGACTGGATCGCACGGCTGGCGCGTTGCGAGGCAACGGTGCGCTCTACGACCCCAGCACCAACAGCTGGAGTGCCATGGCCAGCCCGGGGAATGCGTTGGGCGCCCGTACCGACGCCTACGGCGTGTGGACTGGCACCCGCGCCCTGATCTGGGGTGGGACGGACACCAGTGGGAAGGCAGAAGCCGGAGTGGCCCGCTACGAGCCAGGCAGCGATACCTGGCTCAACGTGACGAGTTCCGCCGCGCCCAACGAGCGACTCGACTGGACCTGGGCCTGGGATGGCGCTGCCCTGTTGTTGGCCGGTGGGGACAGTAAGGAGCTCTTCCGCTATCAGCCCGACACGTGGCAGCAGCTCGACGATGCCTCGCGGAACCGCCGCGGAGCGTTTGGGGGCTGGACCGGTGCGGAGTTCATCTTCTGGGGTGGGCGTGACAAGGGCAGCATCCTGAACAGCGGTGAGCGCTATAGCGAAGCCAATCACTGGGGCGACATGTCCACGACGAACGCTCCGAGCGCGCGCTGGGCACCCCACCGGGAGACGGGGTGGTCCGCTCGCATCCGCAACGGGGAGCTTATCTTCTTGGGTGGCCGTTCGAGCGTGGGCGCGAGCTTCTTGACCAATGGTGCGACCTACAACGCGTTCACCAACGCGTGGACCTCGGTGCCCAGCTGGCCCTCTGGGCACGCCCACAGCTTCGGCGTGGGCGCCTTCGCCGGGGGTGAGTTCGTGCTCTGGGGTGGTGGCAGCCAAGCGGGCGGTAATAGTCCGGTCGCCACCGGCGAGCGATATCTGCCTTAGCAAGCTGCCGCAGATGATCGGTCGCTGGGCCTACTGACCCGACGCAGCGAGGGGTCTTCGCTGCACGCTTTTGCACTTGAGGAACGTACGGCTATTCGCGTACGTAAAAGCTCAGCGTATGAAGCGGACGACTTTTTCCTCACGGGTTTGGCTGATCTTTCCTTTGGGCCTCGCGCTGTTCGGCAGCGGCGTGGGCTGCAGTGATAGCGACGGTGGCAGCGGCACCGGCACCGCGGGTCTCTGCACCACCTACTGCAATCGCGCGAACGAGTGTGGCGCCCTTGGATCCACCACGATGGCGGAGTGCCAGTCGAGCTGCAGCAGCGCGGCTCCCCAGTGCACCCCCACTAACGCCGCCTACCAAGCGTGCGACAGCGCGCTGAAGTCCCTGGACTGTGGGTCCGTCGGGAGCACGCTCCCCTCGCAGTGTGAGGAATCGACCCTCTGCCAGGGTTCGGGCAACGGCGGCAACGGCGGCAACGGAAACGGCGGCAGCGGTGGCGGCGGTAACGGCGGCAGCGGCGGCGGCGGCGCGTGCGACACCTACTGCGCGAAGTTCGTGGAGTGCGGATTCATCCAGTCCTCGGACCAAGCGGGCTGCGTTACTGGCTGCCAGCAAGCGAACGTTCCGGCGGGCTGCGACTTCAACGCCTGCGCCAGCGCCGTCGGTGCAACGTCGTGCAACGATCTGACGTCTGGCGGTTACCCCGCCGCGTGCGACGCGTGTAGCGAAGGCTGAGCGGCTCTCGGCACTTATAGCTGCACGGAAATGACAGAATCGAGCGCCCGACTTGTCGGGCGCTCGGCGTTTTGTCGCAGCTTCAGCAGCCGTCCTGGCCAGTCCCACAAGCGGGACCGACCGCTCGTTTTGTATCCGGTTGGTCACTTTTCGCGGGCCGAGTACTCTGCGGCGGCTTAGATACCGCCAGTATGAAAACCCTCCAATCAGCCAAGGCTGGCATCTTTTCCCTCTCTTTTGTGACTCTGGCCCTGTTCGCTCCCGGCTGTAGCGACAGTGACGGAGGTGGCGGCGGGGGCGTTCAGGCCGCAACCGCGTCGTTGTGCAACACCTACTGCGCGCGCCTCGACGACTGCGGCCTGCTGCAAGGTGAAACTCAAGCCAGTTGCCGCACGGAGTGCAACAACAACCCCCCGCCCTGCACCCCGACAGACACCGCAGTCAAGGCGTGTGGGGACTCGATGGGAACCGCGGAGTGCTCCGTCATCGCCAACGCCACGCCCGAGTGCCAAGCGATCTGCGAGGGCAGCGGCACTGGCGGCAATGGCAACGGCGGCGGCAATGGCGGCGGCAGCAATGGCGGCGGCACCAGCAGCAGTGGTTGCGCGGCGGCCTGCGCCAACTTCGTGGCTTGCGGTGAGGTCGAGGCCTCCATGCAGTCAAACTGCGTGGCTCAGTGCGAAGCGTCCAAGGCTTCAGCCCCCAGCGGTTGCGACGTCGAAGCGTGCGCCACAGCGTTTGGAGGTCAGAGCTGCACGGAAGTCAGCACTGGGGTTGTTCCCAACGTGTGTGTGCCCTGCCAGGGCTAAGGCGCACTACGGTTCGTAGCCGTGGACCCCAAACGTGCCGCGCGCAGTGTCGAGGGCAGAAAAGCTGAAGCGCCCTTCCTGACAGGAGCCGCTGTTCAGGAATACTCGAGGCCCTTCTTCGAACACCTGCGCGCGGTGCGTATGTCCAGTGACGATAATATCCGCGCGGTAATCACGCGCCACATCTAGCGCCCATCGGCGGAACCGCTGGTCATTGCCCGCGTTGTTCTCGCTCAGGCGCTCGATCCCACGAAACGCACGGTAGAGCGGGTCTAGGCCCGCCCTGCGGATCCAACCTCCGAGCCATACGCCGAGCTCGCTCAACCAGCGCGCCTTGCTGATCAACAGGTCGTGGTGGTGCCCGTGAGTGAACACGACGCGCGCGTCGCCGGAGTCGATCAGGAGGCGGTCGGGTACCCCTTCAGCCGCCCCGGCGATCAGGTCGTGGTTGCCGTGGACGTACTGGTACTTCGCCCCTTCGAAGCGCCGGGCGATGCCGCGATGCGCCTCTCTCGCTGCTTTTAGGCCGCCGACCCAGTCTCCATGGCTACGCGAAGTGAGCGTCTCCCAGATATCCCCCAGGAGCACGACTCGCTCGAAATTATCCTCGAGGAAACGCAAGAAGCGCAGGAACTGGCGCTCATCGTGACCAAACCAGTCGCAAGCGTCGCCTGCGCCGAGGTGGAGGTCACTGATGACTGCGATCTTCATGAGGGGAAAGCGTGCCTGAACAAAGCGACGCGGAGGTGCCGATCTGATTGCCCGGCGACCTGCGAATCAAACTCTAATATGACCTACGGCCGCTCCCCACGCTTGCTGAAGAGCGCTCGCGTACCGAAGTCTTGGAGGATGTTGTGGGAGTAAGCGGCGTGCCCTCACCCCCATCCAAAACCTGAAGTGGCGGTGAGTCAGAACCATCTGGTGCCCAAGGCCTGACGCCGCAAGCCTCATGACAGCGATGTCAGGGGCTTTGCACACGAACTGCTGCAGGCGGCGTCGACAACCGGTTTGACCAGTCGGCTGCCCGCGGTGCAGCGCTATTTTACGCCTAGTTGCTCGATCAAGAAGGCGTAGGTGTCTGCCCGGCGCTCAACCAGCTTCTCCACCATGTCGCCGCCACCGTGCCCGGCGTTCGTCTCCATGCGGAATAGAACCGGGACTTCTGCGGACTTCTGCGCCCACTGGATTTCCGCGGTGAACTTGCGCGCGTGCATGGGATCGACACGGTCGTCGCTGTCCGCGCTGAGCATCAAGAGCGCCGGGTAAGCCGTGCCTTGCTTGACGTGGTGGTAGGGGGAATAGCCGTAGAGCGCTTTGAACTGCTCAGGGTCGTCGGCGGACCCGTACTCTTCGATCCACGTCTTGCCAGAGCCGAAGAGGTGATAACGCACCATGTCGAGGAGCGGCACGCCGCACACCACGGCCTTGTAGAGATCCGGCCGCTGGGTCATCGCCGCACCCACCAGGAGGCCGCCGTTGCTGCCGCCGGAGATCGCTAGCCGCTCGGACTTCGTGTAGCCCTCTTTGACGAGGTACTCGGCGGCGCCGATGAAGTCGTCGAACACGTTTTGCTTCTTCAGCAGCATCCCGTCGCGGTGCCACTCCTCGCCGTATTCGCCGCCACCGCGCAGGTTCGGTACCGCGTAGCCAGCGCCTTTCTCGAGCCACGCGAAGATGGACGCTTCGAAGTCCGGTGTCTCGCTGATGTTGAAGCCGCCGTAGCCGGAGAGCAGGAATGGCGTCGAGCCATCGAGCTTCGTGTCCTTCTTCAACACGATGAACATGCTGATCTTCGTGCCGTCCTTCGACGGATACCAGACCTGCTTCACCTCGTAGTTCTTCGGGTCGACTGGGACCTCGAGCTCGAAGTACGGCTTGCTCTTGCCCGACTTCACGCTGACTTCGAAGGTGGTGTAGGGCGTCGTGAAGGACGAGAAGGTGTAGTAGGCCTCGTCCTCGTCGGGGTTGCCCTTCAGATTCGAAGAGCTGCCGATGCCGGGAAGCTCGATGGTGCGCACAGGCTTTCCGGATAGCTCGTGCAGGCGGAGCTCCGTGCTGGCGTTCTTGAGGTAGCTCAGCGAGAGCTTACCGCCGACGATGTTGAAGCTTTCGAGCACTGCGTCGGACTGCTCCGGGACGATCTCCTTCCAGTCCTCCAGATCCGGTTTCGCTGGGTCAACGGCCAGGATGCGACCCTTCGGGCCCTTGTACTCGGTCTGGATGTAGAACTTGTTTTTCCATGCGTAAACATCGAACTTCGCGTCGATGCCCACGACCAGCGGCTTGAACTGGTCGTCCTTCTTCTTGAGATCCTTGTAGAAGACGTCCCGGCTGTTCCAGCCGTGGCTCTCGTAGACGAACAGCCAGCGCCCGTCACGCGACACATCGCCGTGGAGGAAGCGCTTGGGATCGTTCGTGCGCTCGTAGATCAGCGCGTCGTCCTCCGGCTTGTCGCCTAGCCTGTGGTAGCGGAGCTCCGCGTAGCCTGGCAGCTCTGCCGCGGGGATCTTTGGATCCGTGGGGAGCTTGACGTAGTAGAAGCCTTTGTTGTCGGGGCTCCAGGAGGGGTAAGCGTACTTCGCGCCTTCGATGACTTCGGCCTCACGCTCCTTGCCGCTCACCACGTCCATGATGTGGAGCGCTGCTTGATCCGCGTTGTTCTTGCTCAGGGAGTAGACGATCGTCTTGCCGTCGTAGGAGGGCTCCACCAGCTTCAGAGCGATGCTGCCGTCGTCGCTCATCGTGTTCGGGTCGAGCAGCACTTTCGGATCGGCCGTCTTGGAGGCGCGCCAGTACCAGACCGTCTTTTCCTTTTCCTTGTGACGCCGCGCGAAGAAGTAGTGCTTCCCGCGGTGGGTCGGGGCGCCCACGAAGTCGATGTAGCTGAGGTCCTTGAGCCGCGTCATGAGCGCATCGCGACTGGGCAGCTTCGCAAGGTAGGCTTTGGTGAAGTTCGCGTACTCCTTCATCCAGGCCTGGGTGTCTGCGGATTTCTCGTCTTCCAGCCAGCGGTAAGGGTCGGCTACCTGCACGCCGTGGAGGGTGTCGACGATGTCGTCACGCTTGGCTAGTGGGGGACCAAAATGGGGCTTCTCTGCGGGTTCGATCATGGCGCTCGCGGTGGTCGAAGGACTAGGGGCCGGGGCAATCTTGGGCTCGGAAGGGCCGCCGCAAGCGGCTAAGAAACCGAGGCCGAGCAAGCTGCTCAAGTGTGGACGACTGAGAGCGCGAAAGCCGCGAACGAACGGGCGGAGGTGACCTGCCATGGGCCGTTCATACCCCATCGCGTCTGGAGCCGGAACACTTCGCCGTGGCGGTTGTGCCAAGCGCCCCAACAGGGCCATGCTCCCGCGTATGTTTCGCAAGGGGATCTGGGTCATGACCGCCGCCGCATGTCTGTCGCTGGCGTCCTCATCGGCGGCTGGTGATGCCGAGGGCGGCTCTTGGGTGCGCAAGGCGCCCATCACCGCGCAAGTCAACGGGCACCGCTTCCATCACGTCGAAGTGCGCGGCAACGGCTGCCAGGTCATCTATACCTTGCGCTTCAACGCGCCAGAGAACTTGTACAAGAGCCCTGACGCCAGCGCGAGCTACTTTCGTTTCCGTGGTGATATAGAGCTGGAAGGTGGTTTGAAGGTGGACACCGGGCCCTTCTTCAATCGCAAACCGGGAGCCCGCAAGTACACGGGTGCCTTCGACACCAGCGAAGCCGGGTGCTGGTCGAAGTCGATCAAGGGCTTGCGACGCGTGGACATCGACGGCTGCCGTGGCAAAGGCTGCACGCTGAAGTAGCGAGCAAGCTGCCCCACCACGCAGTCCGAGCGTATGGCCTCCGAGCGTTTCCCCAGGGTTTGGGGGGAGGAGCGCCGTGCCGACAAACGACGAACGGCCGCCAGGTGATACCCAGCGGCCGCTCCAAGCCAACGTTACGAGACCAGCCTGAACTTACTCGGCGTCGCCGTCGCCGCCTTCGCCTTCACCGCCCGCGGCGTCACCCTTACCGGTGGGGGCGCCGTTCTTGTCGACCTTGGAGCAATCCTTGAAGGAGTAGCTCTGGTCGATCTTCGGGTCTTCGCCACGCACGTGCCAAACTTGCTCCGCGCCCCAGTCGAACGAGGGGTCGAAGGAGATGCGCACGGTTTTCCCTGCGGTTAAGCCCTCCTTCTCCAGGTTCTTCGCCAGTTGCTTGATGGTGCACGTCGGCAGCGCTGGCGCCTCGACACCCTTCCACTGGTTGGTGGCGTTCCACTTGCGGGAATGGTCGACGAAAGACGAGGTGAAGACGTACTTGCGGATGCTGTCCTTACGCACCGTCTTAGAAGGCGACGACACCTTGCTCGGTGAGACGTACATCACCTGTGCGCCCTTGGAGACGTCCACGGTGCCGTCGTTGCGCACCGCCTGGTAGTTGGTGGACCACCAGAAGGCGTCTTTCTTCCACTTCTTTGCGTTCGCGGCGACGCCGGTCATCATCACATCGCCGTCGGGCTTGTCCGACGACTTCAGGCCGGCGGACGAGTAGGTCATCTTGCCCTTCGGGGCGATGAACTTGTTCTTCAGGACGGTGAAGCCAATACCGCCAACGGCGATCAGCACGGCCAGGATACCGCCACCGATGAACTTGAGCTTTCCGCCGCCGCCGCCCATCGCAGGCATATTCGGCATCGCCATGGGTGGGGCCGAGGTGTTCGGCATCCCAGGCATGCCCCCGGGAGCACCGGCTTGGGGTGCTGCTCCCTGGGGGAGATTGTTTTGCGTGTGGCAAGAAGGGCAGATCCCCATGCCCGCCTGTGGACTGATCCAAACCGTCGTACCGCACTTGGAACACGGCACCTGCACGAACCCATAGTTTGCCATCGGAAAGCAGTCTCCTTTTGACGGACGAACAGCAACGGACCGAGCGAGCCGGCGCGATGCTGTTGTCCCCTAGCTCAGGCGCTACCTCCAGCGCCCGCAAAGCAAGCTACACGAAGCCGCGGAGACAGGATAGGTAGGTACCAACGGCGCCGCTGTTTTTCCCTTGGTTCCACGTGGACATACGCAGTTGGGTTTTCCCGTTGCGGATCCGTCCTCCGGAATGCCAGTGGGGCGTTCGGGCGTTCGCTCGATGCCGTTCAAGCCATGGCCAGCCACACAGCATCCTCATATCCGTTGCGAATCACCGTGTTGCTGGCTTGCTTGGTGTTTGGGGGTGGCTGTTCAAAAACTTCACAAACCGAGGCTGCTTCGGATAGCGGTCCAGCCGCAAGCAGCAACGGACCGGGCGGTCCTATTGCCAAGACGCCTGCGTCAACAAGCGGGGTGTCGTCGGCTAACAGGGTGACGCCGAGCGCAGCTGCGAGCGCGTCGCCGTCGAGTACCGCGTCGCCGACCGTAGCGCCGTCGAGTACGGCGACGGTCAGCGCGCCCACGAGTTCCAAGCCGCTGTTGGAGAGGCTGGGCTTCGAAATCAGCGAGCGCTATGAACGCAAGCGCTTTACCTGGTTCAAGGTCGAGCGCTTGAACTGGCAAGCTTCCGTGGGGCAACAGGACGCGCTGCAGCCTCTGCCGGATACTCCGGGCGACCGGGCAGGCTGCCCAGCGGGGATGCTTCGGGTAAGAGGCAAATTCCTGCTCGACAAGCAGGGCCGTGAGGATACCGATGGCGTGCAGCTTGCCCAGAACCAGAGCTGCAAGAAGTGGCGCACCAACGACCACGGCGTCAACGGCTTGTGCGATGCGTTCGATCGCGATGACTGGCTCGAGCGCAAGCAAGGCCTGGAGAACCGCGAGGTTGATGTATGTATCGATCGCTTCGAGTTCCCCAACACCTTCGGGGAGTACCCACTCGTCGTCACGACTTTCGCGGAGGGAGAAAAGTACTGCAAAGGCGTGAACAAGCGCCTGTGCGACGAGAGTGAGTGGACGCTAGCGTGCGAAGGGGAAGAGGGCTTGCCGTATCCGTACGGGTACACGCGAGACAAGGCAGCCTGCAACATCGATGTGCTGGCGAACGGACCTGATAAGGACACGTTCAGGCCTCGTACCACCGGTCACACGGCGAGCGGCCTTGACCTCGCCTGGCAAGGTAAGCGCTCCGGTGAGTCCCCGCGCTGCGTGAGCCCGTACGGCGTATACGACCTCACGGGCAACGTGGACGAGTGGACCCGCAGCGTCAGGCGCTATGGCTACAAGATGATCTTGAAAGGCGGCCACTGGGGTCCAGCGCGCCAGCGCTGTCGCCCGCAGACCCGGGGCCACGGTCCACACTACGTGCGCTACGATCAAGGCTTTCGCTGCTGTACCGAGCCGCAGTAGAACCGCGTCCCGCTCGAAGCTGCTGCGTTGCCCCGGGGAACCTGTGGCCGCGTACGAAAGACCGCTAGTGAGCGGCGCGCCGACGTTCGTCTTCTTCCAGGGCGCTCAGCGGCTTGAGCATGAACCACGTGCGGGTGTTCCCCTGCAGATTGAACACCTCTTCGCGCAGGATGCGGTAGTGGTCCCGGTGGTAGATCGCCATCGCCGCCGGGCGATCCGTCTCTAGGTAGGCATCCACGCCGCGGCCAATCGCGCGCTGGTTGAAGTCGCGGAGCAGCGCGCCTCCGAGGCCGCCGCCCTGGGCGATAGGGTCCACACCCAGCATGAAGAGGTAGCAATGCGGCTCGGCGATGTGGCGTGAGCGCAGGAACATGTCCGCGATCACGATGCGATGCACGTAGTGCAGCCCCGTCTCGAACACGCCGCGCAGCATCATCCAACCCGGATCACCCTCGGCTGGGTACTGCTCCGGTTCGTAGGCGAGCTGTGCGCCAAGGAGCTTGCCGTCACGCACGGCACAGCGCGCCACGGCGCCGATGCGGCATGACTCGACGAAGCGCAGATACAAGCGCTCGAGCACGTCGATGCGCTGCTCGTCGTTCACGTCATCGAAGATCGCCTGCATGCCAGGATTCGTGGTGAACGCTCGCGCCAAAACGCGCGCGGCCGTTGCGACCTCTGACGCCTGGATGTCCCGGATCTCGACGCCCCTCATTGGGCCAAACCCTACACCGGGTCGCGCACGCGTGACTAGCGGGGCCGTCAAGGAGCCCCGCTAGCGGTGTGTTTGGCGCTGGGGTGGTTCAGTCTTTCAGGCAGGTGCCGCGCAGGCGCACGAAGAGGTCGCCCTCTACCCAGCCATTTTGCGTCGGACCGATGCCGATCGCGCGGGTGATCTTGATCACCACGTCGCCTTGGTTCTCGTCCTGAGTGCGCAGATCGACGGTGTACTCCGTGCCTTGGAAGTTCGGCCCGACATAGGCGACCAGGCGCTGCCACTCTCCATTGACGCGCTTGAGTTGGTCGAGGCGAACCGAAAACTCGTAGGCGCCGTCTTTCTCGTTAGCCTCGATCACCAGACTGTTGCCCATGCCATCAGAGCGCGTGACGCGGAAATGCGAATCGCAGAGGTCGCTGCCTTCCTTCTGATCGTAGATGCTATCGACGGCGACCGTGTCGAGCTCTCCGACGGCCAACGACACGAAGTCCCCGTCCATGGGCAGGTCGGAACCGGGCTCAGGGGTGTCCACGACCTCACCAGGAGTATCCGTGGAGAAAGAGCCGTCGTGTCCCAGCGTCGGTGCAGCGAAGGGATCCGTCGGGTCGTCAACGGGATCGGTTTCAACCGGATCGTCGGGCGTCTCCGTGCCCCTAGCGGCTGGATCGCTCTCTTCGGAGCCCGTCTGTGACCAGGGAACGAACGCACAACCACTGCTGAGGACACCCACTAGGGCCAAAACTGCGCTACGCTTCATAGCGATCTCCATTCCCCGCGCACAGGCGCGACTAACGCACCGCCCACGGCGGTGCCCCGGCGACCCGTCACCAGAACCCGGTGCGGTCGAATCTCGACGCCGCAAGCGCGACGTACTCGGGGGAACGGCGGCGGCGTTCGGAGCTTGAGCACTTGCTTGCGTTCTTGCGTCGATCTTTGGCACACAAGCTCGGACATGAGGGCCTGGCGAACCATTGGCGCGCTGATCGTGCTCTGTTGCGGGTGCAACGCTCGCGACCATCAAGATGCTCCTCCGAGAGCACCTGAGAGTGCGAGCTCACAAGCGCCGTCACCTCCGCCAAGTACACCGCTGCCGCCTCCCGCTTCCTCCTCGGCGACCCCCTCCGGGGCGCCTCCCGGTCCCGTGCGCTATCCCAGCGCAGTGATTCAGTCGCCCATTGTCGACGCACAGATTACTGCGTGGAAAAAATCCTGGGCGGCGCACGCGGACCTCCACGCCAATCGCTTCATCAAGGTCGGTGACTCAGTCACTGCGAGCGGCGACACGCTGTACTGCGTGCCGCGCAAGGCGAGCCTAAAGTCGCTGGAAGCTCAGCAGCCAAAGCTGTTCGCGGTGGCCGAGTACTTCGGTGCGACGCAAAAGTACGGCGGTTCTTTCGGCCACGAGAGCCAAGCCGCAGTCGTGGGCTGGAGTGCCTGGAACGCCATCGACGGCGTGAAGAATCATCTGTGGCGCGAACAGACCTCGATGAGCGCCCAGATCGCGCTCGTGCAGTTCGGCACCAATGACATCGAGATTGGGGCACTACACCACTACGCTGACAAGCTCTTCGATCTCGTGGAGCAGCTCGAGCGTGCCGGGACACTGCCGGTCCTGTACACGATCATGCGGCGGGCCGACCGCGCCAAGGCGGGGCGCGAGGTGCCGCGCTACAACGCAGTGATCCGTGGGGTAGCGACGGCGCTACAGGTCCCACTGGTCGACTACCACGCCGCCCTCGAACCGCTGCCCAAGCACGGCCTTTCGGGCGATGGGATTCATCCATCGACTTACCAAGGACCTGCGGGGCGAGACCCCTGCGACTTCAGCGAGCAGGGGCTGAAGTTCGGCTACAACGTGCGCAACTGGCTCTCGCTGCAGGTGCTCGAGCGTCTCCGGCGGGTGCAGCTTGGCAAGTACCGGGCGGATCAGGTCGCGGCATGGTCGGGCGACGGCAGTGGTAAGGCACCGTGGGTGGCGCCGGGGCTGCCGTTGGTCGACTTTCAGCCCCTGCAGGCAGAGCTCGCGCCCTCGGCGTGTGACGACGAGTCGACAAAAGGTGTGAGCTATCGGGTGAAGATCGAGCGCGCTGGGCGTTACCGTTTGCTTGGCTTCGACCGCGGCCTCGAGAGTGATGTCGAGATCTACGACGAGGCACAGCCCGACGCGTGCGTCGGGCGTGATGCGCGCAAGCTGGTCGTGGACCTGAAGCCTGGCAGTTACCGCGTGGAGCTGCGGCGCACCTCACCCAAACCCAAGAAAAAGCCTGATTCCGACCAGAAGCCAGCCCCGTTGCATGTGGGGGCAGTGCTTGTGGTCTTGCCAGACGCGTGAGCGGGCGTGGTAACGTCGATGCTTGCTCATGGCTGAACCCGCTGCTCGCATCTACCTGATCCCCGGGATGTTCGGTTTCGGGACGCTGGCCGGTTTCGACTACTTCAGTCATATGCGGCGGGAGCTGACTGATCGCTACCGCGCGCGTGGCAAAGAGGTGGTGATTGAGGTGGTGCCTACGCCGCCGACCTCCTCCATTCGTTACCGTGCGGCAATGTTGGCCGAGCAGGTCAGCGCTCACGCGACCGACGGGTTGCCAATCCACCTGATCGGACATTCCACGGGTGGACTCGACGCGCGCCTTGTGCTGTCGCCAACCACGAACTTGCCAGTGCGGGACGATCAGCTCGAGTGGACCCAGCGGGTGCAGTCGCTGGTTTCGCTCAACACGCCTCACTACGGGACGCCTCTCGCAGGCTATTTCGCGACGGTTTCGGGTACGCGCGTGTTGTACGCACTGAGCTTGTTCACCGTCGTGTCCCTTTCCCTGGGGGAACCAAGCCTGGCGATCTTCAGCAAGCTGCTCGCTGCCCTTGGCGGCATCGACTCCTTGCTCGGTGGCGATTCGAGGCTGATTGGGCGTGCCACGGATATGGTACTGCGCTACGTCGACACGGGCGGCCGCGGTGAGATCCGTGAGTTTCTGTCGAAGGTGCGTCACGACCAAGGCGGCGTGATTCAGCTCATGCCCGAGGCGCTCGATCTCTTCAACGCCGCTACCGAAGACAACGACGACGTGCGCTACGGCTGCGTCGCTGCGGCGGCACCGCCACCTGCCTCACTCAAAGTGGCCAAGCGTGTGCGTTCCCCCTACGCCGCCCTCACCGCGGGCGTGTACACCACGCTCTACACCTTCGCGTCTCAGGCTCACAAGCGTTACCCCTACGCCGCACCCACCGCTGAGGAGAAGCAGCGCATCGCTGATGGGGTGCGTACTGACGTCGACGACCGCAGCAACGACGGCGTCGTGCCGACACTCTCCATGCTGTGGGGCAAGCTCTTATGGGTCGGTGAGGGCGATCACCTCGATATGCTCGGCCACTTCCACGACGACTCACCCGGGAGTTTGCATACGGATTGGATGACCTCCGGTGCGCACTTCGGTCCTGATCGCTTCGCCGAGATCTTGGACAAAATCGTAGAGTTCCAAGAGGAGTAGCGACACGCCGCCGGAAAGCGGTATCCATCTCGCCATGAGTCGCTTGGTTGGGTGCGTCTTGGTTTTGGTTCTCGGAGTCGGTTGCTCTGACGACAGTTCTTCGGGTGGGAGCGGTGGCCAAGGCGGGAGCGCTGCAAGCGGTGGTAGCAGCGGTTCAGGCCAAGGCGGCAGCGGCGCACAGGGCAGTAGCGGGGCACAGGGCGGCAGCGGCGCACAGGGTGGCAGCGGCGCACAGGGTGGCAGCGCCGGCTCCGGTCAGGGTGGGAGTGGCGCGGACGGTGGCTCAGGTGCAAACGGCGGTTCCTCGGGGAACGGGACTGGTGGGGCGGGCGGGAGCGTCCAGAGCATTCCCGTCTGTCAGCTTGCCTGCTCCGCCCCTGCTGACTGCGCGTCCGGGCCGGCTCCCTACGATGCGGCTCACTATGCGTGCGACGCCGGTGTCTGCAAATGGCAGGGATGCAAGGCCGACTCCGACTGTGCTTCCTTGGGGAACTACGTTTGCCGAGAACAATACGGCCTGTCCACCTGCGTGAAAGGCTGTAGCTCCGCGAGCAACTGCGGAAGCGGTCAGGCCTATGACGATGCCGACAACTACAGCTGCGAGAACGGCGGCTGCTTCTATCAAGGCTGCAACAACGAGGCGGAGTGCGACGCCCTCGGCGCGTTGGTGAACAAGCCCTACGCATGCGCCGATCTGGGCGGCGGCTCCTTCTGCTTCCCGGAGTGCACCACGCCCGCAGACTGCTCGAACGGCCAGCCTGGCTACACCGCGAGCAACTACGAATGCGACCAGGGGGTGTGCCGCTACATCGGTTGCAACGGCGACTCCGAGTGCGCAACCCTTGGAAACTACGTCTGTCGCTGAAGTCCGGTTCGCGAAGGCGCGATGCATGGCAGAATGATCGCCATGAAGCTTTCCCACGTGGTTTGGGGGTTAGGCGCGTTGTGCCTGAGCTGTGGCAGCGATGGGAACTCGACTGGGGGCTCCGGCGGCACCTCTGGAAGCAGCGGGAATGGCGGATCCAGTGCGAACGGCGGTAGTACTGCTAACGGTGGCAGTACCGCAAACGGCGGCTCGACTGCCAACGGCGGCAGTACCGCAAATGGCGGTAGCACCGCGAGCGGCGGCAGTGGGAATGGGGGCTCAGGCAATCAGGTGCCTTGTGATGGCGAGCCGGAACACACCGGCGAGGGCACCTACTACAACGCCGATGGCTCAGGTAACTGCAGCTTCGATGCGTCGCCCAACGACCTGATGGTCGGAGCGATGAACCAAACCGACTACCAAGGCTCGGCGACCTGCGGGAGCTGCGCCGCCATCACCGGACCGAACGGCAGTGTTACCGTACGGATTGTCGATCGGTGTCCAGAGTGCGCACCTGGCGACATCGACCTCAGCCCTCAGGCGTTCGAGAAAGTCGCGGCAATCTCGGCGGGGCGCGTGGCCATCAGCTGGAAGTACGTGCCCTGCGGCGTTTCGGGTAACGTGAAGTACCGCTTCAAGGAGGGCTCCAACCAGTGGTGGAGCGCGGTGCAGGTGCGCAACCACAAGAACGCGATCGCCAAGTTCGAGTACGACTCAGGCGGCGGCACCTTCGTCGAAATACCTCGAGAGAACTACAACTACTTCGTGCAGGCATCCGGTATGGGCCCTGGGCCCTACACCTTCCGCATCACCGACGTGTACGGAAACCAGCTGACGGACAGCAACATTGCGTTCGCCGAGGCGCAGGAAGTCAGCGGAGCCGGTCAGTTCCCTGGCTGTAACTGACAACTGGTCAGGCTGCGGAACCGACCAGGAAGGCGTTGTTTGGTACCGCGGGGAAACGATGATCTGGCCAGATGCTGATCAGGGCGTCAGCCATCTCCAGATCCGGCACGCTACCGGTGCTCGTGCGCCAGCGAAACGGATGTACGGACCGCACTTCGACGACCTCACACGTACTGAGGGCGCGGGCGGCCCGCCAAGTTTCGGCATCTTGGCGTGTGCGAAAGACGTACTCTTCTGCGGGCGTGGGGCGCTTGCGCCACACCACGAACCCGCAGTGATAGCTGGAGTCGGTGGCCAGTCCGTCGCAGAAGTCGCAGACGAACGAAACGAAGAGGGGCGTCATCGCGCGCTTGCAGTTGGGGCAGAACACGGTGGACGTAGTGTGACACGCGTCGCGCGTCTTCGCCGGTCCCGAGCTGCGACGCACGCTCTGCTCTCTGCCTCCGCTCGAGATACCGCACGGCATTCCGTATCGGTGGGCGACGTTGTCGGCTAATCTCGAGTTCTTGCAGTCGCCCACGTCGCCTTCCACCGCCGGAACCGTTCTATGTGAGCGTTGCGGAGCTGCGTTCCGGCCGCCCCAGCTGGCGCACGCCGTGAGTTGCCCGTATTGCGCCCACGTGCAGGCGTTGGACCCCCACAAGCTGCGTGCACTTCAGCACTATCAAGCGAACGTCGAGCACGATCTTATTGCCGCGGAGAAACACGCGGACCAGCAGGCTGCGTACGAGAAGTGGTACGGCACCCCGGAGGATCGCCGCAACACAACGTCCGAGTTCTTCCTGATCGCGGGTGTATGCGCCGTGATCGCTGGCGTGGTGGGCGCAGTACTCGCCAGCTTGGGGCTGATGAACTGGATGCTGATGCCGACGGTCGTCCTGATGGGCGGCTTCATGTGCGGAGCGCTGGTGGTTTACGCCCGAATGTTCATCAGCATGTTCCGCAAGGGGAACGTTCAACCCGGCCAGCTGGACGAACTCGTGGTGGCCTGCCCCAACTGTGGCGCACCCGGCAAGCTCACACCGGGAGACTCCATCGACACCTGCGCGCACTGTCACGCTGCGCTGGTCCCAGGCAGCACGGCCATCCAGCAAGGGTTGGAGGCCGCGGCTCGCGCGCGGCGCAAGGCGGCCCTGAGGCACTATCGTACGGAAATAAAGACGATTGCGAGCGTGTACGGTGGTGGCTCCGGGAAGCACGTGGTGTTCTTCGTGCTGGTGCCTTTCGCGGTGATGCTCACGCTACCGACGCTGATGATCACCGCTGAGCAGCTGCAGCAGGGCAAAGAGCTGCCGTTGCCCCCGCTGCTGATTCTGCTCGGCGTGAGTCTCGGGCTGTGGGGGACGATTGGGCTCATCCTGTGGCTACGCTGGTCCAAGCAACAGGCGACGGCGCGTGGCATGGCGCCCCTCGAGCGCGCCTTCAATGCTAGGCGCGGTAGCGGCACCCGCGGTCTTGCGGATTGGATTCTGACGCACTGGGCAGGTCCGTTTCCGATCCAGCGCCTCTACACCGGAGTCAACCACCAGTTCATGGCGGGCAACTGCCACGGCTTTCCGTTCCTGATCGATTTCAACCCGAGCAAGGCGCAGCACATGGTGACGCGTGCGACGCTGCACGTCGCCGCGGAGATCCCCGGGGTGAAGCCCCTGGATATCGACCACCAAGCCGCTTTGACGATTCTTGGCGCTCCATTACCTCAGGGAAACCAAACGGCGAGTGACCTGCGATTCGGCTTGGAGCGGGCTGGCTTCGAGCTCCGGGTGAGTGAAGCTGGCCTTAGCGTTTCTGCCGAGGGTGAGCGCCTGAAGCAGTTGCGCAAGCACCCGGAGCTATTGGCAGAATGGACGTCTGTCGTGACGGGCTGCGTGGCGTTGGTAACCGCCCTGGGTGGCCGCCCCGGATGAGGGCCTGGCGCCTAGCCTAGGATCTCGCGAGCGCTAGAGTGCGCATGGGCAGCCAGCCAAAGCGCTTGCTCTGGGACTTCGCCGCGGCGCGCGCCGCTTTGATGCCGGAAGCCAAGCAAGGTGAGACACCGGGCCCCGTCACACCGGAGCCGGCGAGGTACAGGCCCTCCACCGCGCCCTTGGTCTGATAGGCGTTGGGGCCAAACTGGCTGGGGATCACGGCTGGGCCGTAGATCCCTCCGGCAACGACCCCGGCGAAGTGCATGTTGCTGAGGGGCGTCGAGACGTCCTCCACCACGACGTCTCCGATGATCCCTGGCCAGCGCCGGTCGACCGCGGCGCGCAGCGTGGCCGCGGCTTCCGCCTTGAAGGTTTCGTATTCGTCACCGCGCTTGAGCGCCTTGGCGTCCTGCCACTTCGCGAATGGAGCAAAGGGCACCAACGTGACGACCTCCAGGGTGCTCATGCCTTCGGGCGCCATCTGGTGAGTGTCGTCCTTCAACGAGTTGGGGGAGAGGAAGAACGCGTGGTCCTCGGGCAGCTTCGAACCCTTCTGCGCGTAGCCGAACGCCTCGTCCAAATCCCAGGTGTGGTAGTCCCACACATTGAACGCGCCCATGCCGTGATCGCGTAGATCGCGGTTCATGCCGTAGTAGAGGCACAGCGAGCCCACCGACGGCATGTTTTTGCTGACCTTCCGCCGCAGCTTCTGGGGAACCACGTCATGCTCGAGCAAGCGCCCGTAGGTGAGCGTCGGATCGATCGCGCTGATTACTACATCCGCGGGGAAATGTTCGCCGTCGCTCAGCGTCACACCGCTGACCTTGCCGCCCTCGGTGTGGATCTTCGCGACCTCTGCACGCCGCTTGTACACCACACCCAGCTTGCGGCCCGCGTCGACCAAGGCGTCGCGCAAGGTGCCGCTGCCGCCGCGGGGGAACCAACCGCCGCTATCCAGGTAGTGGGCGAGCAGGCCCACGCCGAGCAGCGCAGGTGCCTGGCTCGGCGGTAGTCCGTAGTCACCGCACTGGGCGCCGAGCACGCTCCTGAGCTTCGGGTTCTGGATCGCGCGGTTCAGGTAGTGCCCATACGTCTCCAGGGCTAGGCGCGCGATCTTCGGCACTTGCATGAGCTTCTTCGCGCCGCTCACGTCGGAGCGCATCAACGGCAGCATGGCCTTCACCACGCTGAAGTAGCGGTCGACGTCCGCTCGATCCTCGGGGAAAAGCGCGAGCAGGTTGTCCCGATAGTTGTCGGCGCCTTGAGGCACCTTCACCTCGAAGTCGGGGAAGCGCAGCAAGTCGAAGCACTCGGGATCCATCGGCGCCATCAGTGCGCTGGGGTCGACCCCACAGCGCTCCAGCACGCGGTACATATCGCCGCCCGGATCGCACTGCCCGACGTAGTGCACGCCGGGGTCGAAGTGGAACTTCTTGCGCTTGAACGGATTCAGGAAGCCGCCGAGCTGCTTTTCGCGTTCGAGCGCCACGACCTCGAAGCCGGCTTGAGCCAAACCGACGGCTGCCGTTAGTCCCCCCGCCCCGGTACCGATCACCACCGCTCGCTTCGCCATCTCGATCTCCTGGACTCGCCGCCTAGCCTCGGTCAACCCGGAGCCTCATGTAAACGGCGATAACAATGTTATTGGTGTTTACATTGCGACCCTGGGCACGTCAAGTTGGGCAAACGCTTTTCCTCTCCCCCAACTCTCGATCTGGCTGAAAGCGCAGCCGAACGCGCGCAAAAGCCTGCGAGCGCGAGCTTTGACCGGTATATGAATGCGGCAATGGGCGCGACCTATCACCATGGCTCCCTGCGGGAGACGCTGCTCGATGCCGGTGTGGAGCTGGTAGCAGAAGCTGGCATCGACGCCTTGTCCCTGCGTGAGCTGGCGCGTCGCGCCGGGGTGAGCAGCGCCGCTCCGTACCGTCACTTTCCCGACAAGGACGCGCTGCTGCGGGGGGTCGCCGCCCGGGGCTACCAGCGTTTCGATCAGGCGCTCGGCAAGGTCAGCAAGCAGTGCGCGGAGACCTCCGCGCTTGAAGCTGTGCAACAACTAGGCGTCGCGTATGTTCGATTTGCCGCGCGGAACCCAAATCTGTTTCGCTTGATCTTCAGTCCCATCGGTCAAGCCAGTGGTCACGACCCCGAGCTTGACAAGGCGTGTCGCCAGTCGGCAGAGCACTTGCCCCGCGCCCTGATGCGCCTGCATGAAGAAGGCATCGCCACCAGCATTAGCGTTCAAGAGCTGACCGAGCTCGCCTGGGCGCTGGTGCACGGCGTGGCCATGCTCTACCTGGATGGCTTGGTCGGCGATGGCAAGCCCCTGAGCGCCGAGAAGGCGGCTGAGCGCGTCACTCAGCATTTGGTGGCGCTCTTCCGCGCGGATTAGTTACCTCTTGGTAGCCTTCTTCGCGCGCTGCTTTGGTTCTTGGGGGGGAGGCGCGTCGTCTTCATCCAGCGCCCGGATCAAGGCATCAAAGGTCTTGGTCACGGCTCTGCGACGCGCCTTGAAGCCGTCGCTCATTTCAAAGTCGGGCTCCTCTTTGATCTTGTCCTCGATCTGGAGAAAGCGCGCCTTCCAGCGCTTGGCGACTTCGCGACTCGATTCGGGTTTCGATTTGTCTACGAGCAAGCCAAAGGCACCCGCTTCCTTCGCGGCGAAGCCAAGCAACGCCACGTAGCCCAGCAAGCCCTGCACGTCGTCCCACTGCGACTCTTCATCGTCGAGCACCGTGAGCGCCTCGCGCCAGCGCTCTGTCTCGAAGCTCAACAGATCCATCGCGTGGTCGTTTTGAAACGGTCCTGGTCCCCAGTCACCCATGGGGCGAGTCTACGCTAGGCGTCGCCGTGTGCTCGAGGCGAAACGTGGGCAAGCGGCGTTCGGGTGACCAGCCTTCTGCGAGTGCACGCCGGATCAACGGAGCCACGAAGGCTGGCGTGATGAGCGCGGGGGTGTTCCGCGCTGAGCTGTGCAAGTGGAGCATCCCGTCGCGCTCCTCGAACCCGCACAGGTTCAGCCAGGGGTCCCGCCAGTCCTTGAGCTTGATCACCAGCCGTTGCCCCGAGGAATCGGACCCGCTCACGCGCAGCTCGCTCGAGTCGTAGCCCGGCTGCAGGCGCCACCAGTACTCGCGCCCCTCGACGCTGATGCGACGGTAGCCGCGGCGTTTGCGCGGGCGGGTCACTTCCCTAGCTCCGTGACCACGACCTCTGGGGAACCCGGGCGCCGCATTCAGTAAGTGTACGCGAAACTCGGCGAGCGACGGGTGAGGAGTGCGCTATGCTGGACCTCGTGGACGCGTTGGACGAGGACGCCATCAAGCGCAGTCGGGAGACCCCTCCGGCGGAGAAGCTACGCCAAGCGCTGGAGCTGATGGACGCTGGCTTTCGCCTCCAGCGCGCCAAGCTTCGCATACGCCATCCGAACGCCTCCGAGGAGGAGCTAGAAGCGCGCTTCTTTGCCTGGCTGTGCCGTGAAGAGTGAAACGACGGAGGCGGCGCTTGCGCACGCCGCCGCCACACTGCAGGGCTTGGGCGTCCGTTTCGCTTTGGTTGGTGGGTTAGCGATTTCCGTGCGGAGTGAGGTGCGCTTTACGCGGGACGTGGACCTTGCCGTGGCTGTCGCCAATGATGTCGAGGCGGAGGATGTGATCTATCGCCTTCGTGCCGCAGGGTACTCGCCGGTCACGACCGTGGAGCATGAGAGGCACCAGCGGCTTGCCACCGCTAGGTTGCGTTCCCCGTCGGGTCTGGTCGTGGACTTGATCTTTGCGTCTTGTGGCATCGAGGCGGAGGTCGTCAATGCGGCGTCCATGTTTGACTACCCCGGAGTCGGCGCGATACCTGTCGCCGAGTCAGAAGAGTTGCTTGCGATGAAGGTCCTGTCTATGACGGACCAGCGCCTTCAGGACCGCATCGACGCGCGGAACCTGCTCCTCTGCAATGAGGTCGATCTGGCTCGAGTCCGCCAGCGACTCAGAGAAATCGAGCAACGTGGCTATGATCGCGACCAGGACTTGAGCGAGAAGCTGGAGACCGTGCTTACTTCCCTAGCTCCGTGACCACGACCTCTGGGGGCTTGGACTTGAAGACTTGGTCGTAGGCTGCGGCCGCGGCTTTTTGGATTTCCGCTGGGGACTTGTCGAAGAGCTTTTCGGTGAGCTGCGCCAGCTGAGTTCGCTCGCGGCGCAGGGCGCTGAGCCATTGGTCTTTCGGTAGCAGCCCAAGCTCATGACCCAAGAGCGACAGCACGAAGGCGCCGCCGTGGGCTCGGGGGAGGCTGGTGACGTCGCTGAGGCCGGAGGCGGCGACGCGCCACAGGGCGATGCGCGGACAGGGTTGTTCGCGCATCAGCAAGAGTAGCCGCGAGGAAACAAACGCTCGCTTGTCGATGCTGTCCTTGCCGGCGCCCTCAGGCAGCGCGAACTGGTCGGGATCGAGGCGCTTCTTCTCCAGCTGCTCGACGACGAACTCCCGCTCTTGTAGCTCCAAGATGTGAGTGAGCGCGCTGTCGACCTGGCGCTGATAGCCCTCGAGGCGATCCGCCGCCTTGACGATTTGCTGCGCGTCCGGGTCGTTGATCTCGTCGAGCTGCTCCACCAAGGCTTCCGGCATGCGTAGGGTCACGTCACCCCGGAGGCGGTAGTTCTTGCGGCGCAGCGCCTGGATGCCGAGGTCGCGGCGCTTGAGCTCGCTCGCGACGAACTCCGCGTCGTCCTGCGAGAACTCGGAGTTATTGACGATCTCTTCGAATACGAGAGGCGCCGCCTTGCGCCCAGCCGTGAGCACCGCCTCGTTGTTGTCCCGTCCGATGTCGAGGCCCAGGGTGCCGTTGGTTCCGGACGGCAAGAGCAGGCGGTCCAAGAAGTAGTACTCGTTGTACTCGATGGGCAGCATGACGAAGTCGTGCCCCGGGGAGAGCAGGCCGGTAGCCGTCATGTTGAAGTTGAGGCGATCGATGCGCTTGCCCCACATCACCTTCAGCTCTTGGGAGCCGATCTTCACCGAGAAGCGCCGTCGCACCACGTATGCCATCAGCCAGTTGGAGCTCAGGCCGTCGTTGGTGGTCTCCAGGTAGGCGTACAAGAAGGCGGGCACCTTGGCGTCGGTAAACGCCAGGTTCAGCGCGTTCAGCTTCTTGTTGTAGTCCAGGTAGAGTTCCTCGGTCGGCTTCGTCTTGCTCATGGCGATGCTCGCGCTCACCACATCCGAGAGGCGGTTGTACGCATCGTCGCCCGTTTGCTTCTGCACCGCGGGGCTCAGTAGCTCGTCGGTGAAGGGCTTGGTGTCCTGCGCTTTGTCGATGGCGACCACGAAGCCTGTTAGTGGCTTGTCGAGCGCCTTGCCGAGGGGCGTCGCGAGAAACGCATCTTCAGGAGTCGGGTTGTACTTCTTGTAGATGACGATGCCTGCGGTCGCGAGCACCAGCAACGCAAGACCGACGAACACGACCAAGCTGGGCGCGCGGGTAGAAGACCTGGGTACCTCCGCCGAGCTTCGGAGCTCCGCGAACGCGTTGCTGACGGCGACCGGGTCCTGGATGTCTACGTCTTTACCGCGCGGATGTAACTGCAGGAAGGCGGCCTGGAGCACGTGCTCGGGGGTCGCCTCAAGCAGGTCCGCTCGCGCCGTCGCGAGCGCCTTTCCCATGTTGCGCTTCACCCGGCCCCGAAGCAGCGGGTCGATATTGGAGACGGCGAGGTGCGTCGCCTCAGTGAGGCCGAGCTCCTCGGCGCGTACCAGGGCGAGCAACGTATGTGACTGAACGCTTCCCACGATCGGGTCCTTCCAATGACCCGCGTCGCGCCTGCGTCACGAGTGCCTACCAGTATTTCTCTACGGAAATGTGCCCTGGCTTGCGCACGCGGTGCTTGACCAAGCCGAGGGGTTTGAGCGCCTCGTGGGTATCATCGATCATCTGGGGATTGCCGCACAAAAGCACATGGCAATGCTCAGGTTCGAGCTCGGCGCCTGCGAGCGCCTGGATGCGCCCATCCGCGAGGGCCGCGGGGATGCGTCCGGAGATCTCCCCGGGGCCTGCCGGCTCTCGACTCACGCAGCGCAAGTAGCGGAAGTTGCTGTGCTTTGCCTCAAACTCCCGCAGCTCGTCGGCGTAGGCGAAATGAGCCCGCTCGCGGACGCCATGCACCACGAACAGGCGCTCGAAGTGGTCCCACAGCTGTCCGCTACGCAACATCGAGATGAACGGTCCGAGCCCCGTGCCCGTAGCGACCAACCAACCGTCGCGTGTGGTGGGCACGTGCTTGAGGGTGAAGAAGCCTTGAGCGTGGGGATTCAAGTCGATGGGGCTGCCTTCGGCGATCTCGAACAGGCTGGGGGTGAGGGCGCCCCCGAGCACCTCCGTCACGAGGAACTCGAGTGGCTCGCCAGGCGCGGAGGCTGCTGAATAGGAGCGGCGCACCAAGCCGGCGGGGGTTTCCACCCCGAAGTTGAAGAACTGACCCGGCTCGAACTTGGCGCTTTTGTTCAAACGAAAGGTCGAGAGGCCCGGGGCCCAGTCAATGCGCTTCACGAGCGCGACGCTGCTCATCTCTCGCAGCACTTAGCGACGCCACGGGCCCATGGCAAGCGACGTCAGGTGTCTTCCTGGTTGCGCTCCTCGCCTTCATCGCTCTCATCTTCGCCTGAGGCTTGACCGTCATTAGGCGCTGGTGCCGGGCCGCGCTTGGCCATGCGTCGCAGGCGCATGCGGTGGTTGAGCCGGTGCTTGGCTTCTCGCTCCGCGTCGGCCGACTTGATGATCCGCCAGACGAACAGCCAGACCACCATGACCAGGATGATGTAGAGCACAGCCTTCGCTAGGTTGACCGCCCTTAGGTGTCAAGTCTGTTTCCGTGCGGTCGACTGCGCTGGGCTTGCAGCAGATCGCGTTTCAAGAACGCGATCGCGGGATCGGCCACGCTGCGTGAGAACAGCAACCCGAAGTGCCCAAGGTGGGGTACCTCGATGTCTTCTCCTCCGCGCGCCGATAGGAACGAGGTGCTCTTCGGGTGCACCACGTTGTCGTGGCTCGAGTAGATGCTCAGCACCGGCACGCCTGCCTTGAGCGCCGCTTGTTCCTTGAGCAGTTCGGAGCCCGCCTTCAGGTCGCCGCCCGATGCGCCGAGGATCGGACCGCGAAACAACACTCCGGCGTGAGGCGAACCGATGGTGACGATGCGGCCGATGAGCTCAGGGCGCCGCGCGGCGAGATCCATCGCGACCAGGCCTCCAAGGCTATGACAAACCAGATCTACCTGTGGCGCGCCTGTTTCCTCGAGGACACGTTTGCAGAAGGTCTCGAGGCGCTGGGAGCTGTCGCGCACGCTGGACAGAAACGAATAGTTGATCCCAAAACAAGGCCCGAGGCCCGCGGCGGCGAGACGGCGCGCCAGCCAGATAAAATCCACGCGGTTTTGGCCGTAGCCGTGGACGCACACGATCGGACGCGGCGCTGGGGAGCCGGTGTGAGCCGAGGCTGGACCCAGACGCCGGCCGATCAGGAAGTAGAGTGGGAGCAGGGGCTGGACCCACAAGACGCACAGCCACTCGAAGAGCAGGCTCTTGAGGGAGTCCAGCGGGGAGCGCCGGTCCACGTGGGAGCCCATCGCCCAGTAGCTGACGCGCAGGTAAAGCAGCGCACCTAGGGCAAAGGCCGCATAGCCGAAGACGATTGCCCAGAGCACTCGCATGGCGGCGCAGCCTGCCGCGCTTTTGCGGCGTTGACCCTAGAATTCTCCGCGTTTTCCGGGCTCACCTCCCCAGCGAGTGCCGCGTTGCGAAGTGCAGAATGCTTCCGGAATGTTTCGTCCGAGCCCGGGCGCGAGGCCGTGCTGCCCCGCCGCGGGCGCTGGTCGCAGAAACCTGCGTATTTCCGCGCTCCGGCGTGAGCACATCCGAAGCCGACTCGCGTTGACGGCGGGGAGGGCCCTCGGCAAGCTGGCGATTCGATTGGGGAGTTCGTGGCGTGGCCGGTCTGGTTGCGCCTCAGGCGCGCGAATTGGGCCATCAGCCTCGCGCCGGCGGGATGCCACCCCAACGTCACCCCGAGCCGATTAGTATCTTTCGCGGACTACAGCCCCTTCGAGCCGGGTTCACCTAAGGAGCCTCGATGTCATCTTGGAAGAAAATGAAGAACTTGTTCTGGCAGTCCGAGGGCGGAGAGGCGCCCCCGCCAGAGATCAACCCGGAGGAAATGTCCGACGAAGACTTCGCGGCGTTCCTGCAGGCTGATGAGTTCTCCGTGACCGACCAGCCTGTGGTTCAGGTCGGCAGCGTTCAGGTGACGACCGGTGCCAACGGTGTCGAGATCGACTTCCAGGATCAATACGACGAAGCCGGGATCCCGGACACCGACGAAGTTGAGCAGCTCGAGAAGTTCCTCTCCGGGCTGGATTCGTCGCTGCCACAGACCTCGCGGCTCGCTGCGGCCCAGGCGTTCCTGGGTGCCATCGGCAAGAGCAAGGACGATGTGCTCCGGGACGCCGAGCGTAAGATCCGCACGGTACACGGCATCCTGCAGGCCAAAGAGCACGAGGCTCATGGCGCTGTTCAGACCATTCAAGGCGAGATAGACCAGCTCAACGCGCAGATCGAAGAGCGCCGCCAGCGCATCCAGGCGATGCAGGCAGAGCTCGAAGGCGTGCGCCATTGTTGCCGTGTGGAAGAGGGGCGCCTGCAGGCTGCGCGCGTCTTCTTTGGTCACGTTCAAGCACCGGTTCAAGGCTGAACCGAGAGGCGAACAGCGCGCCTCACCCCCCAAGAACCACGATCATCTTTTGGCTCGGTTCGCCGGGCAGGACCTCAGGGCTCGCGCTCCGAAATGGGCGCGACGGATAGAGAAAGTTAGAAACCGATGAGTGTTGCAGGACGCTTCTGGAACTTCGTTAAGGGTCTCTTCTGGCAGGGACAACGCAGCCTCGAGCAGGCGAACCCCGAGGCCGTCTACATGATGGCCATCCAGAAGATGAAGGTGAACTACCAGGAGATGCACAGGGCGGTGGGCAAGCTCGCTGCCGAGCGCAATCGCCTGCGGGCCCTGATTCAAAACAAGACCTCGCAGCTCGCGGAAATCGAGCGCGACCTCGAAGGTGCGCTGGGTGAAGCCGAGGCGGGCAACCCGGAAGCCGCGGAGCTAGGTGAAGACCTGCTCAACGAGAAGGAAGCGCTCGAGGCCGAAATCGGTACCGTGCGGGAAGAACTCTCACGCAGCGAGACCATGGTCACCGAGTACCTGAGCAAGCTCAGGGACCTCGAGAGCAAGACCAAGGCGATGGAGTCCAAGAAGGACGCGATGATCGCCAAGCTGCAGAGCGCCCAGGCGCGCAAGGCCTTCGGCGACATGATGAGCGGCATGAGCACCAGCGCCGAAGAAGCCGCGGTGGGAGACATCGACAAGTACATCGAAGGCGTTGCGGCTCAAGCTGACATCTCCGATGAGATGAGCGGTGCGACCCGCGAGTCCAAGCGCAAGGCGCTGAGGAACGCGGCTCGAGAGCGTGCGAGCAAGAGCAAGTTCCAGGAGATGCTCGAGGCGCGCAAAGCATCGGCGGGCGGCGGTCCTGGCGGAGCCAAGCAAACCGAGAAGGGCGGGATCGGCTGATGGCTGCTGGCAAACCAGGTCCCGCGCTCACCGTCGGCATCCCGCTGGTGATCCTCGCGGCAGGTGGCTACTTCGGTTACACGAAGTTCATCAAACCGGCGATGGAGGAGAAAGACTCCAAGGCCAAGGAAGAAAAGCTCGGCAAGTCGACGTCGCTGTCCGGCAAGCAATACGGCACGATGATCAAGATGGCTGGCGACCCGTGGTCGGGCTACAGCACTTTCCGTAAGGAACCGCAGCTCGAGCAGGAGCTGGCGAAGAGCGACATCGGCGTCGCCTACTTCGACGACGAGAAGTACTACGATCAGAACGAGCGCATGAAGGCGCTCGCAGCCGGCGATCTCGATGTGGTGCTGACCACCGTGGATGCGTTCCTGCAGCACGGCGCCAAGCACAAGAAAGACGGCCTGTATCCCGGCGTCATCATCTGGGGCATCGACGAGAGCAACGGCGGCGACGCCATCTTCCTGTCCAAGGACAAGAAGAGCTTCGACGACGTGAAGCCCAGCGATAAAGTCTGCTACTCCGCCGGCACGCCCAGCGAGCACTTGTGGGACTTTGCGAGCCTCTCCTTCACCGCCCTCGAGAACGTGAAGGCAGATCCAGGCGTCGTCGCAAAGGACTGCTGGGAGAAGCTCAAGAAGGGCGAGGTGCAGGTTGCCGTGTTGTGGCAGCCGTTCACCGCCATCGCCGAGAAGGAGGGCTACCCGAAGGTCTTCGCCACGGGTGGTCAGGCGGATGACGTGATCGTCGACGTCGCGGTCGCCAATCGCGACTACGTGATCAAGAACAAGGGCGCGATCGAGAAGCTGACCCAGGCCTATTTCAAGGTGATTGACGGCTACATCAAAGATCCTGCCGCCCACGGTAAGTTCATCACGGCGGACTGCGGCCCGGACTGCAACGGCGATCAGGGCTTGGGCACCGCGGTGCTCAAGGGCATCGACTTCCTCGACTACCAGGAGAACATGTGTCTCTGGTGGGGCCAGTGCGGAAAGCCTGCAAAGATGGTGGATCGCATCTCACGCACGGGGCGCTTGCTGCAAGCGAAGAACAAGCTCTCTGCGGCGGACATGCCGAAGCCGGCGGATGTGCTGAACGACTCCTTCTTGCTCACCATCAAATCCGCAATGGATATGAAGGCGAAGCTCGCGGCCGAAGTGGCTGGCAAGGACTCGAAAGAGGCCGAGGCCAAGCTCCAGGCTAGCGAGAAGGAGTACACCTACGCTGCGGACAAGACGAAGGACGACACCTCCTCGACCATCGGCACGCTCAATCTGCCGAGCATCTACTTCCAGGAGGGCAAGTCCGCTCTCGATCCCAACGCCGAGAGCGTCGTGGACGGCATCGGTGACAAGCTGAAGAGCTTCCCGGCGCTGTGCGTCCACGTCTGGGGTCACACCAACAGCGTGGGCAACGCGACCTCGAACAAGGCGCTCAGCGAGCAGCGCGCCAAGTCGATCGTCGCCTACCTGCAGAAGAAAGACGCGTCTTCGTTCCCGGCCTCGCGCTTCGATGTGCGCGGCTTTGGCTCGGAGAAGCCCTTGATGAAGGATGGCGTGGAGGACAAGAACGCCAGCCGACGCACGGAGTTCAAGCTCTTCAACTGCAACTGAGCTGGCCCGGGCCAAGCCTCGCGTCGATCGCGGGGCTTGGCTTTTGTTGGCTCTGCAGTAGATCGAACGAAAACGTGGCTCCCGTCACTCCGCTACCCACCTGGAAAGATCGACTCAAGGCGTGCTTTAGCTGGCGCCATCGGTTTCTCCACGTCTTCGGTGTGCCGGCGGCGGCGGGAGCAGCGGCTGCTGTTGCGACGAGCGCGATGCTCACGCCGGACGCGGCGCCTGGGCTTGGCATGCTGGTGATGGGCGTGGGGACGGCGCTCTACGGCTACTTCGTCACCTCTGGTTTCGACAAGAAGCTGAACCAACAGCTGATCGACGAAGCCAAGGAGCAAGGCGTCGCGAGCGAGTTTCAGGAGCTGCAGAACGCGGTCTACAACGCGGAGCCCGCGCTGCGCCCCGTACTCGAGCGCATCCTCTACTACTACAACAACATCGAATCGGTTTACGCCGACGGCGCGAGCGACACCGTCGAGGCAGTGCTCGAGAGCTCGCGAGACGACATCAAGGGCCTGCGGGATCGAGCCCTTGGCCTGGTGAACCTGCACCGGCGGCTTTCGGCGGTGATCGCCCAGAGCGACGTGGGTTACCTCAAGAATGAGCTGGCCCGCATGGAGCGCGAGATGGCGCGCACGCCAGAAGGCCCCGTGCGGGACGCGCTGGTCGCGGCTCACGAGTCGACGGAGCGTACGCTCAAGCAGTGGACCCAGGCTCTCGAGAAGCAGCACCAGATCCGCAGCGTGCTCACCGTCATCGAGTCGAACTTGCAGGAGTTCAAGCTCGCGATGGAGCTGCGCAAGGCGGACGCGGCGATGGGCGCGAATCAGGGCCACAACGTGGGCGAGCTGCAGCAGCGCTTGATCGCGGCTGGCCGCGCTTGTGATGAGTTGGTTGGGCGCACCAGCATCATGGGAGAGCGCCGAAATCGGCGCATCTCGAGCTACTGAGGTCTAGTTTATTTGCGCTAGTTTGGCGCATGCGTGAGGGAGTGTCGGGGGAGCATGAGCGAGAGCGAGCAGTACTTGCCCTGGGCCGAAGAGTTTCGCGAGGCCTACAACCGCCGTGAGTCTGCGATGTTCGTGCTCCACGACAACATCGAAGACGTGTTCCCGCTCGAGGGTGACTACGTTTCCCTGCGGACCTATCTCGAGGCGATGCTCAAGCGTGGCGACTACATCGCCATCAACTACGATGTCTCTCGGGGCATGCGCTTCGTCGATGACAAAGAGGCGCAGCAGTTCTTGCAGCTTGCCAATCAGAATCGCAGCGGCAAAGAGCGCATCATCCAGAGCATCTACGATTTCCCTCGGGAACCGACCAAGGCGCTTGCCTTCATCGAGGCGTTCATCGTCGGCATCGAGGCGAGCAAGCGCCCGGTGGCGGTGATCCTCGAGTACGCCGAGCACGTCGCGCCGAACGGCGACCCCCAGCACATGAGTGAAGGCGACCGTATCAACGCGGTCACCTTGCAGCGCTTTGCGCGGCTCTTCTACGAGCGCTTGCAGCAGCCCGACGCGCGAGACGCCGTGTGTTTCTTGATCACGCCGAACCTGCATTCGATGCACCCGGATATCGTGCGCCAAGAGGTGGTGCACGAGATCAGCGTGCCGCGTCCGGACGAAGAAGCGCGCCGCCGCTACATCAAATGGCAGCAGGCGAAGTTCGTGGTGGAGGGCAAGCCGCCCGTGACCATGGATGTGAGCGAAGAGGGCTTGGTGGAGCAGACCGCCGGGCTCACGCTGACGGGCATTCGTCACTTGTTCTGGCGCGCGATGCACTCCGAAGAGCGCAAGCTCTCCTCCAGCTTCGTGATGGAGCGCAAGCGTGAGCTGATCGAGCGCGACAGCCGTGGCATGCTGGAAATCATGATGCCCAAGCATGGCATGAACGCCGTGGGTGGCAACGACGCCATCAAGGATTTCTTTATCCGTACGGCAAAGGATTTGGCGATTGGCATTGATGACGTGCCCGTCGGCGTGGTGTGCCCCGGGCCAAACGGCGTCGGCAAGACCTTCATCGCCAAAGCCTTCGCGCGAGACAGCGGGCTCAACTGCGTGTCGCTGAAGAACTTCCGCGGCATGTACGTCGGTCAGACCGAGAGCAACCTGGACATCATCTTCAGCATCCTGAAGTCGATGACGCCGAACATCGTGATCATCGACGAAGCCGACAAGATGCTGGGCAACGAGCAGTCTTCGCCTGGCAACAAGGTCGACGAGCGCGTGTTCGGCGCCTTCACCGCCTTCATGGGCGATCCGGAGTACCGCGGGCGCATCTTCTGGCTGTTGCTCACCGCGCGCCCCTTCAATCTCGCGCCGGACACGGGCCGCCCCGGACGCGTGGAAGAGCACGTCCCGATCCTCGCGCCGGAGACGCCCGAAGAAAAACTCGCGGTGCTGAACGCCATCTGTAGGAGCCGCAAGATCCGCCTGGATGAGGAAGGCAACGAGCCAAGCTCGGAGTCCCTCGACAAGGTGTTCGAGGCGCTTGGCTTCGTGACGCCGGCTGCCCTCGAGCTGATCTGCAATCGCGCCCGACGCGCCGCGCGCCAGGCGGGCGTGGAGCCTGACGACAAGGGCTTGCTCCCGGTGCCGATCACGACCTTCGAGCACCAAGCGCGCTGTTACGTTCCGGAAGGCAACCAGACGAAGCTCCTGCTGCAGACCATCGAGGCCGTGCTCTACACGAACCACCTCGAGTACTTGCCGGAGCCCTGGCGCTCGCGGCTGCGCGATGACGCTGCTGGTTTGAGTCGCGAACGGGAAGAGTTGCAGCGCCTCGTCGGCTATGCCTGAGTGACGCACGGCCTGCTCGAGCTTCAGGCGGGTTTGGGGGTGAGGAGCGCCGCCTAGAAACCTTACGGAAACGCGATGACGATTCTCAGCCGACAACACGCCCTTAGCCCCTTCTTGCCAGACGCTTGGGCCCCCGCCCTGGAAGCGCTGGCACGCATCCAAAAGCTCACTGAAGAGGAGACAGGACTCAGCGCCCGTCAGACCGAAGCACGCGCGCTCTACGCAAAGCTCCTCGAGCAAGCTTGGGCCTACCGGGAGCCGATCCCGGAGTCCCTGTCCGTCGAAGCACCGAATTTTCGGCGCTGGTTCTCCGAGGCGGTGCTGCTCTGGATGCGTTACGCGGAGACCAGCTCTGCGCCCTTGGTCGACACCGCTGGCACGCGCACCTTGGCGAAGTTCCCTGTCGACTTTCCAGTGGACGCGGGAGCGCGCGCGGCGATGCGTCGCGCGGTGCAAGGGGCATTTGGCTGGAGCGACGCTGAGATGCGGGAGCTCGAGGCAAAGGTCGCGCACCTGACGAGCAACCTGGACATCAAGCTGAAGATCACCGCTTGCGTGACGCAGTTCCTCGAGGAACAGAAATCTGGTTCCCGAGACCCACGTCTGGTGCTGATGGATGTGCTCTACGGCGAGCTGCCTTGGCGCGTCGGGGACATCGACTGGGTCATCACGGGCACCAGCATCTTCCCTTGCGTGCCGCGCAAGAAGGACCAGCTCTTGAAGGACGACTGGGACGAGCGCAGCGCGGAAGAGCAAGCGGTGATCGGCGCCTTCATGGTCAAGCTCCGCAAGGCCAACACAGCGAACACCTTGCGCTTCCCCGCGTTCGGCCTGGCACCCAATCGACCTGCGGAGCCGCTCTGGGGCCGCTTGGTTGCGGCCTGTGGCGTGAGCGAAGAGGTGTTGCTCGAGACCCTCGAGACGATGGTGATGATCGTGCCGACGCACCAGGTCGACCAGTACGTGGTACACGACTCCTGGGGCCATACTTGGCAAGAAGCGCTGAGTGAGTTCGAGTGGGAGTACGCGCGGGTGCTCGAGCTGGCGGACGACTTGACTCCTGACGCCGGACCGGCTTTCGGTGGTGACGTGGCGACCCTCGGCTCATGTTTGCGTGTGGAAAATGATGCGCTGGAGGTCGACGAAGCGGCGCTGCTCGAAATTGCGAAGCAAGACGTGCTCGGGCGGTTCGGCGTCGCGACGAGCATCGCCCTGAGCGAGATGTTGGCGGACTTCATGGAGTCGAAGTTTGCGCGCCTGGTACCTGACGAGGCGTTGCCCACGTCGTCGTTGATCGACGTGGCGCACTTGAAGATCGACCTATCGCTCTCGGACATTGGGCGGCAGATCAAGCGCCTCGCGAAGCCGTATCGGCGCCTCGCGACGGAGCCTGAGGCACAGCAGCAGTTCGCGGACGCGCTCATCGCAGACGGGTTTCCCACGGCGCTCGCGCTTTCGGCGGCCCAGCGCGTGGGCGTGACTTTGTGGCAGGCGTTGGAGCCCCTACTGAGCAGCGAGCTCTCACCGACGCAGGTTGGCTGGACGGCGAACCTCACCCCCAAACCCGACGCCGCATCGGGTTCATCGGGCAACGCCGTGGCGACAGTGGGCGCGGAGACGGTGCCTTCCACCTTGTACCGACGCGCCATGCTGCAGCTGACGCTGATCGCCGCAGAGCTCGAGAATGGTCTGGAGGGCCAGGGCGGTGACTGGCGCGACCCGGGTAGCTCCCCGGATTTGTTCTTGATCGCCATCACCCATCTGTACGAGCAGGATCGGCTCGTGAACTTTTGGCACATGGATCAGGTGATGCGGGTCGCCTTCGCACCGGCTGCGGAGCGGCTGCGCATCGCGCTCAATGCCGCGTGAAAGCAGCTGTTCAAAGCGGCCGCCTGGCACTGTAGGATGCCCGTATGACCGACCTGAATCCGCTCTTCTCCGAGATCCCGATCAGCAGCCACGAGGCTTTGGCCATCGCCGGCGCGTTGCGTGACATCGCCGAGAGCGACGGCATGCACGAAGAAGAGCTCGCGATGATCACCGAGCTGGTTCAGGGGTTGGATGAGGACCTTGGTCTCGAGGAGCCGTCTAAGGTTCCGGCGATCACTCCCGCGGAGTTGGCGGTTGCTCTGGGTGAGGATCCTGCTCTCAAGACGCTCGCCATGCAGTGCGCAGTGATGCTTGCCATGGCCGACGGCAAGATCAGCAAGGAGGAGGCCGAGCGCCTCGAGGCTTACCGCGCGGCACTGGGTTTCTCCGTTGAGCAGTACTCCGCCTTGGAGAAGGGCATCGTTGGCTGGATCAAGGCTGGCGACCTCTCCCCGATGTTCTGAACCGATTCATCGAGGAGCCAACGTGTCGAATCAATGGGATGACGAACCCACCGTCGTGTGGTCGCCGCCGGAGTGGGTCGTCGAAGAAGACGATATGCCCAAGGCCGGGGCGGCAACGCGCATCCAGTTTGCAGAGCCGGAGCCCTCTCCGCCGCCTCCAGGTCCAATGGAGCGCCCCGACGTCGAGCTAGATATCCGTACGGTAAATGGTCCGTCGGCGCTCGCGAGCATTCGGCGCGTCTACGAGATCTGGACCAAGAATCGCGTGTACATCCTCGACTCCGGGATGCGCTGTATCGAGGTCATCGATCTCGCCACCGGCATCGCGAACAAAGAGCACCCCTTCATCGGGGCTCGCTGTGCCGGGGGACGTAACCACGACAAGAGCGAACTCTCCTTCCCGTTGCCAGCTCCCGGTTCCGAAGCCGTGTTCCAGAAGACCGAGAGCAGCAATCGAGTGAAGCTGAGCGTCACCTCCAAGGTGATGCGGGTGATGTTCCACGCCAGCCGCGTGCGCATCCAGCAAGATCAGGCCGACCGCGTCTGGGGCAAGATCAGCACCTGGGGTTAGACTCTCGCCGCCGTGAGATACTGTTATTTCCTTGGGGCAATTCTGGCCCTCGCAGGCTGCGGAAAATCAGAGGAGCCCGCGCCGGTTGGCGCCGCATCAGCCAGCGCCCAGCCGAGCGCGGCCGAGGCGCCGTCTGCCTCCGCAGCACCTCAGGCAGACAAGCCCTTTGCCGAGCGCTTCACTCAGATTGCGCTGAAGGACTTCCGCGTGAGGCTGGCCGAGCTGCCTAAGGACTCGCCAGATCTGCCTCGCGACGCGGAGAAGATTCGCGATCCGCAGCTGCCCTTCAAGGCGATCTACAGCAGCAGAGATTCCTTATGTGGGGTGACTCACTCAGGCAGCCTGAATTGCTTCTCTGGTGGGTTGTCTGGCAAGACGGCTGCAGGGTGGACCAGCGCCGCCATGGGGGACGGCTTCGTGATTGGGATCGGCGGTGGGCTCAAGCTAGTCGTCGTTGGGGATGCCCCGCTGAAGTTGGGGACTGCAGAAGCCTCCGACGCTGGAGCCGACGCGGGCGGCGAGGCCGTTGCTCCTGATGCGAAGTTCCGCGCCGTCGCGGCATCGGGAGAGAACGCGTGCGCCGTCGAGCAAAGCGGCGCCACGCATTGTTGGAGCAACAACGCGACCTGCGACCTCACACCGCCTGCGGGTTTGAGCGCCGGGCAGATCGCGTTGGGGGGTGACTGCTTCGCTTGCGCTACGAGCGACGGCGGCGTTCGCTGCTGGGGGACCAACGCACCCACTCTGGGCGCCAAAGGGAACTTCAGCAGACTGGTCGCAGGCAAGGACTTCGTGTGCGCCCTCGAAGGCGAGAAGGCGACTTGCAGCGCCCGGGAAGTACCAGGTGCCGTCAAGAAGCTTGTTGCCGCGGGGAAGCGACTCTGCTGGCTCGATGCCGAAGGCTCAATCGCTTGCGATAAGTCGGAAGTTGGGCTGAAGGGTAAGTTCTCTGACCTCGCCATCACGGAAAAGTGGGCGTGCGCTGCGGACGAGACGGGGTACTGGACTTGTGACGGCGCAACCATTCCAGGCTTCGAGTATTGGAAGTCTCACCCTGCGTGGGCTCCCACCGCTGATGGGCGCAAGGCGGCGAAGGCGGCGCGAACGGCGCTGCTGAGCGAGTTTGCGGACCGGTTCAAGGTGCTCGAAGCGCCAGCCGAGGTGACTCTGGAAACCAAGGTCGACGTCGGGCCGCGGGTTGAAACGAAGTACCTGCCATTGATTCAAAACGTCGGGCTCGACTGGACGCTGCAACCGGACCGCCTCTACCGGTACGGAGCGCGAATCAATGGCGTCAAAGGCGGGACCTATCTGCTGATGATTGATCCCTTCGGCCTCACTCTCTTCGCCTTTGACGACGCGGGGGAGCTCAAACGCAAGATCGACGTCGCGCGAGTGGGGAACTACGACGAACCTGGGTTCGCTGGTGGCGTGAGCAGCGGGGAGGAGTACATCTCCTTCAGCTTGGACGCCCGAGGGATCCTCAAGCTCAAGGGGCAGCGCTTGATGGAGAAGCACGAGTTCGAGCCCATTCAGAAGAAGGACGTCGTTCAGTGCACGGTCTACGAAGGCGCCCTGACGGTCAACGTCGCCGCCAAGGTGGTGCCTGCGCCGGCGATCGGCTGGAGCCGGAGCAAGAACGCCATCAGCAATGGTGAGACGTGTGAGTTTCCGTGGGGGGCGGCCAATAAGTAGCGCGCCGCACCAGCCCCGACGGTTGGGGACATTTGGCGAGCAGCAAATGCGCCATGGCCGGGGCGACGGAGCGCGTGTTGGCAAAGCCAGCGCGGGAGAACTCCGGCGGTTCGCATGGGCATGCTGCGTGCATCTGCGCCATCATGGAAAACACCCTAACCACCAACCGCAACCAGTCCGTTCACGACAAGGTCAACCATCGCGTTGACGAGGTCACTACTTCCGTAGGGCAATCCGCTCAAGTCGCCGCGGATCGAGTCCGCGAAGCGGACCTCACCGAGCGAGCTGCCGGCAGCCTCGAGAACGTGGGCAGTTATCTCGAAGGCGCTGACTACGATCAGCTGGTCGAGGATGTCACTGCTGTGGTGAAGCGCCACCCCATCCCCGCGATCCTGGCGGGGGTCGGCCTTGGCTACCTGATCGGTCGTCTCACGTCATGAACGCCCCGCTCCCGAGTGAGAGCACACCAGCGCTGGTGCGTGAGCTCCTGCTCGATATGAAGGACCTCGCCCTCAAGGAACTCGAGGTCAGCAAACTTCAAGCACGCGACGAACTCAAAGACGTGGTGCGTCGCGTCTTTCTTGGTTTGGGTGCACTCGGCATGGCGCTGATCGTCGTCGCCATGCTCGCGTTCGCATCGGCGCTAGGACTGTCCCGCGCCTCCCACTTGCCACTGGAGCTCTCGATGTTGGTGATCGCCAGCGTGCCAACGCTCGCCGCCGTGGCTCTCTATGCCAAGACTCGAAAGGTGAAGAAGCACTCATGACTACTACCGTCGACCAAGTCGAACGTGAGATTGAGGCCAAGAAGGCCGACATCGAGGACAAGCTCGAGCGCCTCGAGGATCGCGCAGTGAACGCTGCGAAGAAGGGCAAACAAGCCCTGAGCTTCGATCATCAGATGAAGAAGCGTCCCTGGGCGCTGATCGCCGGCGCTGTTGGGATCGGCATGCTGCTCGGGCGAAAGCAGCCTCAGGTCCAAGCCATGCTCGTGAGCATGCCGAAGCCGAAGAAGGCCAAGAAGCGCAAGCAACCGACGTCCTCCGCGCCACATCCCATGTTGGAACAAGGGCAACGACTGCTGATGACCGCTGTGCTGCCAGGCGTCGCATCGGCGCTCGCCAGGCGCTACGCTCCAGAGGTCCTCGGGCGCTGACGGCACCGCTTCGCTCTCGGTGTGCGAGGTACACCGAGAGCGCAGGTGCTCGCTCGAAGCGACTCAGTCGAACAACTCGTCGAGCAGTCGCGCAAAGGTGTCTCCGATCACGTCCTTCTGAAGGCTGCTCTCGTCGCCCAGTAGCCAGCTCGCGAGATCGCGATCGACGTGATGCATCGCCAGCAAATTGAGCGCGTCATCCTCGGTGTTGCAGTTCTCCGCGTAAATTACCTGGTGTTCATCCGCCGCGTGCGTCGTCGACCGCTGTTTGCGACCAAGCGCATCGGCCAGCAGCCTAGTGAAGTAGAGCTTTGTCGACTCGCGGTAGCGCGCCTGATGGCTCGCGCAGATGACGACCTTCAAGCTGCGCCAGTCGTCCTGGTTGAAGGCCTTAGTCCACGCGGAAACAACCTCGTGGAGTTGCGCGAGTTCAGCGCGGGCGGCGGCGACCATGCATGGCCCGATCGCCCGCTGTGCCTCCAGCTTGAACTTCGCAACTCGCTCGTCCGGAGGCGCCGCGTCCTGCGTGGTGTGGCGCGCCTCTAGCCAAGCCTCGACCAGTGACATACAAGGCGCTGCGGCGGCGCGCAGGCGGGAATCGAGGGCCGAAGAATCCAACAAGACCCGCAAATCTTCGAGTAGGGACTCGAGCTGTGGGGTTGGCGGTGGCGTTGGTTGAGTCAGCGCCAGCGTGAGCGTAGCCGGCACATGCGCAACGGATTTGTATGCGTGGTAGTCGTCACCCAGGATTTCCGCGCGTTCGCGCGTGCCGGAGCGCAGCAACACCAAGGCCGACTCGACGCGGATGATGGTGGGGTTCGATGCCATCAGTGCCCGACTGACTGCCTTGGTCTTTGCCTGGGCGTAGCCTTGCGAGAAGTGACGATTCAGCCGCAGTGCACGGTCCAGTGACGAACTCACGAATGCTCTCCAGGTGCGCTCGAGGTCACTACCCCGTGAACCAACTCGAGCTTGCGCATCACGGGAGCGCTGAGCGCGAACGGATAGCAGTCCCGCATACCGAGGCTGCGATTTAGCTCGTTCATCGCGAGGGACAGCCAGGTCCAGGCTCGCAGTGATTGCTCGAACTGCAGTGATTGTTCGAAACGCGGTGTTTGTTCGAACTGCCCAGACGTGAGCTCTGCAGAGCTGCCAATTGGCGTCCACGTCGGCTCAACCAGTCTGCGCGCGTGCTTGTGGGTCTGAATACCCAAGGTGCTCGCGGTCTCGAGCCCGTCCACGAGATGGAGGTAGTGCGCCCAGCTCTCCGCCCAATCTTCCCAGGGGTGGCTCGCGGCGTACGCGCTGACATAGTGGTCGGCGTAGTTTGGGTCCGGAGGCGCGGCGTAGTGCTGTTCGAGGGCGTGGGCGTAGTCGATGCGTTCATCTCCGAACAGCTCTCGAAATCCGGTCAGGTGTGGTGAGTCGCGGACCAGGACATCCCAATAGTAGTGCCCGATCTCGTGGCGGAAGTGGCCGAGTAGCGTTCGATACGCTTCCCCCATTTGTTGTCTTGTCTGGATGCGCTCGACCTCGTCGGCTTCCGCCAGGTTGATGGTGATCACCCCTGAGGCATGTCCGGTCATCACCTGAGGACCGTCGGGGTTGGTACCCAGCCTATGATCCGCAAGGAAACGAAATGCGAGTCCGTTCTCAGCCTCCGCCTGGGACGCGAGGGGTAAGCCGAGGGTCAACAAGGTGTACAGCAGGCGCCGTTTGGCTGCCTCCATGCGCTTCCAGAGTGCTAGGTGCGTCTCGTTGGAGAGATCGGGCACGCAATCATTTAGGCGACAAGCCTTGCAGTAGCGGGCGTCCCTCTCCTCCACCGGAACCAGCCAGTTGCAGGCGTCATACTCCAGCCAGTTGGCGCAGCGCCTGTACGCATTACCTGTTTGGGGGGAGAGGAGCTCTGCGGCCGGGGCCGCTTCCAGCGCCAGCATCGAGCGGGAGATTGGGTCGAAGCCGACGGTCCGACCGCAGTCCGTGCATTGGGTGTTCTCGAAGAACACCAGGGAGTCACATTCACAGTTGAACAGCTGCATCGCGATACCTGCTGCTCCGAGCCCCGGTTACGACTCGTCCTGCTTGAAGTCCAAGAAGCGCTTCGCGATTTGCTCGGCTGTCTTGGCGGGCAAGACCTTGCGTGCCTTGGCGAAGACCTCTTGTTCCTCTTCTTTGATGTGATGGCGTACTGCCTCGCGGAGCTTTCGCATCTTCGGGAGCCATCCTCCGCTGCCCTGGCTGAGGTGCTCGAGCTCGTCGAGCAGCTCAGCGGCTTCGCAATGCTCCTTCATACCGTGAGCCGTCTTTTCTCGCGCGTCTGCGCTTGGAAGGATAGCGGCGTAGAATGCTCGCTCTTCCGCGTGGGAATGCACCTCGAGGAGCTTGCGAAACTCTTCGAACAACGCGGCGCGCTCCTCACTCTCGCCGTGGGTTTCGGTGAGTGCGTCCATGAGCTTCTCCAGGGTGCGATGGTCGTTCTTGATTTCATCGTAGATCGTAGACATTTCAGACCTCCAGAGCTCTCCAACGAAGGAGCGCGACCAAACTAGCAATGACTGCGCCACACAGTCGGCCGCTTGGGTGGGTGAGTTCCTGCTGGAGAACGCCGCAGCGGCGCAGACAGGTCAGCGGCACACTGCCTCGGCTGAGCCATACTAGTTCCCACGCCTAAACACTGGGCACGCCTAGTCCGCTGACTGGGCGCTCGGGTACACCTCAGAGTTCAGCTCCGCCCCGACGAGGACGATGTACGAACTCAGCCAAAGCCAAAGCAACAGAGCCACCACGGCGCCAAGGGAGCCGTAGATCCGCTGGTAGTTCGCGAACTCCGACGCGTACAAAGAAAACGCTGCTGAAAGCACCAGCCAAGCCAGGGCTGCAATCGACGCCCCAGGCAGCACTTCGCGCCACCTCGTCACCCGCCGCGGGGTCAGGCGGTACAACACGCACAGGGCGCTAAACACGATTCCCCCGAGCAGAGGCCAGCGCAGGACGCTGAACAGCGTCGCAGAGGCCGTAGCAATTCCGAGCTGAGCAAGCGCTAGGGGAACCAGGAGTGCCAAGCCGACGGTCAGCACGAACACCACGGCGGAGACCACGGTCAGGCCGAGCGCTACCAGGGTGCGACGCACGAGGCTCCGCTCGTCCTCTTCATCGTAGGCGATGTGGGTTGCGTCGATGATCGCCTCGACGCCCTTCTTGGAAATCCAGAGGGAAACTAGGGCTGAGCCCAAAGCTCCGAAGCCGAGGCTGTTCGAGTTGGTCTCCGCGACGCGTTGCATTTGTTCTCGCAGCAGGCCGAACACGTTCGGGGGAACGACGCCCTGGAGCGTGACCAATTGGGCCTGAAGGCGCTCGGGCGTGGCAAATAGCCCCCAGATTGAGATCACCGCGCTGAGCGCGGGAACCAGAGAGAGAAAGGCGTAGAACGCCACGCCGGCGGAAACGAGCGAGAGATTGTCTTCACTCACTTCCTGCCAGACCCGGCGCAGCGTGGTTCCGAGGTGCTTGGAAGCAGTTGGCGCCTGGACCTGCTGTGCAGGCGCTCGGAATGTGGGGGAGGTCGATCGCTCGATCATGGCGGCTGACCGACTCTGAGCAAGGAGTGTGCCGAGGCGAGTGGCCTACGGTGCGGGGACGCTGAAGGTGTCGCACTCCGCCGGGTCGCCAGATTTGTATCCGCGTTGAAACCACTTCACCCGCTGGGCGGAGGTACCGTGGGAGAACGTCTCTGGAGAGACGGTGCCAGTCGCCTGCTTCTGAAGTCGATCGTCACCGATCGCTGCCGCCGCCGTCAGCGCCTCCTCCAGGTCGCCTTCCTCGAGCAGCTTGCGCTGGCTGGTGTCGTGGCCCCACACACCTGCGTAGCAGTCCGCCTGGAGCTCCAGCCGCACGGACAAGCCATTGGCACCGGCTTGTTGGGACTTGGGTGCCGCGTGAACCTTCGCGCTAGTCCCCATGAGGTTCTGGACGTGATGGCCGATCTCGTGGGCAATCACATAGGCCTGGGCGAAGTCTCCAGGGGCGCCCAGGCGCTTTCTCAGGGCGTCGTAGAAGCTCAGGTCGATGTACGCGTTGCGATCCGCGGGGCAATAAAAAGGGCCAGTAGAGGCGCGGCCGGTTCCACACGCGGAAGGGGTGCTACCGGTGAAGACCACCAGCTTTGCCTTTTGGTACTTGCCGCCCGGGTACTTGCGCTCCCAGGTCTTTTGTACGTCGTCCAGCACGAACGAGACGAACGCGATCGACTCGTCCTTGGTTTGCTGTCCGCCGCCGGCGCTATCCTGACTCAGCCCAAGTCCACCACCAAGAAAGAAGCGGTAACCCACGTAGAGTCCAACCACGATCAAAGTGCCCACCAGGCCCAGCGGCGAGCGGATGAGCAGCGGGATGAGTCCCAGGAGGCCAGCCCCACCTCCCTGACCCCGACGGTCCACAACGTCCGAGCTCTTATGATTCTGGTCCCAGCGCATGGGCTCAGATCTATCAACACTCAAACGTCGCGGCACGGCGCAAAGCGCTGTGCGTAGAAGATTACACCAGCGTGACGGAATGGTGTTTCACCTTGAGGCGGCCGATTGTTGCCCGGCGGAAAAAATCTACGCCGACTCAAGCTCGCGTTTTCCAACAAAGCGCAGGCGTACCAAACGAAACAGCGTCGCCTGCGTCTGACGCAGGTGGGTACCGCCGCACCTCCCCCCCAGAATCCGTTTCAGGCACCTATCGATGAACCTCGTGCGCCCCGGGTCTTGACCCTGACCGTCGAACACTGCGTCGCGTTGCTCGGTGCTCTGCTCGGGGTTGGGGCAGCTATCCAGTCCCTCTACGCGTTTCTCGAGCTTCGTATAGCGGTCGCGACTCAATTGGACCTGGCGCCGCTGAGCGCACGGCCCTTCATGTACGCCACGTTTCCACTGGTTGTCCTGGGAGCCACCGTGGTCGGGCTGGGGGTGGGGACGCTGCTGTTGAATCGCGAGCGCGTGCGCGCGGCGCGCAGAGTCTGGGTGGTGATGAGTTTGCTTGCCGTCGCGCTCCTGGTCAGCAACTGGTACGGCATCGACTTCATGACGGACCCGAGCAACTTCGTCGTGTTTCTGCGTGGTAGCACGATATAACCAGGCGGATATTCCAGCCTTGTCACCACGCCATTCAGCGACGTGGCGGTATGCTACGTTCGGTTTTGCCGAACTAGCCTAAACTAGTATTTCTTCATGGCGGGTGGGGAGGCCGGTTACTAGGCTTTCCTCCACCTCATGGAAGCGATCTACCACTCATCTTTGCAGTCTAACGGAGTGCGTAGCCGTATCCGGGAGGCAACTCGGGTTGCGCACGCGCGGCTAGAGCTACACGTCGGTTTGTCCAATGACCGCTTCGAGCGGAAGCGCTATGTGCGCTTCCTCGAGCGGATGTGGGGCTTCCAGTATCCGCTTGAAGAGCGCCTGGCGGCCTTTCCGCGGCTCCGCACGGTGTTGCCGGATGTGCCGCTGCGCGCCCGCGCCAAGCTCGCTCGGGAAGACCTGCGAGTGCTTGCGCCTGATACCCAGCTTTCGATCTGCAGCGACCTGCCGCAGACCGACACGCTACCTCGAGCACTTGGTGTCCTGTACGTGCTCGAAGGGGCCACCCTTGGAGGGCGCTCGTTGCTGAAAGCGCTCGAGGTTTTTCCAGAGGAAACGGAAGGCGTGGGGAGGTACTTGCGCGGCTACGGTCCGCAGACCAGCTATCGCTGGAAGCGCTTCCTGAACGCCCTGGAGACGAGCGTGATCAGCGACCCAGATCAGCTGGAGGCGACGCAGGGTGCGGTCGACGCGTTCTCTCGGCTCGAAGCTTGGTTTGAGCAGGGAGCAGGTGCCCGGGATGGACACTGAAGCGCTACGCCGATACTGCGACACGGAGCCGGTACACTTCATTGGTGCGATCCAGCCTCATGGAGTGCTGCTGGCCCTGAACTCCGTGACGCTGGTGGTCGAGCGAGTCTCCCTGAACGCCCAGCAGCAACTTCAGCGTGAGCTGAACGAGATCATCGGTGTTCCGGTGAGCGCTTTGGTGACCGCTGACACCTACTCGCGGTTGCAGCGCCGGGTGCTGGAGGGCCTCGGGGATGCGATTCGGCACCTGGGAGTTGACCGCTTCGGCACGGACAAGGACTTCGACATTCTGCTGCATCAGTGTGGCGACGTGGTGCTGCTCGAAGCCGAGCTTGCCCAAGGGAGAAACCTGATCGCCCTCGAGTTCGCAGAGCAGCTACACGAGAGCCTAGTGCGCTGCGAGAAGGCGCAGAGTATTCAATGCCTTGCGGAAACCGTCGTTGCCGACGTTCGTCGCCTCACAGGCTACGACCGCGTCATGGTGTACCGCTTCGCAGAAGACGGCGCCGGACACGTCATTTCCGAAGCCATGGGCGACAACTTGCAGCTCGAGAGCTTCCTCGATCTGCACTACCCAGCCACTGACATTCCCGAGCCCGCGCGGCGGGTGATGCTCTTGAAGCGATCCCGAGTCATCGTCGACGTCGACGCCCCCGCCTCACCCGTCTGCCCGGCGACGAACGCGGCGACAGGCGCGCTGGATCTCACGTACGCCGAGCTGCGGGCGGCCGCCCCAGTTCACCTCGAGTACCTGCGCAATATGGGAGTGACCGCGAGTCTCAGCCTGTCCATCGTGGTGAGTGGGCGGCTCTGGGGGCTGATCGCGTGCCATCACTATTCAGGGTCCAGGCGGCTCTCCTATGATGCACGGCTTGCGTGCGAAGTGCTCTCACGCACGGTGTCGCTCCACGTGGAGCGACAGCTCAAGCGGCGCGAGCTCGAGATCAAGGAGCAAGCGACCAGCACGCGACTGTTGTTGGTTGAGGCGCTCAAGGGCGAGACCAAAGACCCCCTCCAGGCGCTGCTGAACGGCGGGGAGAAGCTCGCGGAGTATGTCGACTCTACTGGTTTTGCGATCGTCGGGAGCCACCCCGGGAGCTGGGGCGAGTGTCCAGAGCCCGCGCTGCTGCGGCGCTTCGTCAGCTGGTTGAATGCCCAGAACGTGCTGGATGTGTGGGCGACCGACTGCGTGGGTGAAGCGGGGTTCCAAGGTGCCGAGGACGTGACGGCGATCGCTAGTGGGCTCTTGGCGTTGCCCTTGACCGATACCGGTACGGAGTGGTTGATTTGGTTCCGAGCGGAACAAGTGCGCGCGGTGAAGTGGGCAGGCCGGCCCGACGAGGCCTATACGGTCGACCCGGAGACCCAGCGCATCTCCCCTCGCAAGAGCTTTGCGGAGTGGAGCGAGAATGTGCGCGGTCGGAGCGTTGCGTGGGACCCCGAGGAGTTGCATTCTGTCCGACGCCTCAGGCAAGCGTTCGTCGAGATCACCTATCGGCGCCTGCGCCAGCTGGATCGCTTGAACGATCGCCTCAGGCAGGTGAACCAGGAGCTCGACGCGTTCGCGCACGTTGCTTCACATGATCTGAAGGCACCGCTGCGCACCATGCGCTACTGCGCTCAGTGGGTGCTGGAAGATCACGGCGAGCACCTGCCCGACGAGGGAAAGCAACGGCTGTTCCAGCTATTGAGCATCTCCGACCGCATGCACGGCCTCCTGGACTCCCTGGTGGCCTTTTCCGAGTCGGGGCGACGGGTGATGCACCTTGAAGAAGTGGCTATCGCCGACGTCGTGCGTGAAGCAAAGGAGGAGCTTGGAGCTGCCATCATCGCCAGCAACGCGGAGGTACAGCTCGATGTGCAGCTACCTCTCGTCTACGGCGATCGCACCATGCTGCGCGAGGTGTTCCAGAATCTGATCTCGAACGCACTGAAGTACACCGACGCCAGCGGGCCGCTGATCCAGATTGGCGTACTACCCAGCAGCGGACTTTCGCCCACCATTTACGTCAAGGACAACGGGATCGGGATCCCCAAGGAAAGACTCAAGGATGTGTTCACGGTCTTTCGGCGCCTCCACCCCGACGGGGCTTACCAGGGAGGCAGAGGCATCGGGCTGGCGATTGCGCAGAACCTCGTGTCCAGACATGGCGGCCGAATTTGGGTGGAGTCCACTCCCGGAGAGGGGACCACGTTCCTCTTCACGCTCTCCGGAGGCAGTGGAGATTCTGCTACGGGCGACTTCGACGCTCAGGCGGACTCCGAGAGCTGAACCGGTGTCCGCTTGAGCAGCGCCAGTGCGTGCAGGATGCGCTCGTTCAGGCTCGTTCGCTCCCAGTAGAAGGCGTCCACGGAGATCACGTTCGGCAGCTCCTCAACCAGCTTCAGCTGACGCGCCGCGAGTTCGTGGCGGATTCCAGCTTCAGGGGCGAAAACCAAGCACTCGGCGTCCTTCGCCAAAGCCAGCGACGCCGGGATGTCATCCGTTTCCCCGAGGATGTTCAGTTCATGCAGCTCGTGGCGCAGGATGTAGTCGTCTGCGGCGCGCCGTAGGGCCGTGTCACGAGCTGGCAAGAGCACACCCTGGGGGTGTTCCACTCCGGCGCCGACCACGGCAACCACTTGCGTGGTGGTGAGCGGGTCGGTGACGAAGCCACGCTCGGTCGCACCCAACGGAAGCTGATCCGTGATGGCCACATCGACATCACCCCGTTGGATCGCGGCTTCCAAGTCCTCCCCCGGCTGTACCCGCAGCACGGTGCGTAGTCCCCCGACTCCGAAGATCGGCCGAAAGTAGTCAGCCGCAACTGCGCGTGAGACGGAGTTCGCGACGCCGACTCGCAGCACCGCGTGCTCTGTCTGTCCTGAGTATTGCTCCACCAGCGCGCTGGCCGCGCTGAACATGCGGCGACTCACGGAGAACGTGGTGCGGCCCTCCTGGGTGAGTTCGAGACGGTTTCCCCGGCGCGCGAACAGCTTCACGCCCAGGGTCGACTCCAGCTGCTTCACTTGCTCGCTCACCGTCGGCTTGGTGATGCGCAGGCGCTCCGCCGCACGCGCGATGGAGCCTTCCTCCGCCACGATGTGGAAGTAGAACAGGTGGTTGAAGTTCAGTCGTTCCAGGGACATCGGGAGACTGATTTGCAACCGGCGTGCCCGCCCAAGACTGAATGATCTCGAGGGCTTGACGTGCCTGAGGCATTCCGGCGTGTTGCGATTTGCCTCGCGTGAGACAGCCCTTGCTGCCTCCCCCCGGCTCGCTCGGCTCCTCGCTGCGCCGCCCCCTCCCGGCGCCGGCGCGTCTCGCTACCGCTCGCGCGCGCGGGCGGAGGGGGACTACATCTGGCTACTCAATCGCCGCGTCGTACTTCGGGATGGCGACGCTCTCCGCCGCGAGCTTCTCCCACTCGGCGACGATGGGGTGCTCCCACATCGTGCGGCAGTACTCCACTGCGTCACCGGACAGCTCGATGCCGTAGGTGCGGAAGCGTGTTACCACGGGGAAGTACATGCAGTCGGCGATGGTGAAGTGGCCGAAGAGGTATGGCCCACCGAGGCTCTGCAGCGACGCACTCCAGACTTCACTGACGCGCGCGACCTCTTTGAGGGCTTCAGCGCTCGGCTTGAAAGCCTTGGCGCGCGCTCGCCCGTTCATCCCGAGTTCGTTGCGCAGAGCGGGGAAGCCGCCGAGCATCTCGCAGCTGATGGCGCGTGCGCGCGCCCGCTGAGCGCGGTCTTCGGGCCACAGCTTCGCGTCTGGCGCCAGCTCGTTCACGTACTCACAGATGGCGAGGCTCTCGTGCACGCTGAGGCTGCCGTCGATCAGCACCGGCACCTTCCCAGCGCCGGAGAACTGCAACACCTTGTCGTGCCATGCGGGGTCGACGAACAAATCAATGAGGTGCGTCTTGAAAGGCAACCCACTGTACTTGAGCGCCAACCAAGGCCTCACCGACCAAGAGCTGTAGTTGAGGGGCCCAACAACCAGACGCAAGGACATGCGCCGGAGGCTACCAATGTCGTCGAGCTAGGCAAGACTTGCGGAGGGCTTGCCCACCAAGTACGGCACACGCAGCGGCCCTGCTTTCAGTGAACCGACTTCGAACGTGTAGTCCCCGGGCAGGTTCAGGCCACTGACCAGCTCCTTGAGTTCGCCTTCGGAGTAGACCCGTAGTCCGCTCACCAGGCCATCCCACCAGATCATCCACGGCAAGAGCGGAATCAGGTAGGTAAAGAGCAGCCGCGAGAGCCGGAACGGCTTCACGAATGGCGTTACCAGCAGGCAGGCCAGGAAGATGAACGGGGAGGTCAAGACGTGAAGCGCGGATCGCGACGTCATCTCGAGCACCGCGATGGGCGCACGGGCGTCAACGGCGGACTGCAGGATGCCTGCTGCCATTGCCGGGGGGAAATGATGGAAGCCGTTGATGATGGTGCGCGCGCCCACGAGCTCGTTCGGGACCTCCAGGGCGTTAACCGAGGCTCGCTCGAATTTCAGCCGATCGGATCGATCCGCCGCGCGTTCCAACGCGGCCAGGTTAGGATGCAGGTCCGTACACGTGACACTCACATCGGGCAGACTTTCCAGCAGCACCGGCCACGGCCCGGCCGCCCCGGAGCACAGGTCGACGACACGCTTGCGCCCATCGCCGTCTGCGGGGACCATCTCGAGAGCGCGGCTGATGGGCTCAGCCAGCGTGGAAACCGGCCCTTTCGCCGTTCCCTCGATGAACGCCAGGTACTCGACCCCGCATTGACGCAGCACCCCGGGCACCCAAGTCAGGTCGAAGAACTCGAATAGCTGAATGCGTCCCACCTCACCCCCAAAAAATCTGGATGTTCCGTGTGCTGACCAGAGCAGGCTAGCAAACGCTGCGCTCAAGAGAACCCGACAAGCTGTCGCGGGCGACCTGTGGAAACTATGAGGCGTTATTGCCGCGCGGATTGATGGGTCGCGTTTCCGCGTCGATGGTGTGAGGCGTTCATGATGCAGTGGTCTTTGTTGTGATGCAGTGGACTGGACGTCAAAGCCGGATCTTGAGCTGTCCAAACTGTGGGGCACCGCTGCGCTGGCGAGGTCCCGCGCAAGTGATCGAGTGTTCGTACTGTCGAGCGCACATCGTCACCGAGACTCAGTCGCTGACTCAGGCGCCCTCGACGGCGGTCGGCACCAAGCCGGAAGATCAGCCGCTGGCGTTGATCTTCGCCATCTCAGCGCTCGTGGTGCTGTCTGGCATCGGCTTAGCGATCTTCACCATCACCAGCGGGGCAGGCGGGCACGTCGCGGCACAAGAGATCGAAGTGGCCGACCTGCACGCCATTCAGCTGGAGCAGTCCCGCGATCAATTCGTGGCCAAGCACGGCGGGGCGAACCGCGGCCGGTGCGTCTCGATGAAAGTGGAGAAGCCGAGCTGGTTCGTCACCTTCTGTTGGAACCCTGCAGAATCGGACCACGTCACGAACTTGACTACCAACCCCTCAGCCGCCGACTCAGAGCTCCCGCCAGAGGTGCTCAAGCGAGCTCGTGCGGTGTTTGGCGACCGGCTCACCAAGGACGCGATGGGCTGGAGCTACTGGGGGCGCGGAGTCTCGTTTCTCATCCACGACTCGTCCCTCACGCTCAGCCTGAACATCGGCTCGGAGTCGGAGGCGCGCCTCGACGAGTTCTGGCCCGTGCTACTTCATGTGGCTTTCGGCGAGCCGTTGAAGGACGGGCAAAGCTTCGAACCCTGACCCAAGCAGCGCCTGGGCGCGGTGTCCGACAGCCATGTGCCCCTCAGCCTGCCGCGCCGCACGCATCGGAGCAGCCACGCTACCGCTCCTTGCCTGCTCTCCCGCGGTTGGGGGTGAGAGAGCAACGGCACAATCTGTCATTCCCCTGGAAGCGCCGGGCGACGCGCAATCCCATGAAAGTGCCGCAAGCCACGTCTACGGTTTGGCATGGGCCACGCCGGAGCTCCGCCCAAGCCCAGCGTCCGCCGTGGACTACTTCGGCCTGACCGCGAAGAAGCTGCACTTGGAGTGCACCCAAGGCGACCGCTTCAGCGTCCGTGTGGGTGACGAAGCCGAATATATCACGCTGGACGCCACCGCCACCAACGGTCCCCGGGAGTCATCCTCCGTACCGCTTTGTAACCGCACGGATTCAAGAGCGGACACCCTGCTCGAACCCATAGTAGTCGCCCCAAACGGCGAACGCCTGGCGCAGCATGCGTTCTCCGAGCCGGGAGCCGAGGCATTCACCGCCGCAGCGGACCCAACATCACTCACGAGCTGGTGGCGCCACGCCGACCCCGACTTCATCAAGACCCGTCGCGTGAAGGTGCTCGCCATCGAATCCGCCGCGTGGACCTTCGTGGCGGACCCGCTCGACGAAACCATCTGGCGCTTCGACCTCGCCAACCGCCGCGCAACGTTGCTGCTAGAGGATGCTGCGTGTGTCCGCGGCGTGCAGGCTACTCACTCCGCAGAGCGCGCTCTGGTGTGGTGCGACGGAGGCGACGACCTCACGCCGTGGGCGTTCTTGATCGATCTGACGGATCGCACCACGACCCTGATTGAAGGCGGCCGCGAGTTGCTCCTGATGCCCGATGGAACGGTGATCGGAGTCGTACCCATGATGGACGCCGACAATCGCGCCTACGAGACGATCGCCATCCTGCAGGCCAGCGCGACCGAGGTCAGCCGATGGCGCGGCTGATGGCGAGCAACACCTGCTCCAGCGACTGCCGCACGTCTGTGTTCGAGAAGCGCAGCGTGCGGTAGCCCAGGCGAGCCAAGAACGCATCCCGACGGGCGTCAGCGGCTTGGAGATGCTGATGAGTTGCGCCATCGAGCTCGACGATGAGCTTGATGTCCCGCGCGACGAAGTCGCAGATGTAGCGGCGCCCGAGCACGACCTGCCGCCGGAACGTGACGCCCAGCTGAGCGCGGCGCAGGTAGAGCCAGAGCAAAGCCTCGGTTGGCGTGGGGTGGCGACGCAGCCAGTAGGCGCGGGTCTCGAGATCAGCGCGGCGCGCCGCGCGTTGGTGGAGTGTTGCGTGGTTTGGCATGGATTCGCTGGCTTCCTGCTCGGGGCTGCCGAGCCGCCGCCCCACGCGCAGAGCGCGTGCCGCGCCCCGCCGCTCAGCGCCTCAACAACACCGCGCGGAAACAGCGCGGCGCGAGCTGTGCGCGACACAAGGCGCGGCAGCCCCGAGCAGGAAGGCGCCGCTGAGCCAGTCAGCAGTCACCAATCGAACCGCGAAGCCCTGACGGAAGCGCCGCGCGCAGCCGCGCCGCGACCACCCCAAGCTACCCGCCGAACCAAGCCCGCCCAAACCCAACGAAAGCGGCCGCGCGCAGCCGCGCCGCGCCCCCAAGAAAACCCAAGCAAGCCGAAAGGCAACGGAAGCGGCCGCGCGAAGCCGCGCCGCGGCCACCCCGAGCTACCGACCGAACCAAGCCCGCCGAAAGGCCCCGAAAGCGGCCGCGCGCGAGCGCGCCGCGATCACCCAAACCCAACTGCCGACACCCTGTACACCGCACTCTGGAGAAGCCGTGCGGAAACGTAAAACGACTTAGGTTACTGAGAGGAGGGGCCCCCTCCGCCCGCGCGCGCGAGCGAAGCGAGACGCGCCGGCGCCGGGAGGGGGCGGGCCGCCGCTCGCGCGTCAGCGCGGCGCGGACCGGGGGGAGGCATCAATTAAACACAACGCCAAATTCAATCCGCCCGGAAATATCAATGGGGTAGAACGAAGGATGAATGTCCGCGTAGTTGCCCTGACGGTCAATAGCGATATTCAGCTCACCATCGCAACCGGAAGTCTTGACGCCACCGGCGTCATCCGGACAGCGCTCCTGGCTGCCGAGGTAGGTGCCGATGCCAAGCCCGCCACCAATCGTGACTGGTCCGTATTTCCCGTAGGAACCAAAGAAGAACGTGAGCTTGTCTGACTTCTCGTCGACGGCGTCGAACTGGCCGTTCCCGTCCTCCGCCTTGTAGCTGTACGCCGCGTGGGTGTAGATGCCGCGTAGCACGTAGCCCTCGAGCGGAGCCTCGAGCCAGAAGCTCGGCGCGATGTTGATCTCGCTCATGGCGCCGATGAAATTGCCCTCCTGGCTGAGCGTGTCCTCGCGGCCGCGGAGGTTGAACGCGGGCGGCGTGCTGTTGACGACGAACACGGGCATCACCTCGACGCTGAACCACTCCGTGAGGGCGATGTCACCGGAGATGCCGAGGCGCCCTTGAAGCAACCAGTTGAGCGGATCGAGGCGCACGGCCCAGCCTTCGATCTCGAAGTCGCTGCCGCTGCTCTTCTTGGGCGGCGGAGGCGGAGGTGCACCGCCGTAGCCTTGATTGTAGCCTTGGGGCTGCTGCTGATACCCGGGCGGAGGCGGCTGCTGATAGCCCTGGGGCGGCGGCTGTTGCTGGTAGCCGGGGGGAGGCGGCTGACCGTAACCGGGAGGCGGTGGCTGCCCGTATTGAGCGCTGGCGTCGATTGCAAATAGACCGACGCCGGCGATGATGGTCGTGGCGATTCCCGCGTGCTTAAGGCCCATAGGCGAGAAGCATAGGTTCGATAGCCGATCGCGGCCACCTCAAACGCGGGGGAGTTTCACACGGCGTTCCCGCGACGATCCAGCGACAAAACACCTGGGCCGAGCGTGAACAATCACGCCCGCCGGTGCGTCAAAAGCGAGCCAGCTCAGGGCGCAGGTGTTTCACCGCGCATGATGGCTTCGTAGTCCTCGACGTCGCGTTTGCTGCCGAGGACGAGAGGGACACGCTGGTGAAGCTCGCCGGGCATCACGTCGAGGATGCGCTTGCTCCCGGTGGACGCCGCGCCGCCGGCCGCTTCGAAGATCATCGCCATGGGTGCTGCCTCATAGAGGAGACGCAGCTTTCCGTCGGGATTCTTGTTGTCCTCTGGGTACACGAACACACCGCCGCGCAGCAACGTGCGGTGGGCGTCGGCGACCAGCGTCCCAACGTAGCGATGGCCGTAGGGCCGGCCGGGGCCGTCACCCTTGATGTACTCGTTCCACGCCTTCACCTGAGGGCTCCACTTGGCGTGGTTTCCTTCGTTGATCGAGTAGGTGTTCCCGCGCTCCGGGACGCGCATGTTCTCATGGCTCAGGAAGAACTCCCCGGCGGTGGGGTCGTACGTGAAGCCGTGTACGCCCTTGCCGGTGGTCAGCACGATCACCGTGGACGAGCCGTAGATGATGTAGCCGGCCGCCACCATGTCGGAGCCCTTCTGCAGGAACGTCTGTTCCGTCGGCGGGCCCGCTTTGCGGTCGAAGCGCATGAGCGCGAAGATGGTGCCGATGCTGATGTTGACGTCGATGTTGCTCGAGCCGTCGAGGGGGTCGAAGCACACCAGGTAGTTGCCCGTTGCCTCGGGGAAAATGACCGCGTGGTCCAGCTCCTCGGAGGCGATGCCGGCGCAGTGGCCCCGACGCTTGAGCTGACGGATCAGCGTCTCGTTGGCGATCACGTCGAGCTTCTGCACCGTCTCGCCCTGAACGTTGACTCCGCCGGTGTGGCCCAGGAGGTCCGCGAGACCGGCCCGGCGCACGCGCCCGGTGATCAGCTTCGAGGAGAGGACGATCTGGTTTAAGATTGAAGTAAATGTGCCCGTGGCGGCCGAGGCTTGGAACATGCCTTCGAGAATGAAGGTCTCGATGGTGGGCGAGTCGGACACCGAAGGCGGCATCCAGGAGGCATTTTGCATGGCTTTTTCCTCGTTTTTCGGGCGTGGGGGGGCCGGCCGGAGCGGCGCTCCCTGGCTCACGTTGTTTCACGCCTCGACGGGCGCGCGGATCCCGCGGGCTTTAGCAACGCCAGGGCTCGGATGCATGGACTCCCGGCGCCTTGTTGCTGGTTGGCGCGCTGCCGCCCGTGAACTTGGCTTTTTTGGCTGTTTCCCGACGCCTTCGCCCAAGGGCTGCAGGCTGCCTGGTGGTGGGGCTGGTTCGCGGCGGGTTCCCCGCCAGAGCAGCCACTTCGTTAACTGACGATTGGGGGGCCCGGCGGGGGTCACCGCTCGTGACTGGGAAGGCGGTTGATAGTTACACGGGCCCGGTGCCATTATCCGCCCCGGTTTCCGTTAGGGAACCTTTCGGGGTTGCTGATCAGCTCCGATATGAGGTGGCGCCGCTCGGCGCAGGTTCAGAGGTCTGGTCGCCCAAAGGGCGACAGATCACCCCCAAGAGAGGGAGCTTTAGATGGCGCTCAGCATTCGACTTTCCTCGGCGGACCCGTTGACCGCCAGCACCGACGTTCTGGCCGTAGGCGTGATTCAAGGCGCCCTCGACAAGCAGAAGCTGTTGGTCGCCCTGAATGGCGCTCTCGAAGGTGCGCTGTTTGCCGAGGCAGAGCGAGCGGAGTTCAGCGGTGCCGCAGACAGCTTGCTCGAGGTGCAGACTGGTGGGCGTCTGCCGACGAAGCGGATTCTGCTGATTGGCCTCGGAAGCAAGCGGGGCGTGGATGCTGCGCGGCTGCGTATCTTCGCGGCAACGGCTGCACGCTGCGGGAACGCGCTGCTCGCGACCAGCGTTGGCCTAGCGCCTCCGGACAAGGCCGCTGGGCCCTTGATGCGCAGCCTGGGCGAGGGCGTCGTTCTCGGTTCCTACCGCTTCACCAAGTACCTCACCGGCGATCGCAAGCCGAAGAAGGAGATCACCGACGTCGAGGTCTTCAAATCAGGTAAGGCCAACGCCTCTGAGAAGAAGCTGCTCGAGAAGGGCCTTGCCGTGGGGAACAGCATCTGCGTCGCGCGTGACGCGGTGAACGAGCCCCCGAACGAGCTGACCCCGGAGCGCATGGCGCAGATCGCGCGGGACATCTCCAAGGCAGGCAAGCTGAAGATCAGCGTGCTCGACAAGGCGGGCATCGCCAAAGCCGGCATGAAGCTGCACTACGCGGTCGGCCAAGGCAGCGCCAATGAGCCGCGCTTCATCCACATGAGCTACGTGCCCAAGCGCTCGAAGAAGAAGATCGTCTTCGTCGGTAAGGGGCTGACGTTCGACTCGGGTGGCTTGTGCATCAAGCCAGCTCCGGGCATGGGCGAGATGAAGAGCGACATGGGCGGCGCGGCTTCCGTCCTGGGCGTGATGTCGGCGATCGCCGAGCTGAGCCCGAACGTCGAGGTGCACGGCATCATCGGCGCGGCGGAGAACATGCCCGATGGCGCGGCGTACCGCCCCGGCGACATCTTCGGCTCCCTCGATGGCAAGACCGTCGAAATCATCAACACCGACGCCGAGGGGCGCTTGGTGTTGGCGGACGCGCTGGCCTACGCCAGGAACCTCGAGCCTGACCTGATCGTCGACGCTGCCACGCTCACTGGCGCGTGCATGGTTGCCCTGGGTAAGAACTGCACGGGCTTCTACACGGCGGACGACCGCTTGGCGAAGAGCGTGGACAAGGCGGCTTCGGACGCCGGTGAGAACTTCTGGCGGATGCCGCTCCTGGCTGAGCTGCGTGAGCAGTTGAAGAGCGACTGCGCCGATCTCAAGCACACCGGCGATCGCTGGGGTGGCAGCATCACGGCGGCGCTCTTCCTGCGGGAGTTCGTGGGTGATGTGCCGTGGATCCACTGCGACATCGCCGGTCCGGCCTTCAGTGACGCACCGCGCGGTGTGCTGCCGAAGGGTGGCACGGGGCACCCCGTGTTGACCTTCCTGAACCTGATCGAGAGCTTCAACTAGGCTCGGCGTCGCCCAATTCTTACTTGTTCGCGCCTCCCGGGCGCGAATTGCGAACGGGTTCCGCGCGGTAGGCACGGAACCCGTTTTGCTTTTTGGGTGATCCGATCTCCCCGGCGCTGGTCATTGCGCCGCTGAGGTCTGATACAGCCGATGGGGAGCGATTGACCCTGCTGGGTGATAGGACCCGGCGCAAGGATCCACGAAGCTCTTGTGATGACCGAACGCTACGGATGGCAGTGGTATGGCCAATCGAGGCCGCCGTTTGCCGTGGAGCCGGGGCCTGGTCAGGAATCCGTCTGGGACTACCCGCGTCCGCCGCGCGTGGAAACGGACGGACGACTCGTCGAGGTGTTGAGCGGCGGCGTCCAGCTGGCCCGCTCCAAGGTAGCGATGCGGGTGTTGGAGACAGCAAGCCCGCCCACGTTCTACATCCTGCCGGAGGACGTGAGCTTCGCGGAGCTCGAGCGCTGCGGCGGGAGCTCCTTCTGCGAGTGGAAAGGCGAAGCCAGCTACTGGTCACTGCGCGGTTCCGAGCGCCCCGTCGCTTGGAGCTACGATCGGCCGAAGCCTGGCTTCGAAGCGCTCGGCGGAGCCATCGCCTTCTATCCGAGCCGTGTTGAGTGCTTCGTCGCAGGAGAGCGGGTGGAAGCGCAGCCTGGGGACTTCTACGGTGGCTGGATCACGCGGGAGCTGGTGGGGCCGTTCAAAGGGGACCCAGGTAGCTCTGGCTGGTAGGGCCGACGCGAGGCTTGCTTTGGATCGTGACTCCCGGTCAGAGTTCGAAGCCTAGCGCTCCTCCACCTTCGAAAAAACGCATTGGCCAAGCACTTCGACGATCTTGGGGCGGCTTTCCCGCTCTTTGCAGCAGCAGCAGAAGAAGCGGCGGAGTACGTCGGGCTAGGCACCTGCAGCCTCTCCGGGGACAGCGACGTACCGTGCTTTCGCTTGGGTATGGGCTGCGCGTTGATGATCGAGTGCCCAGAGTGCCAGGCGCTCAATGGCCTCGATTGCGATGAGCGAGAAGATGAGGTTTGCCACGAGTGTGCAGACCTCGTGCATTTCCCCGGCGACATGCCCGAAGAAATCATCGTCTCGTATGCCGCGCTCAGAGATTTCCGTGCGGCGATAAGCAAGGACACCGAGTACGGGATGATCACCTGGGAGCAAGCGCAGTCGGGGCTGACCCACGGCGTGCCCGGTGGCAGCGGGCTGCGCCACTCGGAGCGGGTGCCGCTGGTCGAGATCGGTCACGACTGGATTGGTGCTCGCCTGGATCCTCAGGTCATGCGTGAGCTGTTGACCACGCCGACCTATATCTCCTGGCAGGGGGAGCGCTGGTTGTTCGACGGCGGAACTCCCGGTGTCTACCAGGGCTGCTGGACCCAGGCTGACTTCAAGCACCACGCCGGCACTCAAGACCCCCAGAGCTTCTTCGAACAAGTGATCGAGAGCAAAGAGCGCTGGATGTGGAAGGCGCTAGAGGGCGGCCGCATTAGCGTCTACGTGTTCAGCATGCCGAGCAGTGGCAAGCTGCGCGCCCACTGGGACATGGACTGAGGGCGCTGTAGCCGCCAGCATCGCTGCCGCCTAGTAACCGCAGCGGCGCTGGAAGCGGCGCAGGCAGTCCCGCTCGAGCTGTTCACAGGTGCGCTCACATCGCCGCCGCTCGTTGTCGCCCACGCGATAGCTCATCCAGCAGTCCCGATCGCAGTGGTCGCGGTCGTTGCTGCAGTCATAGCTATAGCCGTCGCAGTCGGCGGGCATCTCGTCGATTTTCCGCAGCAGATCAGCCCTGCGTTGCTCCATCGCGCTCAGCTCCCCGGCGTCGATGGGCTCGCTGAAGACTTGCACCACGACGCCCCCGGAGCCGTTCGAGGGAACGGGTGGTCCGGTCAGCTCGCCAAAGTAGAAGCGCAGGGTGCCTTCGCTTAGGGGACAAAATCTCCCGGAACCAAGCATCGCGCCCGCCGTCGCAGCGCCGCCGACGCTGCCTTCTGTCTCGGTCTTGGTGCGCCAGGAGAAGTGGGTCATGGCTTTGCCCGGCTTCGCGTCGGGGGCCAGCGTGGCGACCATGAAGTAGCAGCGCCCGCGCTGCACGGCGTGCACCACGCCGCTGAAGTTCTCCAGTTGGCCAACGATCGGCGGCGCGTCCGGAGTCATGGCGCCCAGCGTCACCCCGAGACGATCTTCGATCAACTTGCGATCGTGCGCTGCCGGGTCACCGGGATCGTTGATGCAGTGGGGCAGCGCCGTCAGCTTCAACCCGCTGCACGGGCGTTCGGCGCTCTTGCTCACACAGTCGTGCTCTTGGCCGGCGCACCACTCGCACCCGGGGGCCACCACACAGGCGTCGCAGCTTCGGCGCGCGGCGCAGGGGTCCGGCGTGTCCGGGGCGGAAGACTGTGTTTCAGGGCCGCGCGCTTGGTTTGGATTGGTTGGGGGGGAGACGGCACCGCTCCGGCAGCCAGCCACAAGGGCGCAACCTAGCGCGGCAACAGCGCAGACCACGGTGCTCCTCCCCCCAATCCCCACCAACATGGCCCGAGAGTAATACAAATCGCACGTCACAGGCTTTGCGAGCTGCTCCAGGCGCGGCACCCTGCGCCGGACCGTGTCGAACTCGATATCCACCGTTCCCCCTGGAGCCGTCCCGCCGGCGCGCCTCGAGCGTGCGCTGCGTTCACTGCGCGGGCTGGCGACGGGAGACGCTCTCGGTGAGCGATTCTTCGTGAACCCAGACACCGTCGAGCAGCTGATCGAAGCGCGTGTATTTCCGCGCGGTACCTGGGGCTACACCGATGACACCGTGATGGCACTGGCGGTGGTGGAGAACTTGGCTGAGTTTGGCCACATCGAGCCCCGCGCGTTGGCGCTAGGGTTCGGGGAGAAATACACCGCAGATCCAGGCCGCGGCTACGGGCCGTCGATGCACCGCACGCTCCAGGCGCTTCACGCAGGAGCCGACTATCGGGAGGTCGCCCGAGCTCCGTTCGGAGGCAGCGGCTCCATGGGCAATGGCGGAGCGATGCGCGCCGCTCCGGTGGGCGCGTTTTGGGCTCCGGAAGCGCTGACTCCCGCCGCTGAGCTCGAGGCAGCTTGGGCTCACGTCGCCGCGGAGGCCCGGCTGTCTGCGGCAGTGACTCACGCAAACCCCGAAGGCCAAGCCGGAGCAGAGGCCGTAGCGATCGCCGCGGCCTGGGTCGCCTGGGTTGCCGAGCAGAAAGCTCAGAGGCCGCTCACCGAGCTCTTCCAGCTGGTGCTCAGGCACACCACGCCGGGAGAGACCACCGCCCGCATCGAGCGCGCAGCCAGCCTGCCGTCGGAGTACGACGTGCGCACGGCGGTGAGCGCATTGGGCAACGGCAGCCAAGTGTTGGCGCAGGACACAGTGCCTTTCTGCCTGTGGTGCGTCGCCCGTCACCTCGGCGACTACGAAGCTGCTTTCTGGGCCACCGTGAGCGGCCTCGGAGATCGCGACACCACCTGCGCCATCGTGGGCGGAATTCTCGCGAGTGACTCGCGAGTCTGCGCACCGGCTGAGTGGACCGAAGAGCGCGAGTCCCTGGTCGTGATGAGCCGCCAGCCACCCCTCAAGGGCCTCGAAGAGTCATGACACTCGAGCATCGTGTAGAGCAACTGGAGGGCAGCTACTGTCGGGTCGGCTGCATTGGCGACGTGCACTGCGAGGACCTCGTGCTGGAGCGCATCCTCGCATTCTTCGCGGATGCTCGACTCGACTTGGTCGTCTGCGTCGGGGACTTGATGGACGGCCTGGGTGATGCGGACCGCACCATCTCGCTGCTGCGAGAGCACCGTGTGCACACCGTGCGCGGCAACCACGACCGCTGGTTCTTGACGGGCACCCAGCGCGACCTCCCGATTACCACGCCGCCGACTGCGGTGAACGAATCCTCGCGGAAATACCTGGAGCAGCTGCCCGTCAGCCTTGATTTCGAGACACCGCGGGGATTGGTGAAGGTGTGTCACGGCCTCGGCGACAACGACATGCTTGGCATCAAGCCAGATGACCACGGGTACAGCCTGGAGAGCGAAGAGCTGATTCGCCTGCTGGAAGGACCTTGGCGCTGGGTGATCAACGGACACACCCATCAGCTGATGCTGCGCCAGTTCGCGCTCCAACAGTCGGTCGTTGGCAATGAGCCGATCGAAGTTCCCGCGGCTGAAGCGTCCCTGGGCGTGTTGAACGCCGGCACGCTGCTTCGCGGCTACCCCCAGGGATTTGCCATCGTGGACTTTTCTCATGGGGATGCGCCCGTTGCTGAAATCGCTCAAGCGAGTGCACTGATTTCCGTGCGTCCTGCTGCGGGTCACGTGGGGCACTGGTCGCTGCCGCCCGGTCCGGATGGTTCTTGGGTGTCGGATGGCTCCGGAGCCGGCTTGAGGCTGGTGCGGATGCTAGCTTTGGACTGATGCAGGTCCTCGAAGAGTTAGCCTCTCAGATGGTGCTCGGCGCGTTGCTCGAGCGCTTGCGTGAGCGCGCAGGTGGCTACGAGCTGTGCGCCCACTGGAAGCAAGGTGAGTTCCACCACGATGTCGTCCTGAGAGCCGATTGCCCCGGCTTGCCGGGCGCGTACTTGGTGGTCGCCACCAACTGCAACGGCGGGGTCAAAGAGGTGCTTTGCCTCGCGGAAATGCCTGATCGCGGCGGCTTGTGGCGGCGCCGCTGTCCGACCAACCCAGAGTTTGCGGGGCAGCTCCCCGATGTGCTGGCGCGCGAAGTCACCACCCATTGGTTCGATCCATGTGAGCTGCTAGAAACGGACGCGCGCAGCGAACTCAAAGAGGAGTTTCGGGAGCGTCAGCCTGGCGGTGGCTGGCGGCAGCGCTAGCTGCCCAAGCCAAACAACGCACTCGGGTGTCTTGCTAGAGGCAGCTACCGTTGAACGCGGCTTCTCCCGGTATCGTCCCGCCGGGGAAGAACGCGATGGTGTCAGCGCCGGAGGCGGTAGTGGGGCAGCTTCCTACTTGCAGCCGACCGGCGTAGCCAATGCTCGGGCAATTGGGGAAGGTGTTCCCTGCAAGCGCTATCTTGGGCGTGTTCGAAAACGGCTGATCGCAGAGCATCATGAACGCCACGCTGCTTCCGCCATCGGCGCGCTGGAAGACGTTGCCCCCAACGTTGGAGTTGTCTCCGAAGTTCGCGAAGTTGGGCGCGAACAGCTGCACCGCCGGGTTCACGGCGCCAAGGAACTCGCTGTTCCGGACGTTGACCTTCACGTTGTTTCGCACGGTGAGTGAGACTTGGTTACGCTGGAAGCGGGCGAATCTGATCTCGCTTGCTGGAGTGCTTGCGGTGACTGCGTCTGATCGACTCTCGAAGCGGATGCCTTCCGCGCTGTCCGAAAAGTCGACTGCAGCCTGCTCCGTGAGGTGCGACATATCGATGACCGCGTTGCCCAGCACTCGCAGACCTACACCTTGGGACCCAGTAAACTTGTAGTCCCCGTTCGGGAAACCTAGCGTCCCGCCAGCCACCACCTCGATGCCGCTGTGTACGCTGTCGGTGGCCTCGACGCCGAGTTCCAGCACGGCTTGCCCGTTCACGACGATGCCGCGGCGACCTCCTCGCGTCTTCACCTGACGCAGGGTCGAGTCCATACCGAGCAACACACCATCTTCATTGTCTTCGAGTAGGATGGTGAAGTTCTCGAGCCGGGCGTTCGCCGAGACGACTACCGCGCACACGCTCCCTGAGTCGCACATGGTCGTGCCCTTGAGCTCCGTCTGGGGATCACTAGCTCGCACGGTGTATCCGCTAGGAACCGTAAATCCTCCGGCATACTTGCTGCCGGACTGCACAAGTACCGTGGTTGCCGAAGTGCTGCCCAGGGCGGCGATGCCCTCGGGTATCGTTCGGAACGGACAAGCCTGTGAGCCGTTCCCCCCGGCGCTCGCTTTGCCATCGACCCACAGTTCGTCTCCCGAGGGTTCCGGGCAGCTGACGCTACCGCCGCTGCCGCCGGGTGCACCCGCGTTCCCGCTGACGGCGCCGTTTCCGCCACTGCCCAGAGCGCCGGTACCGCCGGTGCTGGCGCCGCCGTTACCGTTGCCGCCGGCAGCGCTTCCCGCAGCGCCTCCACTACTAGTACCTCCGCTAGAGGAAGTACCTCCGCTGCTGCTGCCTCCGGCCCCTTCCGTCTCCGCAGCGCTAAACTCGCTACCTCCGCATCCCGGAGTACCCACCGCACAGCAAGACACCACCGCCAACACCGAAGAGAAGAAGCGCCCCATCCCCTAAGTGTCTCGCAATTCCAAGCCCAGCGCGAGTCCCAGCGCAACGCACGATTTCGCCGTGGAAAACTCCGCGCTGGTCGAGCGCGCCCCTGTCCCCGGGAGCGGTCTCAATAAGGTGGTAGCGCGCGCTTGGCGATCAACCCGTACACGGCGCAGAGAAAGGTGGCATTGCGGAGTAGCTGAGCGACGAAGGATACGCGGCGTAGCGGTGCCTGGAGCACGGCGCGCTCAGCCATTCGCAGCATCCACTCGGTGGAACGCGGCCACTCGACGATGCCCTCGATCCACGGCAGCGGAATGCTCTGCACGCCGTGAGTCACTCCACACAATGCGCCTACGATGGCGCCCGTCGTGTCGGTGTCGCCGCCAAGGCGAATGACTTCTGCGAGGGCCGGCTCGATGTGCCCCTGATTATGCGCCCAGGCATGCAGCGCCGCGGGAACCGTGTCGTTGACGTAGCCGGTCACGCCGCGGCCAAGGCCCCACTCCGCGCACAGCTCAGCGCTCGGGCTCTTGAGCGACTCGGCGACGCGCTCGAGCCGTGTGTGGAGCTCCAGGTCTTCAGCGTCAGCCAGCACCAACCGCAGGATGTCCTCTGGAGCCTCGCCGAGGCGAGCGTAGGCGGCGGCGCTCGCCAACACCTGAGCGCCTTGTTCCGCTCGCGGGTCGGTGTGGGTGAGTCGGGTGGACGCGCGCACTAGCGCCCGGCGTTTCTCTCTGTTATTGCCTTGAGGAAACGCGCCGATCAGCGGCGCGCGCATCGCGGGACCATTGCCTGCGGAGTAGACGCCGCTTTCGTGGGGTGACTTGCCGAGCCACAGCCGTGCGATGCCACGCAACGTGGCCCACCCCACACCGGCGGGGAGTCCAGCCAGCCACCAGCGCAGACGGTCGCCGAGCTGGTGTGCGAATTGATCGGGATCCGTCGTCTCCGCCAGGGTCTCCAGCACCAGGCAGGCGTGATCCGTGTCGTCGCTCACCATGCCGCGCCCGAACATCAAGCGTTGGCGGAGCGGATCTCCACGCAGCGTGTTCATCACTCGCTGGCGGCTCATTCCCTCGTAGGGCAAGCCCAGCGAATCGCCGACGGCGGTCCCGAGGAGCGCGCCTTGCACTGCCTCCACCGCGCTTACTCGGCGGCGGGCTTCGCCGCGGTGGGAGTTCTGCTGTTGGGTTACAGCCACCAACGAGGGCCGCCCTGGCGGCAGATAGGGCGCTTGCTCGAGCATGTAGAGGCTCATGTACAGGCTTGAGCAAGCCGCGCGCCAAGCGACGGTCAGCGACTATTTCCGCCTTTTGCCGCTGGGAGGCGCCTTGAAACCTGCCAGACTGGCGTGCGGTTCGGGCGCGGCGCGCCAGACTGACAACCTCTCTGCCGCGGGGAATCGCACCCGCGCTCCGACTTTGGAGTTCAGCCATGTGTCGCAACATCAAGACTCTCTTCAACTTCGAGCCCCCCGCGACGGAGGAGGAAATTCGCGCGGCCTCGTTGCAGTTCGTGCGCAAGCTCTCCGGCTACAACGCGCCGTCGCAAACCAACGCTCAAGCGTTCGAGCGCGCCGTCGAGGAGGTCACGGAGGCGGCCACGCGCCTGCTTGACTCCCTGAGCACCCACGCCCCTCCCAAGGACCGCGAGGAAGAAGCGCGCAAGGCCAAGGAGCGCAATCAGCGGCGCTTTGGCGGCGCCTGAGCTGCCGAGTGACCGCGCACGAACGCTGCTCCTCCCCCCCAAACCCCATACGGCGTGCGGCGATTTTCGCGCCCGGCAGGCCCGAACAATCAACAATACGGGCCCGGCGCTCCCCGTGACGCCCAGCTAAGGCTAGAGTCAGCCGTCGTGGAGTCGGAAGTCGAGCCCCAGAGCAGCCGCGCACCAGCGGTGAGGTTGGAGGCGGAGGGCGCGTCGCAGCGCCTGCCGACCGCAGTGATCCGGGTGCTGGTTCCAGGGATCTACGCTTGGATCGTCACGGTGGCGCTTCCGAGCGCACAGCGAGATGCGTCGGCTCTGCCCAAGATCAGCGCTTTTTTCGCCCTGGTTTGTCTGATCGGCGGACCCATCGTTGCGCTCTATCGGGAGCGCGTCGGGCGCGCGATGGGCGTATACGGCTTCGTTGGATTTGCGGTGATCACCTGGCTGGTCCTGGGAGATCTGCTGTCGGGCGCGAAGCTCGACCCCGTACGCGCGGCTCTTGGGAGTGTGGGCTGGGCGCTGTTCGCCTTCGGTTGGGGCTCCGTGCGTGAGGTCGGCGCAATCCCGGAGCAAGATCCCCACGCGCTCACAGGCGCTCCGCTGACGGCGCGCAGCACCCTGCCAAAGGGAGCAGGCATCGTCATGGGGCTGGGCCTGGCGGGCGCCGTGGTTCCAATCTTCCTAGCCTGGCGCATCGATCGCCCGCTGCACGCCCTGCTTGGGCACGCGGTGGCTGTCGTGGTGGCCGTCGCCTTGGTGACTTCCGCGGCGCTGGTTGGCGTGTCACGCGGCAATACTCGGCAGCATTCGCCCCGGACTCGCCTGGAGCTAGCCAGTCGCTCCCTGGGTCTCGCTGTGGCGCTGCTGTCGCTTGGCTTCATGGCCGCGATGCTCTGGTAAGGTTCCGGGCTTGATGAGCCGCGCCGTCGATTTGCTGTCGATTGTCCTGATGGTCCTGGCGATCGCGGCGTTTGGCGTGGGTGTGCACGCTCTGGGCAAGCGCGCCGATCTGGAGGCCTTGTACTGGCTCGTGGTGGGTGCGCTGGTGCTCAAAGCAGCGACGGACATGGTGCGGCCGAAGGGAGGGCGATGAAGCCGACTCGCGGCACCATCGCGCTTCTGTTCGTGCTGCTCCCTGGGTGCGGCGAGGACGAACAACAGGCGCCCGTCGCCCAGCGCGCGAGTCTTAGCGACGGCACGGTCGCCGTCGTCGGCACTCAGCCAATTTCGGGAACCACGGTGCGCAGCATCGCCTCTGCGCAAGGACTCAGTCTCGAGGTGGCCAGGGACTCCGCTGTTCAGGACAGTTTGTTCGCGCAGGCAGCGGACGCTCGTCTCAGCCCCTACGAACGCAGCGTGGTTCGCCGGGGAGAGCTGGCGCGCGCCCTCTATCAAGAGCTCGAAGCCGACGCGCGCGCCAAGGGACCTGCAACCGACGCTGAGCTGTCGGAGCTCACCCAGGAGCGCTGGCTGACGTTTGATCGCCCAAGCGCCGCGCGTACGAGCCATGCCGTCGTGCTGGTAGACAAGGACACGGACAAGGCGCGCGCGAAGGCGCTTGCGGAGCGCATCCTCGAGGCCGTCACCGGCGCAAAGGACGAAGCGGACTTCACAGCGAAGGCCAAATCAGTTCCGACCGAAGGCCTGAACGTGCGGGTCGAGGCGTTGCCCCCGGTTGCCGCCGATGGCCGGCCAGTGACTCCGGACAATCCGGCGCCGCCGACT